>NZ_CP054021.1:981562-1308750 GCF_005862305.2 Rhizobium indicum | reverse complement strand
CCCCCCGTTCAGTCCTGGTTCAAGCGGGCCTGCGGGAAGGGGAAGAGATCGTCATCGCCGGAGTTGATGAACTCACTGATGGACAGAAAGTGCAACTCGGACAGGAGCCACGCCCGTGAATAAATTCAACCTTTCTGACTGGGCGCTCGAGCATCGTTCGCTTGTCTGGTACTTCATGATCATGTTCGCGGTGGCGGGCGCCTTTGCCTATCTTGGGCTCGGCCGCGAGGAGGATCCATCCTTCACGATCAAGACGATGGTGATCCAGGCCCAATGGCCAGGCGCTTCTGCCCAGGAGGTGACGCAGCAGGTTACCGACCGCATCGAAAAGAAGCTCCAGGAGCTCGACAAGCTGGAACATACCCGCAGCATTACGACTGCCGGGCAAACGATCGTCTTCGTCGATTTGCTGCCGGATACAATCGCGCGGGACGTAAAGCCCACCTGGTCGCGCGTCCGCAACCTGATTGACGATATCAAGAACGAATTCCCCCAAGGCGTCGTCGGCCCCTTCTTCGATGACCAGTTCGGCGATGTCTATGGCAACATCTTCGCCTTCACCGGCGACAGCGGACTTAGCCAGAGGGAACTGCGCGACTTCGCCGAGAATGCCCGGACGCAGATCCTCAACATCCCCGACGTCGGCAAGGTCGATATTGTCGGCGCGCAGGACGAGGTGATCTACCTCGAATTCTCCACCCGCAAGATCGCCGCCCTCGGCATCGACCGCTCCGCCATCATTGCCACGCTGCAAGCGCAGAACGCCGTCACCCAGTCCGGCTTTGTCGAAACCGGACCGGAGCGGGTCGCCTTGCGGGTCGGCGGGCGCTTCATCTCCGAGGACACCTTGCGTGGGATCAATCTTCGGGTAAACGACCGCTTCTTCCCGCTGACCGACGTCGCCACGATCACCCGCGGCTATGTCGACCCGCCGACGTCGCTCTTCCGCTTCAACGGAAAGCCTGCCATTGGGCTCGCGATCGGTATGAAGACGGGCGGCAATGTGCTTGCCTTCGGCGAATCGCTTGACAAGACGATGAGCAAAATCACCCAGGAGCTTCCGGTCGGCGTCTCGGTCGAACAGGTGTCCGACCAACCAAAGGTGGTTGAGGAGGCAGTCGGCGGCTTCACAAAAGCTCTGTTCGAGGCGGTCGCGATCGTGCTCGCGATCAGCTTCATCAGTCTGGGGATGAGGGCCGGCCTGGTGGTGGCAATCGCGATCCCGCTCGTTCTCGCCATCACCTTCATGGTCATGTTCTACACCGGCATCTCGCTGCAGCGCATCTCGCTCGGAGCGCTGATCATCGCGCTCGGCCTCCTTGTCGACGACGCCATGATCGCCGTCGAGATGATGGTTGCACGGCTGGAAACGGGCGACAGTCTCACGAAAGCCGCCACCTACGTCTACACATCCACGGCCTTCCCGATGCTGACGGGCACGCTCGTCACCGTCGCGGGTTTCATCCCCGTCGCTTTTAACAAGAGCAACGCCGGCGAGTTCACCTTCTCGCTCTTTGTGGTCATAGCGGTTTCCCTCGTCGTTTCGTGGGTGGTCGCGGTGGTGTTCACGCCCCTGATCGGGGTGACCATTCTACCGAAGACGATGAAGAAGCACGCCGAGCACAAGGGCCGTTTTGCCAAGATTTTTTCCAGCCTGCTGCAATTCTGCCTGCGCTGGCGCTGGATGACGATCATCGCAGCAGTCCTACTCTTCGCTGGATCGATCGCCGGCCTGTCGATGGTGCAGCAGCAGTTCTTCCCGAGCTCCGACCGTCCGGAACTGATCGTCGACTGGAACCTGCCGCAGAACAGTTCGATCGCCGAAACGAGCCGCCAGATGGCCCAGTTCGAGCGTGCGATGCTGACTGGCAACGCTGGCGTCGAACATTGGTCGACATACGTTGGCAGGGGTGCGCCGCGCTTCGTTCTGTCCTTCGACGTGCAGCCGGCTGACGTTTCTTTCGGCCAGACGGTCGTTGTCACCAAGGACCTCGACATCAGGGACAAGCTGAAGCAGCAGATGGAGGTCTACCTTCAGAAGACGTTTCCGGGAACGGACGCTTACGTGAAGCTTCTGGACATCGGGCCTCCGGTTGGCAAGCCGATCCAGTACCGAGTGTCCGGCGAAAATCTGCAGACGGTGCGCGACCTGGCACAGAAATTGGGCTCGATCGTCGGCACCTATCCTTCCCTCCGGAACATCGCCTTCGACTGGAATGAGCCGGCCCGTGTCGTGAAGATAGACGTGCTGCAGGACAAGGCCCGACAGCTCGGCGTCTCGTCTCAGGACATCGCAATGGCGCTCAACACCGTCGTACAAGGCAATGCCGTAACGCAGGTTCGGGACGACATCTATCTGGTCGATGTCATTGGCCGTGCCGCGGAAAAGGAGCGCGGCTCGATCGACACCCTGCTTGACCTGCAACTGCAGAGCAGCAACGGTCAATCCGTCCCGCTGTCATCCGTCGCAACCTTCCATTATGAGCTTGAACAGCCGACGATCTGGCGGCGCGACAGAATTCCGACCATCACGATCAAGGCCGGGATCGGCGATGCGACGCAGCCGGCGACCGTTGTGAAGGCGCTCTCCGACAAGGTTTCGGCTTTCGAAAAGACGATGCCGGCCGGGTATTCCGTGAAGGTCGGCGGCGCAGTCGAGGAAAGCGCCAAATCGCAGGGTCCGATCGCCAAGGTGGCGCCGGCTATGTTCGTCATCATGGCGACGCTGCTGATGATCCAACTTCAGAGCTTCCACCGGCTGTTCCTGGTCTTCTCGGTAGCGCCGCTGGCCCTCATCGGCGTCGTCGTGGCGCTGCTCGCCAGCAACTCGCCGCTTGGGTTCGTCGCGCTCCTGGGCGTGCTCGCGCTGGTCGGAATTCTCATCCGCAACTCCGTGATCCTGATCGTGCAGATCGAGGAGTTGCGCGCAGAGGGAATATCGGCGTGGAAGGCGGTGGTGGAGGCGACCGAGCACCGCATGCGGCCGATCATGCTCACTGCTGCGGCCGCAACCCTGGCCCTGATCCCGATCTCGCATGAAATTTTCTGGGGTCCCATGGCCTACGCGATGATGGGCGGGATTGTCGTCGGAACGGCGCTGACACTTCTCTTCCTGCCGGCGCTCTACGTCGCCTGGTTCCGGATTCCTCGCGAAGTCGAGCAGAACTGAGATGACCACATCGCTCTCACTCCCTGGGCGCATTGCCCAGGGTCTCACCGGGTTTGGGTTCGCCAAGGCGATCGCTGCCCGCGTAGGCCGCGCTGTCCCGGTCCTTGTGGCCCTGTCACTCGTTACATCGGGTTGCGCCAACCGGGTGCAGGATGTCCTTCAGCCTCTCGCCGTGGCCCCGGCCGGCACGAGCCGGGTCACCATGCTGGTCGCCACGACACGTAAGCCTTCGGAGGATCCCGGCAAGCTTTATTCCGGTGACCGCGGGACGGCGATTTCCCTTAACAGCGTCGACATATCCATCCCGCCCGATCGGAACCGCAAGATCGGAGAGGTGCAGTGGCCGTCCCGCATGCCGCCCAACCCGCAAAAAGAGTTTGCGGTCACGCAGGTTGCCAAGGTGCAATCCGAGGGCCAGGCGTTCGACTGGTACCGGAAGAACCGAAACACGAAACATCAGGTCATCATTTTCGTGCACGGCTTCAACAACACCTACGCCGACGCTGTCTTCCGCTTCGCGCAGATCGTCCATGACTCGGGAACCGACGCCGCACCGATCCTCTTCACCTGGCCATCAAGGGGCCGTGTCTTCGACTACCTCTACGACAAGGAGAGCGCCAACTATTCGCGTCGCGCTCTGGAGGATCTGATCCTCCAGGCGGCGAAAAGTCCCGACGTCTCCGATGTGACGATCCTCGCCCATTCCATGGGCGGCTGGCTTGCGGCCGAGGCGCTGCGCGGCGTCGCCATGCGCGAGAAATCAATCCCGGCAAAGGTCAAGAACGTCGTTCTCGCATCGCCGGACATCGACATCGATGTGTTCCGTCGCCAGTTCACCGAGATGGGGCCGAAACGGCCGCACTTTGCGATCCTGACCTCGACACGCGACAAGGCGCTGGAGATGTCGAGCTGGCTATCGGGTGGCGTCAGCCGCGTCGGCGGATCCGATCTCAGACCTTACGCGCCTCTTCTCGACGAACTCGGCGTTTCCGTTATCGACACGAGCGCCATCGCGACGAACGATCCGCTCGGCCACAATGCCTTCGCCGACAGCCCGGAGATCGTGCGCCTGCTCGGGCGGCGGCTGGCAGGGCAGAGCCTCGAGGGCGGAAAGGCAAGCGTTGCCGATCAGATCGGGATGACAGCGGCCAATTTCGCCGGCTCGGCAGCGCGCGTAGCCGTTGCGGCTCCAGTCGCGGTCATCAGCCCGGAGGCGCGAGAAATCCTGAAGCGGGAACTCTCCTCGAATGAGGGGAAGATGGTGGATGGTCAGATTGCCTACTGATCGTCAGCCGCCTCGATCAGACGCCGTCTGAGACCCGTCCAGCATGCGGACCAGATAGGATTGGCAAATGGACGTTGGCACGACTGTAAGCGACCGGCCGCAGACTGGCTATATGTCCTCGATCATCGAAGCCGGCACGGCAGCGTGCCGGCTGTACGGACCCTCGAAAACAAACGTCGCCGATATCGCTCGACTGCTGGGGAAGTCGCCGGCAAGTGTGTACAAAATCTTCCCCTCCAAGGCGGCGATTTGGGATGCCATTGCCGGGAATTTCTTCGAAACTGATCTCACCTTCACCCCATCTGCCGGCGGCGAGCTCACCAGTGCGGCGAGCCGCCTGAAAGAAACCGCGCTCGGACAACACCGCCTGATGCTGCAGGCACGTCACGGCGACAGCCAGATGTTCAACCTCGTTGTTCTCGCCGCAGACGGCAGTTGGCCATCATTCAGAGACCATCTGAAGCGACTTCAGGCGTATATCGGGGAGCTCATTTCCACTGGCATCGCGACTGAAGAGTTCGTTCCGAGGAATGTTGACACGGCCGCTTCCTGCTTTTGCGCCTCAATCATCTCCTTATGGGACCCCAGAATTATTGGCGCTCTGCCTTCGAGCCACTGTGAGCTATCAGCCCATGAACTTGCATCTTTCGCAGTTGCAGCTCTCAGCCAAGTTGCCCCAGGCGAGGAGAGCATGGCCGCGGAATGACGCCCCCAGATGCGGTCGCTAGGCCGCGAGGATGGTGATCCCGTAAGCATTGGCGGCCGCGGTCATGCGGGCGATGGTCTCCGTCGAAGGGCTGGCCTTCGGAGGCTCGGTTGTGCCTTCCGCTTCGATGAATTCGGCCATGTCCCGATCGACGACCGCGGAAAAGACCACGGGGATGGTTCCACGGTTGGAATAGCCGTGCACCATGAAGGGCGGGATGGTGACGATGTCGCCGACGCTCGCTTCGATCTCTTCGGGGCCGCTGTCGCCCAGGCGCCAGATCGTCAGCTTTCCCTCGATGATGCGGAACACTTCCGGGCTCGCATGCGCATGTTTCGGCGTCCGGCTGCCTGATGGCACGGTGACGTCGAAGAGATTGAGCCAGGTTCCGCTGATTCTAAGCCGACGCTCGACCCGGTCGCCGAGGACGAAAAACCGCTTGGCCTCGTCGCTTGTATGCATTTTCACAAATGAGTTGGACATCATGTCTCTTTCTTTTTCTTACAGGGCTTCTTCTGATCGGCTTTTTCTTGCGGGCGCAGCCGTTAGACCTTTGCGCCGTCTTTGACAAGCCGCCCTGTTGTTGGGGGTAACATCGCCGAAGGCTTTCAAAGAAGCGCGCTGCATCGGCCGAAGCGCTGAACAAACGGCTCCGTTGCCAGGGGTTCAACGCCGCTCGCGCGCCACTGCGTCACGAGACTGTCGAGGCCGATATCGGTACTTCGGGGCGTTTCCGCAAGGTCCGTCAATGCCGCATCAGCTATGCGCAAATGACTGAGGCCGGAGGGATGCGAAAGGCTCGGCGCCTGTAATACCGCCGACACAGAAGGGGTGCATAGAACGCGGCGGCCGTTCTTGGCCTTCTCTAGGGCCGTCCTTCCACGCCGTCCCGGCATTCACTTTGATCATTCACATTGATGGAGCGCATCCATGTCCTCTCTTCCCGTCGTCGGCGCCGCCATGACGCTCGATGAAGTTGAACTTCACCGTGATTGGCTCTTCGAAAAGTCCCGCGATCTCGAATTGCAGAACTTTATCGATGCCGAGATTCTGAACGGCGACTGGGCGCCGCTTGCCGCCCGCACCAGGCGGCTTCTCGACGGTCATGGCGGCCGCCTCGGCATTCACGGCCCGTTCTGGGGCTTCACCATCGCCTCGGAAGATCCCGATATCCGCGCCATCGTCACTAGGCGCCTGCTGCAGGGGCTCGACGTCTGCGCCGTCATCGGCGCGACCCATATGGTCATCCACAGCCCTTATACGTCCTGGTCCTACAACAATCTCGACGACAATGCCGGCGCCCGCGAAGCCCTGGCCGAGCGCACGCACATGACGCTCCGCGACGCCGTCCGGCGCGCCGAGGATATCGGCTGCACCATGGTCATCGAGAACATCGAGGACAAGGATCCGCATATTCGCGTGGCGCTTGCCGAAAGCTTCAACTCGCCTGCCGTCGCGGTCTCGATCGATACCGGCCACGCCCATTATGCCCATGGCTATACCGGTGCGCCACCGGTCGATTATTACGTCAAGGCCGCCGGCAATCGCCTCCAGCATGTCCACCTGCAGGATGCCGACGGATATGCCGACCGCCACTGGAGCCTTGGCGAAGGCACCATCCGCTGGCATGCCGTCTTTGCGGCTCTCGCCAAGCTCGAAAGCAACCCGCGCCTCATCATCGAGATCAAGGACAAGTCGAAGATCCCGGCTTCTGCTGCTTTTCTCGCTTCGATTGGCGTGGCTGAATAAGGCCAGTTGCAAAACGAGAGGTCTGGGAAACACTACCTTATCGGAGCACTGAGGCTGCTATTCCCTCTTCTCCCCAGCGGGGAGAAGGTGCCCGTAGGGCGGATGAGGGGGCCACGCGGTACACCCTTCATTGCCCTTCGCTTGCCCTTCGCTTGCGCTCAGCGCATTCGCGGCTTCGCCGCTCACCCCCTCAACCGCCTGCCGGCACCTTCTCCCCGCTGGGGAGAAGAGACCCTACGCTGCGCCTCGCGTCTCTCTTTAGCCGCAGCAAGATACATCAGACGAAGTTGCTATTTGCTCGCTTCTGCGCTTCATGAAAACCGGGTAATCACGCTGATCCCCGTGGCTTCAGCCTTGTCGAGCGCCATAAGCGCCGGCACGGCCTCCTCAAGGCTGACCCGCCGTCCGATCAGCTTCTGCGGCGCGATCTTGCCGGCCGAAAGCATCGACAGCATGGCGTCGTAGCGCCAGGCCTGCATGCCGTGGCTGCCGTAGATTTCCAGCTCGTGGCCGATTACCTGCGCCATTGGGATCTGCGGCGTCGCGTGTTCACCGAGCATCAGCCCCACCTGCACATGCCGTCCGCGACGGCGCAGATTCTTGATCGAATTGAAGCAGGTGACGGGATGGCCGAGCGCGTCGATCGAGACATGCGCGCCGCCCTTGGTGATCTCGCGCACCGCCTCCGCCACGTCGGCGACACCTGACGCATTGACCGTCGCCACCGCTCCGCACTCCCGCGCAAAGGCGAGCTTCTCTTCCGAAATGTCGATGCCGATCGCATTTGCCCCGAGCGCGGTGGCAATCATGATCGCCGACAGGCCGACGCCGCCGCAGCCATGCACGGCGATCCATTCGCCGGGCCCGGTGCGCGCCTGATCGGCGACGGCGCGAAACGAGGTGGCGAAGCGGCAGCCGAGACTTGCCGCCGTCGCGTCGTCGATCGTATCGGGCAGGTGCACCAGATTGGTGTCGGCATAATCGATCGCCACATATTCGGCAAACGACCCCCAATGAGTGAAGCCCGGCTGGAACTGGTTCGGGCAGACCTGCTGGTTGCCGGAATGGCATTCGCTGCAATGGCCGCAGCCGGAAACGAAGGGCACGGTCACCCGGTCGCCCACCTTGAAACGCATCACGCCGCGGCCGGTGGCGACGATCCGCCCGGCAAGCTCGTGTCCCGGCACGTGCGGCAGGCGGATATCCGGGTCGTGGCCCATCCAGCCGTGCCAGTCGCTGCGGCAGAGCCCGCTGGCGCCGACCGATATGACGACACCGTCCTCTGTCGGTGTCGGATCGGCAACGGTGCGGATTTCGGGCGCCTGTTCGAAGGCTTCGTAGAACATGGCTTTCATCGGCGTTTTCCTTGCTGTCTATCCGCGATTGCGCCCATGATGACATGCGGCAGGCAGCCATTCCAACATTCCATTCCATCATTTTTGCTGATGCACCCATCGATGAAGCTGCCATCGCTGCGCACGAATATTGCGGCCTGGCGGCATTCCCCGGCATTTTCTTGCTTCCGTGTTTCCGCTCGGGATTTGTCCTTGACCCGGCTTGCCGCGGCGGTTTTTCCTTCTCCGGCTTCAGGAGGAAACCATCATGGCCGTCGATACAACACCCCGCTCAACCACCTGGACTCATGTCGATGGAGAATGGCTCCCCGGCAATCCGCCGCTGATCGGGCCGACCTCGCATGCCATGTGGCTCGGCTCCACGGTCTTCGACGGCGCCCGCTGGTTCGACGGCATCGCGCCCGATCTCGACCTGCATTGCCAGCGCATCAACCGCTCGGCGCTCGCCATGGGCCTGAAGCCGGTGAAATCAGCCGAGGAGATCGTAGCACTCGCCTGGGAAGGCGTTGCCAAATTCGATGGCGCCACGGCGATCTATATCAAGCCGATGTATTGGGGCGAACACGGCGCGCCCGGCAGCGTCGTCTCCGTCGACGCGGAATCGACCCGCTTCGCGCTCTGCCTGTTCGAGGCGCCGATGGGCGGCCATGGCGGCACCAGCCTGACCGTCTCGCCCTATCGCCGCCCGTCGCCGGAAACGGCGATGACCGAGGCGAAGACCGGCTCGCTCTATCCAAACAGCGGCCGCATGATCGCCGAAGCGCGCAGCCGCGGCTTCGACAATGCACTGGTGCGTGATCTGAACGGCAACGTCGTCGAGACCGCCTCCTCGAACGTCTTCATGGTCAGGGACGGCGTGGTGATGACGCCGGCCGCCAACCGCACTTTCCTTGCCGGCATCACCCGCGCCCGCGTCATCGGCCTGCTGCGCCAGGCCGGTTTCGACGTGCACGAAGCAACGCTCTCGGTCGAAGACTTCCTCGGAGCCGATGAGATCTTCACCACCGGCAACTACTCCAAAGTCGTCGGCGTCATCCGCCTCGACGACCGCAACCTCCAGGAAGGCCCGGTCACCCGCAAGGCGCTGGAACTCTACATGGACTGGGCCCACGGCAGGAGTGAGAGCGAAGAGTGAGGAGAGGTCCCGCGAAGCGGGAGCAATCGATCCAGTGAATCGATTGCAACGACGAACGCCCGAAGCGCAAGCGCAGGGCTGCAGCGGTTCGGCGGATCAGAGCCCAGCCCGCCCCTCATCCGCCTGCCGGCACCTTCTCCCCGCTTGCGGGGCGAAGGGGGATAGCCGCAGCCTCTCAGTTCCCGCAAGGGTCGTCAAAAGTACTCATCTCGCCTGTAGAAATTGCCGTAGAGGTGCGTCAGCACAGAATTGGCTGCCAATTTTTCTTCATCGCTGTCGCCATAAACCAGTTTGGGCGGATCGCTTTCGCTAAAGATGAGAGCGACAAAATGATTGTAACCCGCGCCGGCGATCCCTGTCGAAACGTCGCGCCCCTCAATGATCGTACCGTTCTGTGCAGAGCCACTCGCGGCTGCCGCCGCTTCGAAACGCGATTTATTGAAAATGACGTACCATAGCCAAGGATCGAACAAAGGCACGGTGATCATCGTCCCAAAACACACCGGAACAATGATGATAGCAATAAGACGACTCACCATTCTACGGATACGACGACGAAATAACGCGACTAATGCGCCGATAAACCAAACGAACACTATGCCCGCGACCGAGAGAAAGAGCAGCGGCCCACCCAATAGATCGAAGAGTCCTCGTAGCCCATTGGCCGAATCAAGCGGCCAAAAATCCAAGGCGCGATGGTAAGCTGCACACGCGGTGCCAAGAAAATCGGCGATGAGCATTCGCCGAACATTCCAAATGTCTATGGGCACAGCCGACACACCATCCTGTTGTTTTTCATAGTCGAATGGTGTCCAGCGAAGTCGAGGCATTTTTGGGGCCGAACGGCATTGCTGCCGAATTCCGCCGTGTTGCAGTGAAGGGTGACCTCCAATGTAAAATTCCCCCTCATGTCATCCACTTCCGATGTTCCGCAAATCTCTCCGCCAAGAGATCGATGAACAGCCGCACCTTCGTCGGCAGATGGCTGCGGTTGGGATAGACGGCGTTGATGTTGAACTCGATCGGCCGGTAGTCGGGCATGATCTTCACCAGCCGCCCTTCGGCGATGTCGTCGAACACGACGAAACTCGGCGCCAGGAAGATGCCCCGCCCGGTCAGCGTCAGGAAGCGCAGCATCTCGGCACTGTTTGAGACGACATTGCCGCTGATCTTGACGCTCTCCTTGTTGCCTTCGCCATCCTCGAAGCGCCAGTCGTCGCCATAGGGGTAATAGGCATATTGCAGGCAATTGTGATCGGCGACGTCGGTCGGCGTCTTCGGCATCGGATGGCTCTCGAAATAGGCCGGCGAGCAGACGAGCATATGGCGCCAGGGCGTCAGCTTGCGGGCGACGAGCGATGAATCCGGCGGCGGTACGGTGCGCATCACCAGGTCGTAGCCATCCTCGATCATGTCGACCATCCGCTCGCCGACGCTGAAATCGAGTGAGATCGACGGATAGAGCTCCATGAATTCGCTGACGACAGGCAGCAGGAAACGCACGATGGCGCTGCTGGTATAGACCTTCAGCGTGCCGCGCGGCGTCGTGCTCAGCGCGCCTGCCGTCCGGTCCGCCTCTTCCAGCTCGGCGAGGATCTGCAAAGAGCGCTCATAGTAATATTTGCCGGTTTCCGTCAGGCTGACCTTGCGTGTCGTGCGGTTGAGCAGTCGCACGCCGAGCCGGTCCTCCAGCGATTGCACGTGATTGCCGACCATGGTGACGGACATGTTGAGCCGGCGCGCGGCGGCGGAAAAACCACCGCATTCCACCACCCGGCCAAAGACTGTGAGGCTTGTCAGCCGATCCATATTGCCCTCGGATTATCCGCTGAGAGTTGATGATCCTTCCCGATTTAAGCAGATTATCAAAATAAATGTCAGGGTGCATTTTCCTTCGCATCGAACAGGGCCTCTCGCAGAGGAGGCCAACGGTGAAGGAGAATGACGATGGTCGAGTTGCCCCGCAAAGACGTTTTCGAAAGTGCGAGGGAGGCTGAGCAGATCTTGGCCGAGGAAGCCGCCAGGGCACCTGCCGCCGAGGCGCCCCCCATGCCTGTCTCTGAAGCGCCGGTCGCCGAAGCACCGGTCGCGGAAGCTCCCAAAAAGACCGGCCGCCGCATCGTCAAGCGCGCCGCCCTTGCCGCCGCGCTGCTTGCCGGCGTCGCTTTCGCAGGCGATTTCGGCTACCGCTACTGGACGGTCGGCCGCTTCATCGAATCCACCGACGATGCCTATGTGAAGGCCGATTACACCACTGTCGCCCCGAAGGTCGCCGGCTATATCAGCCAGGTGCTGGTCAACGACAATGACGCGGTCAAGGCCGGTCAGGTTCTCGCCCGCATCGACGACCGCGACTTCCAGGCCGCACTGTCGCAGGCGAGAGCCGATGTGAAGGCGGCCGAAGCCGCCATCACCAATATCGACGCCCAGATCTCCCTGCAGCAATCTGTGATCGAGCAGGCGAGGGCGACGATCGATGCCTCGCAGGCATCGCTGGACTTTGCCGTGTCCGATGCCGCCCGCTCGGCCCGCCTGATCACCAACGGCGCCGGCACCCAGTCTCGCGCCGAACAGACCCAGTCGGCCCGTGACCAGGCCGCTGCCGCCGTCGAGCGTGACCGGGCAGCCCTCGTCACGGCTCAGAATAAGGTGCCGGTGCTGCAGACTGAGCGCGAACAGACGGTTGCCCAGCGCGACCGTGCGGCCGCCGCCGCCCAGCAGGCAGAGCTGAACCTCTCCTATACGGATATCGTCGCCGCCGTCGACGGCACGGTCGGCGCCCGGTCGATCCGGGTCGGGCAGTATGTCACCTCGGGCACGCAGCTGATGGCGGTCGTGCCGCTGCATGCGGTCTATGTTGTCGCCAATTTCAAGGAAACGCAGCTGACCTATATCAGCCCCGGCCAGTCGGTCGAGATCAAGGTCGACAGCTTTCCCGATATCTCGATCAAGGGTCATGTCGACAGCGTTTCGCCGGCAAGCGGGTTGGAATTCTCACTGCTGCCGCCGGACAATGCCACCGGCAATTTCACCAAGATCGTCCAGCGTATCCCGGTCAAGATCGTCATCGACGACGAGGCTCTGAGCGGCCTGCTGCGCTCGGGCATGTCGGTCGAGCCCGAAATCGATACCAAGGCTGCCCAGACCTCCGCGGCAGCTAAGGAGGGATCATCCAACCCTGCTGGATGATCCTTTCCCTTTTTCCCGAATTATCACCCGGACCCCGTCATGAGAGAATTTTCCGCAAGAGCCGGAAGGAGATAGGTCATGGCCACTCTTCAGATCGCCGCCAACAGCAATGCGCTGGCGCCCCCCGCCGCTGCAGCGCCCGCGACACCTGCCGCCATGAGCCCGCTTCGCATGTGGGCAGCCGTTGTCGGCTCGACGCTGGGCGCCTTCATGGCCGTCCTCAACATCCAGATCGTCAATGCCTCGCTTGCCGATATCCAGGGCGCGATCGGCGCCGGCACGGATGACGGCGGCTGGATTTCGACCTCCTATCTGATCGCCGAGATCGTCGTCATCCCCTTGAGCGCCTGGCTGGCGCGCGTCTTCTCGCTCCGCAACTACCTGCTCACCAACGCCATCCTCTTCCTGATCTTTTCTGTTGCCTGCGCCTTCGCTGCCAATCTGCAGCAGATGATCATCCTGCGTGCCATTCAAGGCTTTTCCGGCGGCGTGCTGATCCCGATGGCTTTCACCATCATCATCACGCTGCTGCCCAAGGCCAAGCAGCCGATCGGCCTGGCCCTCTTTGCCCTTTCGGCCACCTTCGCACCCGCGATCGGCCCGACGATCGGCGGTTATCTCACCGAGAACTGGGGCTGGGAACATATCTTCTATGTCAACCTGGTGCCCGGTGCGCTGATGGTCGGCCTGCTCTGGGCCTCGCTCGACCGGGCGCCGATGAACCTAAAGCTGCTCGCCAAGGGCGACTGGCCTGGTATCATCACCATGGCGATCGGCCTGGCAGCCCTGCAGACCGTGCTGGAAGAGGGCAACAAGGAAGACTGGTTCGGCTCCGACTTCATCCTCCGCCTGTCTGTCATCGCCGCCGTCTCGCTGACGTTGTTCCTGATCATCGAGCTGAAAACGGCCAATCCGCTGCTGAACCTTCGCCTGCTGGTGCGCCGTAACTTCGGTTTCGGCATCGTCGCCAATTTCCTGCTCGGCATTGCGCTTTACGGCTCCGTCTTCGTGCTGCCGATCTATCTCACCCGCATCCAGGGTTATAATTCCGAGCAGATCGGCATGGTTCTCGCCTGGACCGGCATCCCGCAGTTGCTGCTGATCCCGCTGGTGCCGCAGCTGATGAAGCGTTTCGATGTCCGCCTGCTGATCGTCGTCGGCTTTGCCCTCTTCGCCGCTTCGAACTTCATGAACGTGCACATGACCGGCGATTATGCCAGCGACCAGCTGTTCTGGCCGAACATCGTCCGTGCCATCGGCCAGGCGCTCGTCTTCACGCCTCTCTCGGCGATCGCCACCGCAGGCATCGAGCGGGAGAATGCCGGTTCGGCGTCCGCACTCTTCAACATGATGCGCAATCTCGGCGGCGCCGTCGGCATCGCCTCGCTGCAGACTTTCCTGTCGAAACGCGAGCAGTTCCACTCGAACATCCTGACCCACTCGGTCTCGATCTTCGAGGAAGCCACCCGCGATCGCATCGCCAGGCTCACCGGTTATTTCATGCGCCATGGCGTCAGCGATCAGGCGCTTGCCGGCCACAAGGCCGTCGTCGCCATCGCGCTCAAAATACGCAAGCAGGCCAATATCATGGCCTTCAGCGATACTTTCTTCCTGCTCGGCGTCGCTCTGGTCGTCGCCCTGGTTGCAACCCTGCTTCTGAAAAAACCCGGTCAACTCTCCGGCGGCGGCGCCCACTAGCGCCGTGCGGCCCTCAAGGAGGAGAAAGCCATGACGTCAGCGATCTATGCTCCCGATGCCGACAGGCTCCAGCCCAGGGCCGCCGGCCATGCCGTCAGCGTCGGCGCACTACTCTCGATCATCGAGTGGCTCTCCGGCGATGAATGCCACGCGCTCGATGAAGCGGGCCTGGTCTCCGGCCTCGGCCGCAGGCTTCAGGCGCTCGGCCTGCCGGTCGACCGGCTGACCCTGCATCTGATGACGCTGCATCCCGAGTTCATCGGCCGCACCATCGCCTGGGCGCCGGGCGAGCCGGTCGAGATCCACGACCGCGAACACGGCGCCCGGGTCGCGATCGCCAATACGCCACTGCGCAAGGTCATGGAAACCCGCGAACCGCTGGTGGTCGATACCAGAGAAAGCGTGCATGGCCGCTGGCAGCATATCGATGTCTTTGCCGATCGCGGCTTGATGCAGCTCGTCATCGCGCCGCTCTGCAATGTTGACGGCCCGGTCAGCGCCGCCGTCTTCGGCACGCGGCGGCCGGGCGGCTTCACCGCCTCCGAGCGTGAGGTGATCGAGCGCATACTGCCGGCGCTGCGCAACACCAGCGAACTGCGCATCCTTCGCCAGGTTGAGCTCAGCCTCCTCGATACTTATATCGGCCCGCTGACGGCAAGCCGCATCCTTGCCGGCCGCATCCGCCGCGACGAGATCGAATCGATGGAGGCAGCGCTGCTGCTTTGCGATCTGCGCGGCTTTACCGAACTATCGAACCGGCTGCCCGGCAGCACCGTGCTCGGCCTGCTCAATGCCTATTTCGACAGGATCGTGCCGGCCATTACCCGCGAGGGCGGCGAAGTGCTGAAGTTCATGGGCGACGCCGTGCTTGCCTTCTTCCCGGGTTATGATGCCGCCCATTCCTGCGGCGCCGCCCTGGCATCGGCCCGCACCATCCTCGAGGAGATCGACCATTTCCAGTATGAGGGCATCGGCGTGAAGGCCGGCATCGCCCTGCATTACGGCGAGGTCAGCTACGGCAATGTCGGCTCCGGCCGCCGCCTCGATTTCACCCTGATCGGCGGCGACGTCAATCTGGTCAGCCGCATCCAGACCGCCTGCAGCGAACTCGGAGAGGCCCTCCTGATGTCGGCGCCGTTTCGCGACGAGGCCGGGGCAGGGGATGTGGTGTCGGTCGGGGCGCACAGGCTGAAGGGTTTTGCTGATCTCGTGGAGCTGTTCACGATCGTGCGGTAGGCGGGAGTCCACCCCCCTCTGCCCTGCCGGGCATCTCCCCCACAAGGAGGGAGATTGGATGGGCGCGATGGCTTCCCCAAACAACTGCCGTCACATGAATCGCAAATTCAGGGCGAGGCATGGCTTCCTGCCGATCTCCCCACCTGTGGGGGAGATGCCCGGCAGGGCAGAGGGGGGTGCTGCACCCGCCAAGATACCAAACCGCCCACTTGCATAAAATGCATGGCAGGTCTGCCCGAAACGGTTTCGTCTTCCCCCATCTTTTCGCCATAGTGGCGCCGAAATTCCGTAAGCGGGGAGGAAGAGGCTTATGACTGTGCTGTTCGACGAACAAGGCGAGATCATCCGCGAACTGGGTGTCGCCGCCGACATCGACCCTGAGCGGGAGATCGAACGGCGAACCGCTTTCCTCAAGGATTATCTCGTCGCCTCGGGCATGCGCGGCTACGTCCTCGGCATCAGCGGCGGCGTCGATTCGCTGACGGCGGCGCTGCTGGCTCAGAAGGCAGTGCGCGAGCTGCGTGACAGCGGCCATGCGGCCGAATTCATTGCCGTGCGCCTTCCCTATGGTGTCCAGGCGGATGAGGCCGATGCAGTGAGGGCGCTGGAAACGATCGGCGCCGACCGCTCGATGGTGGTCAACATCAAGGCGCCGGCGGATGCGATGCTTGCCGCCGCGCTAAACGGCGGCCTCGCCTTTGCCGATGCCGGCCGGCAGGATTTCATCCTCGGTAACATCAAGGCCCGTCAGCGGATGATCGCCCAGTTCGCCCTGGCCGGGGCCCTTGGCGGCCTTGTCATCGGCACCGACCATGCGGCCGAGGCGGTCATGGGCTTCTTCACCAAATTCGGCGATGGCGCCGCTGATATCCTGCCGCTGGCCGGCCTCAACAAGCGCCGGGTCCGCCTGCTGGCAAAGCGGCTCGGCGCCCCGGACGAGCTGGTGTTCAAGGTGCCCACAGCCGATCTCGAGGACCAGCGCCCGTTGCGCCCCGACGAAGAAGCCTATGGCGTCAGCTATGATGAGATCGACGATTTCCTCGAAGGCAAGCCGGTCGGCGAGATCGCCCGCCGCCGCATCCTCGCCGCCTATCGGGCGACCGGCCACAAGCGTGCTTTGCCGGTCGCCGTCAACGCCCTCTGATGCCATCCTTGTCGCGGTGTGGCGGACCTCGCGTTTACGGCCTGACCGGCGAGCCGGTCCGTCCTGATGAGGCGAGATAGGCGTGCGGCGCGAAATAGACGCCGTCGGCATCGAAGGCCTCGAGGTCTTCGGCTTGCAGCGCCTCGCGCACCTTCGGCCGTGCCGCCACGCGGGCCATGAAGCCGTGCAGTGCCGGCCATTGCTTGAGATCGATGTCGGTCCAGGGCGACCAGTTCAGGCAGACGAAGAGATAGGCATCCGCCACCGTAAAGACATCGCCGGTGAGATAGGGTCCGGCAAGACGGCCGTTCAGCCATGTGAGCCGCTTCGATATCAGCGCGCGAACCTCGCCATGAACGCTGGAATAAATCGGATTGAAGAGCAGCACCATCGGCTTGTGCAGCTCGGCGGTGATGAAATTCAGATAGGACTGCACCTCGTTGCGGCTGATGTTGCCGACCTCAGGCAAGAGGGCTGCCCCTTCCGGCACGCTGTCGGCGAGGAACTGCACGATCGCCGGCCCCTCGGTCAGCACCTTGCCATCGTCGAGCATCAGCGCTGGCACATAGCCGTTGCCGTTGATCGCCAGATAATCCTCGCCGTTGCTCGTCCTGTGCGTCTGCCGGTCGACCTGGACGAGCTCGATATCGAGCCCCAGCTCCCGGCAGATGATGTGCGGCGAAAGCGAACAAGCCGCGGCGTGCATGTAGAGTTTCATTGCGTTTCCTCTCCTTGTGGAGGCGGTCGATGCCGCCCGCCGATAGCGTTGAACATTTGTACTGTTTCGCATAAAATAATTCTCGTCAAGAATTTAATGCGAAACGGTACAAAATATGAAAGACGAAAAGAAGCGCGGCCGCCCGAGGGCCTTCGACGCCAAGGCGGCGCTCGGCAAGGCGCGGGATGTCTTCTGGGACAGGGGGTTTGCCGCCGCCTCGCTCGACAATCTGAGTGCTGCGACCAACCTCAACCGCCCGAGCCTCTACGGCGCCTTCGGCGACAAGGAGGATCTCTATCTCGATACGCTGGAGGGGTATCGGCAGGACGGCATGGACGTGCTGACTGAGGCGCTCGACCCGTCACTGCCGCTTCGCGACAATATCGCCCGCGTCTATGCCGGTGCGCTGGCGATCTACCTGCATGGCGATACCGCCGCCCGCGGCTGTCTGCTGATCGGCACGGCATCGGCCGAGGCGGTCCAGCATGAGCGGGTCCGCGAGGTGCTCGGCCGCAGCCTCAACGATTTCGACGATGAGATCGAAAAGCGCATGCGCCTTGGCGTGGAAAGAGGCGAGCTTCCCCAAAGCGCCGATCCGCAGATGCTTGCCAGGCTCGCCTCCGCTGTCATGCATTCGCTCGCCGTCCGCGCCCGCGCCGGCGACAGCCGCGAGACGCTGGAAGCGATCGCCCGGTCGGGCGTCGAGCTGATCTGCGGGAGCGCCCCTTAGCTCGATGTCTCCCCATCCTTCGGCCGCACTATCCAGGCATAGGCCGCACCGGCGAGAAGCAGCACGGAGGTGCCGAGGAACACTGCCCGCATGCCGATATGCCCGCCGACAAAACCGCCAAGGATGGGGCCGGCCACCTGGCCGACATATTGCGAGGAGATGGAAAGCCCGAGAATGCTGCCGGCCGCACTATCAGGCACGCTGTGGCGGATGACCGCGGCGATGCAGGGCAGCAGCCCGCCGAGTGCTGCGCCCATTAAGAAACGCAGGATGATCAACTGCCAGGAGCTGGTGACGAAGGCCTGCGGGATCAGCAGCAGCCCGGCGACGGCGAGCGCGCCTGCAATCACCGGCCAGTGGCCGATCCTGTCGGCGAGCTTGCCGAGCCATGAGGCTGACAGAATGCTGCCGAGGGCCGCCGCCGACATGACGACGCCCGATACCATCGTTATCTGGGATTCGACGGGCACGAGTTGCGCGACATAGACGGTGATGATCGGCTCGATCGACATATTGGCAAACATCAAGAGCATGCCGGTCGCCAGCATGGCGATGACGGGCCGCTTGTCGGCAATGGACTTCCAGCCGCCGCTGGCCTTGGCCGCCTGCTTGCGGGCCGGCGATTTCTCTTCCTTGATCAGCAAGGCCGTGGCGAGGAAGGCGAGGAAGATCATGCCGCCGGCGGCGAGGAACGTGCCGCGGATGCCGATGATGGGCGGCAGTGCCCCACCGATCAGCGGCCCGACGAGGTTGCCGGCCATGATGCCGGAAGAGAGAACGCCGAGCGCCCAGGCCGAACGATCCTTCGGCGTCTGCGTCGCCACCAGCACCATCGAGCCGGAGGCATAACCGCCGGCAAGCCCGACGAAGAGGCGCAGCGCCACCAGCTGCCAGACATTGCCGGCCATGCCCATCAGCGAGATCGCCAGCGTCATGCCGAGGCTGGCACGCACCAGCATCAGCTTGCGGCCGTAAATATCGCCAAGCCGGCCCCAGAGCGGCGCGACGAGAGCCGCGGCAAAGAAGGTGGCGCCATAAGCAATGCCCGACCATTGCACGATGTCAGCATGGTCGGTGACGCCGAGTTCCTCGACATAAAGCGGCAGGAAGGGAAGCAGCAGCGTCATCGCCACGATCGTGGTGAAGGAGCCGATCAGCGAGATGGTGAGATTGCGCCTCCAGTGGATCGAGCCCGGCCTGGCGCTGGCGGCGTCCAATTGCGTATCGGTCATTCTCTCGGCCTCGGCATGGATCGCGCGGGCGAAGTTCCGCGCGCCTGATAAAACGATGTGTCCTTTGCCGCGGCGATCAGATCGGCGCGGGTGAATGTGTCCTGAAGATCGAGCTTTTCGAGGTCGAGCGCATAGGCCGTAGCGGTGCATGCACTCGCCGTTCCAGGGCGGGCACGCACGGATATAACCGCGCTATGGCCCATCCTTCAAGACGGCGCTTTCGCATCGGTGACCTATCTTTGGAAATGAGAGCCGCAAATCTGGACCCTCTCGGGCAAAAGTGCTAGAAACATGACTGATTGCATCATGCAATCAGTTAAGCCAAGGACATTGCCATGAGCGACATGCGCACATCCCGAGAGGAGACCATCCGTCATCTCTATGCCGCCTATCTCGACGACCGCAAGGATATCGTCGGCGCCATGTTGACGGAGGATTTCACCTTTTCCAGTCCGCGCGACGACCACATCGACCGAGCGACTTATTTCGATCGCTGCTGGCCGAAGGAACCGGTCTTCCGCGCCTTTGACATCGAATTCCTGGCGATCGACGGTGACGAGGCGGTCATTCGTTACCGTGCCGAAAAAAGGGACGGCGGCAGCTTCCGCAACATAGAGAGCTTTCGCTTCCGCGGCGACAAGATCGCCTCCGTGGATGTTTATTTCGGCCGGAATCTGTAACCCTACAGCGCCGCGCGTCTTTTCAGACGCGCAAAGGACGCTGCAGCACTATGCGCTAGCGAGGCGGTCTTTACAGGAGCCGTATCGCCGACGTGCCGATGATGATCATCGACACCGCCACCATCAGCGGCCGCACCGGCAGCCGTTTGACGAGGATCGCGCCGAAGGGGGCAGCGATGACGCCGCCGATGATCAGGCCGATCGCCGAATTGAGTTCCGACCAGCCGAGCGTCAGCATGAAGGTCAGGGAAATCGTCAGCGTCACGGCGAATTCGGTGAAATTGGTCGAGCCGATCACCCGTTTCAGGTCATGGCCGCGGCTGACCAGCGAACTGGTGACGATCGGCCCCCATCCGCCGCCGCCGATGGCATCGAGCACGCCGCCGCAAAACCCGACCGGCGGCACGATCCAGTCGCGGACATCCCGCTTTGGCGGTGGCCGAAAGGCCTTGTAGAGGATCACCAGTCCGATCGCGATCAGATAGGCCGACACGAAGGGCGCGATCACCTTGCCGTCGATATTGGCCAGCAGATAGGCGCCGATCGCGCCACCGATCATGCCGGCCGGTGCGAGCCGCGCCACCAGGCGCCAGTCGACGTTGCGATGATAGGCATGCGAGAGGCCCGACGCGGCGGTGGTGAACATTTCCGCCACATGCGTCATGGCGCTGGCATTGGCGACCGGCACCCCGAAGGCGAGAAGGCTCGTCGTCGACAGCACGCCGAAGGCCATGCCGAGCGCACCGTCGACGATCTGCGCGCAGAAACCCACGACGATGAAAAAGAAGAAATCCGATGTCATGCAGTCCCCTCAGACGAACGGTAGCATCAGAATAAGCGACGCGGGAAAAAATTTCCGCTCTTAACCGGCAAGTCCACGCTGCTTCAGCCGGATGATCTTGAAGAAGCCGTTCGGAAAGACCGGCAGGATATCGGCAGCGGCAAAATCGCCGCGGCGCTCGGCCCAGGCGACGATGCGGTGAATGCGGAAGGCGGAGGACCAGCCGATGTGACGCACCAGCGGCGCCACCGCCGTCTCGATCGCGCCCTGCAGACCGGCGCCGTCGCCAAGCTTGCTGGCGAGGATGATCTCGCCGCCCGGCCTCAGCACCCTGGCGCATTCGTCCAGCGCCCGTTCGGGTTCGGGGATGAGCGTGATGACGAAGGGCAGGCAGACCGCATCGAAAGACCGGTCGGCAAAGGTGAGCGCATGCGCATCCATCACCTCCAGCGCCTGCACATGCTCAAGGTTTTCGCGTTTCGCCTTTTCACGCGCCCGCTCAATCATGTGTTTGGAGATGTCGATGCCGGTCACCCGGCAGTGGCGCGGGTAATGCCCGAGCGTCAGGCCGGTGCCGACGCCGATCTCCAGAATGTCGGTGCCGGCCGCGGCGGCGAGGGCAGCGAGTTTGCGGTGGCCATCGCGCAGGATGCCGCGATAGACCCGGTCATAGACCGGTGCCCAGTGCTGATAGATTTTTTGCTGATCTTCCGCCCTGCTGCGAAGCTCTGACATGCCGGCACCTCCCACAGCGCCACGCGCCTTTCAGACGCCCAAAGGACGCGAACACTTTGAATTGCTGCATAATTCCAGGAAAAGGGGTTTTCCAGGAATTGCATAAAACAAAAGATTTGAGCGGTTCTGCGCTTCCATGAAAAAACCGAACCACCCTAAAGCCCAGCCTTTCAACTCCTAAGGATAGGCTCCGGTTCCCCACGAAATGTGACGCAGGGCACAGATTCTCACTTGCGATCACTTTGAGGGAACCTGGGGGCAATCCCGCGGCAGCCTATTTTGCCGGCGCGAGACCGAGCTGTTTGGCGTCCAGTTCGCTGCCGATCTCGACGGTTTTCTTTTGTTTGTCGTAGACGCAGATCTGGGCGATCAGTCCCTTGGCGCCCTTCGGCTTGCCTGTCACCAGGGCAAGGCCATAATGCGAGCTGCCGAAGGGATCGACGGTGGCGCTGGGTTTTTCGATGCTGACCGCTGCCTTCTTGCATTTGGCCTCGACGTCTGCGGCGAGCTGCTTCCAGGCCTCATCGGAGGAGGCATGCGCCGCACCTGAAAGTGAAAGCAGCGCGGCGGCAGCGAGAGGCTGGATTATATTCCTGTTCATATCGGGTCTCCGTTGATCTTCATAAAGGCAAAAGTGGTTTTCGGCGTGGGTATTCCCATTGATTTGCCCAAGCGATTTCTACGCGCGACTCCAACCCTGCAACTGAGGCAAATTTTCCTCCGGCCGGTCGTTTTTTGATAATTCGCCGGTTGCCTCTCCCCCTTTCCCCTCCTATGTTCCGCCTCACCTGCCGAGACGCAATCTATTGCCAAGAGGAGATCTGACATGGCTTTCGAATTGCCTGAACTTCCCTATGATTACGAAGCGCTTGCTCCCTTCATGTCGAAGGAAACGCTGGAGTTCCACCACGACAAGCACCACAAGGCCTATGTCGACAACGGCAACAAGCTCGCCGCCGAAGCCGGTCTTTCGGACCTCTCGCTCGAAGACGTCGTCAAGAAGTCCTTCGGCACCAATGCCGGCCTCTTCAACAACGCGGCCCAGCACTACAACCACATCCACTTCTGGAAGTGGATGAAGAAGGGCGGCGGCGGCAACAAGCTGCCGGGCAAGCTCGAAGCGGCCTTTGCCTCCGATCTCGGCGGCTACGACAAGTTCAAGGCCGATTTCGCCAATGCCGGCGCCACCCAGTTCGGCTCCGGCTGGGCCTGGGTTTCCGTCAAGAACGGCAAGCTCGAAATCTCCAAGACCCCGAACGGCGAAAACCCGCTGGTTCACGGCGCCACCCCGATCCTCGGCGTCGACGTCTGGGAACACTCCTACTACATCGACTATCGCAATGCCCGCCCGAAGTACCTCGAAGCCTTCGTCGACAGCCTGATCAACTGGGACTACGTCCTGGAACGCTACGAAGCAGCCACGAAGTAAGCGTTACGAGACTCGCCGCCATGGCGGCGATGTCGTCAGCCTCTTCGAATTTGACACCCGGCGCCTCAAGTGCCGGGTGTTTCGTTTTCACACGAGGCCGTCACATGCCTGTCACCGGCCGCTCCTAATCACACCCCATGTCTTCTTCGTCTTCTCCCCTGTTCCGCTTCGGCATCATCGCCGACCCACAATATGCGGCGATCGCGCCGCATGTGGCCATGGATCGTTATTACGCCAACAGCCTCGCCAAGGTTGCCGCGGCGATCGAGGTCTTCAACGGTGAGGAGCTGAGCTTCGTCATGACGCTCGGCGATGTCATCGACCGCAGCTTTTCAAGCTTCGACGATATCCTGCCGGTCTATGAGACGCTGAGGCACGAGGCGGTCTTCCTGCTCGGCAACCACGATTTCTCCGTCTCTGCAGGACACTTGTCCGAAGTTGCCGCGCGCCTCGGCATGCCATCGCCCTATTACAGCTTCTTGCGCCACGGCTGGCGCTTTATCGTGCTCGACGGCAACGAGGTCAGCATCTTCGCGCCGCCCGAAGGCCATCCTCATCGCGCCCTTGCCGCTGAGATGCTGGCGGAGTTGCAGGCAAAAGGTGCGAGGAATGCCCATCGCTGGAATGCCGCGCTGAGCGACGAACAATTCGCCTGGCTTGGCGATGAAATCGCAAAAGCGGCCGTGGCTGGCGAGAAGGTGATCGTCATGAATCACTATCCGGTGCATCCGCCCGGTGAGCACGACATGTGGGACAGCGACCGCATCGTCGCCCTGCTCGCCTCTGAGCGCAATGTCGTCGCCTATCTCAACGGCCACGACCACGTCGGCAATTACGGCATGGCCGGCGGCTGCCACTTCGTCAATTTCAAGGGCGTGGTCGACACCGAGACGGAAAACGCTTTCGCCATCGTCGAGGTCCATCCCGACCGCATCGAAATCCGCGGCTTCGGCCGGGAAGAGAGCCGTACGCTGGCTTATTAGCGGCGAAAGATTGCTGACAAGGTCTGCCTACCTCGTCGTGCTCGGGCTTGTGCCACGTATCCATAACAGGAATTGACCGAGGTAATGCGGGGCGCTTCCCCCGATAAAGCACCCAACGCGCCGGCGGCGAGTTTAGCGGAACGCACCCCCACCCTCCGTCATCCTCGGCCTTGAGCCGAGGATCCATGCCCGCTGCTGATGGAGGTCGGCGTGGATCCTCGGGTCAGGCCCGAGGATGACGGAGGGTGGGGCAAATGTCGGAAGTCCTCTCGGCAGGTGTCCAAGATCGTGGCGTTGAATCTCGGGAAAGAGGCCTTCTGGTGTCAAAGGTGACATTGACGCCCTGCTCGTACCTCAAACGCCACGCATCAGGCAGGCACAGCCTTCTCCGTCCACCCACTCGTCCACAATTCCCGCAGCCTATCGCCGTCGCCCTTGAAGAAATCTTCGCTCGTCGCGCAGCGCTCCACCCGGTCGCTGCGGAAATTGCGGATCGCCTGGCGCAGCTCGCACCAGGCGACGATATTGGCGGTCTGTGAATAATAGATCAGCGCGACCGGCCGGATTGTTCGCTCGCTGGCGCGGCCGAACTCGTCGCGGTACCCGAGCATCAGCTTGCGTTCGTCGCGGATCGCGCGGCGCACGATCGCAAGGTCGAAGCCTGCCGGCTGCGCGATCGAGCCCCAGGCGTAAAGCGCCTTGTTGTCCATCGCCTGGCGCAGCGGCGCCGGCACGGCGCCTGATATCTTCCGGTTGACCCGGCGCGCAGCCTGCTTCAGCTCCTCGTCCGCCGTCCGTTCAAGCAGCGCCAGCGACAGCACGATCGCCTCCATCTCCTCGATCGAGAACATCAGCGGCGGCAGGTCGAAGCCCGGCCGCATGATGTAGCCGATGCCGCGCCCGCCCTCGATCGGCACCCGCATCGCCTGAAGGGCGGCGATGTCGCGATAGATCGAGCGCACGGTTACCTCAAGCGTCTCCGCCATCGTCGCCGCCGTCATCGGTTTTCTTGCCAGCCTGAGGATCTGAATGATCTCGAAAAGCCGCGAGGCCTTGCGCATTTACCTCTCCCATCCGCCACGCTCCTGACAATACACTGTCAGTTGGGTTCCCGTATAGAGCCGCCTATCGGATTGAAATCAATCAGGGTCTTTCAAAACGGCCCGCAGACTGAAGGCGGTAACTGACATGAACTACCATGAAAACCTCTGGCTCTTCTTCACCCTTCTCTTCGGCATCATCATCGTACCGGGCATGGACATGCTCTTCGTGCTCGCCAATTCGCTGACCGGCGGCGTCAAGCGCGGGCTGGCGGCGACCGGCGGCATCATGGCCGGCGGCGCCGTGCATTCGGCCTATGGCGCAGCCGGCGTCGGCGTGCTCGTCACCATGCTGCCGCAGCTTTTCAACGTGCTGCTCTTTGCCGGCGTCGGCTACATGATCTGGATCGGAATTTCGCTGATCCGCAGTTCGATCACCGTCGAGGCGGTCGGCCCGGGAACGGCACGCTCCGGCTGGCGCGCCTTCCGCCAGGGCGCCGTCACCTGTCTGGTCAATCCGAAGGCCTATATCTTCATGTTTGCCGTCTATCCGCAGTTCCTCAGGCCGGAATATGGCCCGATCTGGATGCAGGGGCTGATCATGGGCGCCATGACCGTCATCACCCAGTTCGCCATCTACGGCACGCTGGCGATGACGGCCGGCCGCAGCCGCGACCTGCTCGTCGCCAACCCTGATGTCACGGCCTTTGTCGGCCGCTTCGCCGGACTGCTGCTGGTCGCGGTCTCGGCTTTCAGCCTCTGGCAGGGGTGGAAAAGCGCTTGAGCGCCACTGCATGTCGCCCGGAAGTGCGCGGCGGTTCCGGGATAACGACACGCATAAAAGCAGAGAACTGCCTATCACATTGTTTTTATGATGATCCGGCAAAACGTGACTGACCGGATGCATGGATTTTGTCATGCTGCCGGTGCAGATTGGCCATCGGCCATCTTGGCCGAGGAAAAAGGGAGAGCAATATGAATTGGAAAGCAGCAGCTGCGGCCGTTGCCATGGCCGGCATAGCCTTCGGTTCGGTGACCGCAGCAGACGGCACCCATGATTCGCGCGTTGCGTTGATGAAGCAGGTCGGCGGTTCGGCCGGGGCCTTGGCAGCCATCGCCAAGGGCACCAAGCCCTATGACGCCGAAGCGGTGAAGGCGGCGCTGACGACGATCGCCGCAACGGCCAAGGTTTTCCCCGACCAGTTCAAGCCGGGCACGGAGACGGGCGACGAGGGCGCGAGCCCGAAGATCTGGGAAAACATGGACGACTTCAAAGCCCGCGCCGCCAAGCTCTCCACTGACGCCGAAACCGCGCTGGCCCAACTTCCGGCCGATCCTGCGGCCGTCGGTGCCACGATGAACACGCTCGGCGCCAATTGCGCCGGCTGTCACAAGGCCTATCGCCTCAGCAAGTGAGCGATAGGCCATTTCGTCTGGAGCAATTCCAGCAAAAGTGTGCAGCGGTTTTGCGTCCGGAATTGCGTAAAGCAAAAGAGAGTACTGGATCCGCGCCGGCCTTGCCGCCTGCGCGGATCGCCTTATTCTCCGCCTGCGCGGACCGGTCGCGGGGTCCATCGCAAGGAAATGTTGACAACAGGGGAGGCGGCGCATGGTCCGCAGGTTCATCCGGTTACTGCTCTGTCTGATCGGCATCGCCGTCCTCGGCGGGGGCGCCTTCTATCTCGTCACCGCACCCGATCCGCTGCCGGAGAGCCATTGGGCGGGCCTCGGCGCGCCGGATCCGGCAAATGGTCAGATGGTTTTCTGGGCGGGCGGCTGCGTCAGTTGTCATGCCGCACCCGGTTCCGAAGGCGATGCAAAGCTGACGCTTGCAGGCGGCCTGGCGTTGAAGAGCCCTTTCGGGACCTTTCACGTGCCGAACATCTCACCCGATGAAAAGGCCGGCATCGGCGGCTGGACACTTGCTGAGTTCGGCAACGCGATGAAGCGCGGCGTCGGCCCGGGCGGGCAGCATCTCTATCCGTCTTTTCCCTATGGCTCTTATTCCCGCATGAGCGACAAGGACGTCAACGATCTCTATGGCTTCCTGAAAACCCTGCCGAAGAGCGCAAACGTCGCGCCGCCGCACGAACTGCCGTTCCCCTTCAACATCCGGCTGGCGCTCGGCGGCTGGAAATTCCTCTATCTGAACGACCAGCCGCGCGTCGCCCTGGCAAAGAGCGACGACAAGATCAAGCGCGGGCAATATCTCGTCGAAGGCCCCGGCCATTGCGGCGAATGCCATACGCCGCGTGATGCGCTCGGCGGCTTCAAGGCCGATATGTGGCTTGCCGGCGCGCCCAATCCGGAAGGCAAGGGCCGCATACCCAATATCACCCCGGCCTCCGAGAGCATCGGCGGCTGGAGCGAGGCCGATATCGCCAGCTACCTCGAAACCGGCTTCACCCCCGATTTCGATTCCGTCGGCGGCTCGATGGTCGATGTGCAGCAGAACATCGCCCATCTGCCGGCCTCCGACCGTGAGGCGATCGCCGCCTATCTGAAGGCCGTGCCGGGTCGTTAGCGATGGCGGGAGCCGATCGTTTATCAAAGCGCGCTCTAGTGGCGCTCGACGCCCTTTGCCGCCAGAATGTCGTCAACGGCTGTCGACGTCAGAAATTCCGACAGCTGCTTGGCAGCTTCTGCATTCGTTGAATCGGCGCTGATGCCGATGGCGAAGTCGATGTAACTTTGAAGTTCTGCCGGAAACCGACCGACAAGCATGACCTCGGGAGCGGCGGCGAGAATCGACGTCACGGGAACGACCCCGAGCTCGGCTTCCCCACGGCCGACGGCCGGTGCCGTCTGCCCTCCTGATATGGCCACCAGCTTGGGCTTGACCTCATCGGCTATTCCCAAGCGTTCCAGCAAACCGGAGAAGTAGCCGCCGCTGGTTCCTTCACTGGCGTAGGCGATGGATCTGGCGCTCTTCAACGCATGCGCAAATGCTTCCACGGACCCGATGTCGAGTGATCGGCTGCCTGCCTTGGCCGCCACCCCCATCGCTATCCGGCCGAATGCGACCTGGCTTCCCGCCTTGATTTTTCCCAAGGCGGTCAGATCCTGAACCAGGTTCGGATTGGTGATGACGAGGTCAAAAGCTTCCCCCGCTTCGATCTGCTTCTTTACAGCGGGATTAAGCGCCCACTGGGCCGCAACCGTGAATCCCGTGGCCGTTTCGAACTGGGATAGGAGAGGAAGAATGGCGGGCCGGACCGCAATAGCACCAAAAAGCCGGATTTGCTGATTCATGGGCTAACCTGCAAACGGTTGAAACGACCTTCCTTGCGATTCCCAGTGACCCGATGGCATCCATCGTGTCGGTTGCCGAAACAAACCGACACTCAATGGATCATACAAGAGTCATACCGGGAATGCACTTATCGAACGCCCTTCTCAAGCGATCGACTGCATGTAGCGCATGCCGGTCACCGGACGCGGGGTGAAATCCAGCTGTTCGTAGAAGCGGTGCGCCAGCACGTTTCCGGTGGCGGCGCTGACGGAGAGGTAACCACAGCCGGCATTGCGGGCGGTCTCGCGCGCCCGGTCGACGAGCAGCTGGCCGGTGCCGTGGCCGCGATGGCCGTCGCGCACGAAGAGATGGTGCAGGTCCATGCCGCGCTTGCCTTCCTGCGCCCTGTAGAGCGGCACGAGAATGGCGTAGCCGATCAGCCCTTCGCTGGTCTCGGCGACGAGCGCATTGATCCAGGGCAGGGGCCCGAAGAGGTCGCGCTCCAGCTGCTCCGGCGTAGTGGCAGCCGCATCGCCGTGATGGGCGGCAAGCAGGGCGATCATCTCGCCGAGTTCGGGCAGGTCGCGCGGCTTGGCGGCGCGGATCGTCACCACCGATGGGCGCATCAGTGAAATTTCGCTGTCTTCGATTTCGGTCATGGTCTTCGCGTCCTTTGATAGTCTGCCGTCAGGACGCTGCCGATACAACAAAGCCGCCTGACGGCGGCTTGTTGACAATATGATCTTGTCCGGCCGCCCTTTACAGGTACAGCCAAAAATACGAGCGGCTCTGGTGCGCGTTCTTGATCATGGATCATAGATCGTCGGAAACGCGGGCTTTGTCAATGGCGGATCGGAGCCCATCAGAGGCATTGAGCTCTGGCCTCACCCTTGATAGTATACCCCCCTATGCTATATGAGAGCCCATCGTGTCCCACACCACCCTGCAGAAAAAGAAGCTCGTCGCCCGCATCAGCCGCTTGAAGGGGCAGATGGAGGCGGTCGAGCGCGCGCTCGAGGCCGAGCGCCCCTGCGGCGAGATCCTGCAGCTACTCGCCTCGATCCGCGGCGCCCTGACCGGGCTGACCGGCGAGGTGCTCGACGATCACCTGCGCGAGCATGTGCTGAATGCCGCCGACGATGTGGCGAGGGCCGAGGCGGTCGAGGAAATATCGGAAGTCTTGAGAACCTATATGCGCTAGAGCAATTCAGGAAAAGTGTGAAGCGGTTTTCCCCGGCAAAGCGCGAAGCGATTTTGCCGAGAATTGCGTAAAAACAAAAGCTTATAGCGGTGACGAAGGAGCCTGTAATGCGTGCCGGAATCGACAAAGCTGGAATTGATGCGCTGGAACACGATCACGTCTTCCTCGGCACTGACCATGCGCGCAACGAGCGGCGCATCTGGCTGGTCATCGCGCTGACGGCGGTGATGATGGTGGCGGAAATCGCCGCCGGCACCGTCTACGGCTCGATGGCGCTCGTCGCCGATGGCTGGCACATGTCGACCCATGCCAGCGCGCTGCTGATTTCAGCGCTCGCCTATCTCTTTGCCCGGCGGCAGGCGCGCAATCCGCGTTTCACCTTCGGCACCGGCAAGCTCGGCGATCTCGCCGGTTTCGCCAGCGCCATCGTCCTCGCGCTGATCGCCTTGCTGATGGCCTGGGAAAGCCTGCTGCGTCTTGCAAATCCGGTGCCGATCGGCTTTGCCCAGGCAATCGCCGTGGCGGTCATCGGTCTTGCCGTCAATCTGATAAGCGCCTGGCTGCTTGCCGGCGGCGGCCATGTCGCGCATGGCGATCATGCGCACCATCACCATGGCCATCATCACGGGCATGGCAATCATGCCCATGCCCATCACGGTCATGCGCATCATGGACATGGCAACCATGCCCATCACGCAAAGACCGGCGACAACAATATCCGCGCCGCTTATCTGCATGTCATCGCCGATGCCCTGACGTCCGTGCTCGCCATCGCGGCGCTGACGCTCGGCAGTCTTTACGGCTGGCTCTGGCTCGATCCCCTGATGGGCATCGTCGGCGGGCTGGTGATCGCCAATTGGTCCTGGAGCCTGATGAAATCTTCGGGCGGCGTCCTTCTCGACGTCGTTCCCGAAGGCGAGACGCTGCCGGCGGAAATCCGCGGCGCCATCGAGACAGAGGACGACCGGATCACCGATCTGCATGTTTGGCAGGTCGGCCCCGGCCATCATGCCGCAATCGTCGCCGTCCTCACCTCGCAGCCGCGCGATCCGGCTTTCTACAAGGGCAGGCTCTCGGCGCTGGAGGAACTGTCGCATGTGACGGTCGAGGTCACACGCGCCGCATGATCGGGGCGGGCGGGGACGCTCGACGGACGACAAGATCGCTCGACGGACGATTAACATCGCCGTGGGGACGACAAGTCGCCGCAATCGCTGCTTAGCTCTGTCCTCCTGATTCGCCGGAGGATTTCATGGATCTCAGTCTGACTCGCCGCATGCTGATAGGCTCGGCGTTGTGCCTGCCTGCGATGGGCTTACCCGCGCTGGCGATTCCCGCTAATGCCGAGGAGGGCGCCAAGGAGAGTGCCGAGGAGGGCGACGACAACATCGACCGCCGCCTTGCTGCGCTGGAAAAACGCACCGGCGGCCGCCTCGGCGTCTCGGTGCTCGACACCCAGACGAGCATCTCTTTCGGCTATCGCGGCAGCGAGGCCTTTCCGATGTGCAGTACCTTCAAGGCGCTGGCCGCCGCTTTCGTGCTTGCCCGCGCCGACAAGGGTGAGGAGAACCTCGACAGGCGGGTGAGCTACGGCAAGGACAAGCTCGTCGACTATTCGCCGATCAGCGAAAAACACGCCGGAACCGGTGGCATGACCCTCGCCGAACTCTGCGAGGCGGCGGTGACCGTCAGCGACAACACTGCCGGCAATCTGCTGCTCGAAAGTTTCGGCGGTCCGGCCGGGCTGACCGATTGGCTGCGCTCGATCGGTGACGGCACGACGCGTCTCGACCGCACCGAGCCGACGTTGAACGAGGGCAGGAAGGGCGATCCGCGCGACACGACGACACCGGACGCGATGCTCGACACGCTCGGCAACCTGACGCTCGGCTCGGTCCTGGCCGAGGCCTCCTCAGACAGGCTGATCGCCTGGCTGGTGGCGAGCACGACGGGCAAGGAGCGGCTCAGGGCCGGCCTGCCCGCGCATTGGAAGGTCGGCGACAAGACCGGCACCGGCCCGAATGGATCACTCGGGGATATCGCGGTGATCTGGCCGCCGGATCGCGGCCCAATCGTCGCCGCCGTCTATATCAGCGAGGCGACCGTGCCGGTAAAGGAACTCAACCCGGTCTTTGCCGAAGTCGGCCGCATGATCGTCGAGATGGTGTGAATCATGAAAGATACAGAAGCATGGTTCCCAGGAGTTACGTAAAAACAAAGAGATAGAGCATCTGTTTGATGCACGAGCAGGAGTTCACTGTCACGCGATACCCGCCGTGGAGTTCGGCGAGACCAGCCCCTCATCCGGCTGCCGCCACCTTCTCCCCGCTTGCCGGGAGAAGGTGATATGCCGCACCCTCTCGGTCCACCAACCTCTCGCAGGGCACGTCCCCTCTCCCCGTCAGAACGGGGAGAGGGTTAGGGTGACGGGCAGCCATCGGCGCCAACCGACAGCCGTGGACGGAGCCCGAAAAGCACTGCAGTTCGAAAACGCGCAGATTTTCCAGCGCTCAAGCAGCCGGAACGTCGTCCGCTGTCTCGGTGCCGTCATCCTCGATGCCGGCCATCTCGCGCTTGATCTGGTCGGCGACTTCCTTCTCGATTGCGGCGCGCTGGTCGGCCGGCATGGCGGCCAGGTCGGCCTCGGTCAGATCGTGCTGCTCGAGATAACGCGCCCGGATATATTCCGCCGGCGTCATGTTGCCCCATTTGGAGAATTCGTCGACCAGGGAATCATGCGCAGCACTCGCCGCCACTTCTTCGTCGGAAGGCGGGTTGATAAAAGGGCCTTCACTGCTTTGAAGAGCCCAGATCGTATTGGCGATCGAAGGCGGCGTGCTGCTGGGTTCGAGACCGGGCGCGGCACTGGGCGCCGTTTTGGTGAAGTCCGCCGTCTGCTGATTCTTGGATTTGGCCGGCTGATCGAAAAGGCCGCCGATGCCGTAATAGTTGCGAATATTGCTAGAGATTTCCATAAAAACTCTCCCCGAAAACCGGGGAGAAAATGAAGCGGTAAACCTGCGCAGAGCTTGCGGGAAGCTTTGCGTCACGGCAACGTATAGGCGATCACATAATCGCCGGGCTTGGTGCCGACCGAGCCGTGGCCGCCGGCGACCATGACAACATATTGCTTGTTATCATCGGTCGTATAGGTCATCGGCGTCGCCTGGCCGCCGGCGGGAAGCCGCGCCTGCCAGAGCTCTTGGCCATTCGTCACGTCATAGGCGCGCAGGTAGTTGTCGACCGCGGCGCCGAGGAAGGCGACGCCGCCCTTGGTCAGCATCGGCCCGCCGATGCCGGGCACGCCGACCTTGAAGGACAGGGGCAATGGCGTCATGTCGCGCACGGTGCCGTTCTTGTGCATATAGGCGATCTTGCCGGTACGCAGGTCGACGCCGGCGACATAGCCCCAGGGCGGCGCCTGGCAGGGGATTTTGAGCAGCCCGAGGAAGGGACCCATGAAGACGCCGTAGGGCGCGCCGTCATTGCGGTTCAGCCCCTGTTCGCTGCCCTTCTCGTCCTGGCCTCTCGGCGGAATATCGGCGGACGGCACCAGACGCGAGGTGAAGGCGAGATAGGTCGGCATGCCGAACATAATCTGCCGCTCCGGATCGACCGCCACCGAGCCCCAGTTGAAGGTGCCGAAATTGCCGGGATAGACGATCGTGCCTTTAAGCGAAGGCGGCGTATAGCGGCCCTCATAGTGGTAGCGGTGGAAGTCGATGCGGCAGGCCATCTGATCGAATAGCGACACGCCCCACATGTCCTTTTCTTGGAGAGGCTCCGGCGAGAAGGTGAGGTCCGAGATCGGCTGTGTCGGCGAGGTATGATCGCCCGAGACCGCGCCGCCTGGCGCCGGGATTTCCTTGACCGGTATGATCGGCTCGCCGCTGCGCCGGTCGAGCACATAGATATCGCCCTGCTTGGTCGGGCCGACCAGGGCCGGAACCACGGTGCCGTCCTGCTTCGTCAGGTCGATCAGCGCCGGCTGGGCCGGCACGTCCATGTCCCAGAGATCGTGATGCACCGTCTGGCGCACCCAGCGCAGCTGGCCGGTGGCGATATCGAGCGCGACGATCGAAGAGGAGAATTTCTCGACATTGTCGCTGCGGCCGATGCCGAGCTGGTCGGGCACCTGATTGCCGAGCGGGATGTAGACCATGCCGAGCGCCTCGTCGACGCTGAAGACCGACCAGCTGTTCGGCGAGTTGGTCGTATAGGTCTGGCCCTCGGAGATCGGCGTCGTCACGTCGGGATTGCCGGAATCCCAGTTCCAGACCAGGGCGCCGGTGTTGATGTCGAAGGCGCGGATGACGCCGGATTGTTCCTCAGTCGAATAATTGTCGTTCACCGCCCCGCCGACGATGATCTTGCCCGCCACCGCGACCGGCGGCGAAGTGGAATAATAATAGCCGGCCGGATTATAGCGCATGCCGGCTTCGAGATGCAGCACGCCCTGGTCGGCAAAGCTGGTGCAGACCTTCCCGTCCGCAGCATCGAGCGCGATCAGCCGGGCGTCGGAGGTCGGCAGGTAGACGCGCTCGGCGCAGGGCTGGCCGGCGGCAACGGCAGGATCGGCATAATAGGTGACGCCGCGGCAGGTCTGATGCTGCCGGTCGGGGTTCATGCCGGAGTTGGCGTCGTATTTCCATTTCTCCTTGCCGGTCTTGGCGTCGAGCGCGATCGCCCAGTTATGCGGCGTGCAGAGATAGAGCGTGTCCTTCACCTTGAGCGGCGTCACCTGATAGGTCGTCTCGCCGACATCGTCCGGCCGCTTGACGTCGCCGGTCTGGTATCGCCACGCTTCCTTGAGGGTGGAGACGTTCTCGGCGGTGATCTGGTCGAGTGGCGAATAGCGCTGGCCGAAGGGTGTGCGGCCATACTGATGCCATTCGCCATTCGGCACGCTGCCGCCAAAGGCGGGATTGGCGGCGACCGCATCCTTAGGCAGCTCGCCGGCAAGATCATGCGGGTCAGTCGTCATCGAATAAAGGGCGACGAGGATGGCGAGGATGACAGGCACGGCGAGCGGCCAGGGGTTCGCGGCGTAGGTGATGCCCGTCGGGCTGCGCAGGCCGAGCGGCCGGCGGATCCATGGCGTCAGCAGCCAGAGCCCGAGCAGGATGATCATGCCGCCGCGCGGGCCGAGCTGCCACCAGTCGAAGCCGACCTCCCAGATCGCCCAGGCAAGTGCTGCGACGACCAGCACCGCATAGACCCAGAGCGCCACCGCCTTGCGCATCAGCAGCAGCCCGGCGGTAATCAGGAACATCAGCCCGGCGAACAGATAGAAGACGCTGCCGCCGAGCGTAACGAGCCAGAGCCCGCCGCCGCCGAGAGTGAGCCCGATGATGATGAAGAAGATGGAGGTGACGATGATCGCCATAAGGCTGTCTCCCGCTGAGGTTAGCCGGGGTGAAGGATCGGCGGAAAAGCCCCGCCGATCAGCCAGATAGCGCGAAGGAGATGCCTTTCAACGGCCACAATTGCCGCAGGGGTTACAGCGCCGCGCGTCGTTTAAGACGCGCAAAGGACGCTGTAACACTTTGAATGCTGCATAATTTCATCCTTAAATCGATTCCGATTTAGGGAATTATGCAGTCGGTCAGGATGCACCGAACTGGGCTTGATGTAGCCTGGCATAGCCGCCTTCGCGCGCCAGCAGTTGGCTGTGCGTGCCCTGTTCGACGATGCCCGATGTTCCCACCACGACGATGCGGTCGGCATTGCGGATGGTGGCGAGCCGATGGGCGACGACCAGCGTGGTGCGTCCCTTGGACAGTGCCGACAGCGACTGCTGGATGGCATATTCGGTCGCCGAATCAAGCGCCGACGTGGCTTCGTCGAGGATGAGGATCGGTGGATTTTTCAGGAAGATGCGGGCGATCGCCAGGCGCTGCTTCTGCCCGCCGGAAAGCTTGACGCCGCGTTCGCCGACGACGGTGTCGAGCCCGTTCGGCAGGGACAGCACGTATTCATCGAGGGCGGCGCGCCGCAATGCGTCGATAATCGCCTCGTCGTCGGCGCCGAGCCGGCCATAGGCGATATTGTCGCGGATGGTGCCGCCGAACAGGAATACGTCCTGAGCGACGATGCCGATCTGCGAACGCAGCGACTTCTGCGTCATGTCGCGGATGTCGATGCCGTCGATCAGGATCGAGCCGGAATCCACCTCGTAAAAGCGCGGCAGCAGCGAGCAGATCGTCGTCTTGCCGGCGCCGGACGGGCCGACGAAGGCGATCGTCTCGCCGGCCGCGATCGAAAGATCGAGCCCATCGAGCACCTTGCCATCACCGGTATAGCCGAAGCTCACATTGCTATAGACGATGTTGCCGGCAAGGTGGTCGACGCTGATCGCATTCGGCCGGTCGGCGATATCGGGAGCGGTGTCGATCAGCTGCGTGAAGCGCTTGAAGCCGGCGATGCCCTTCGGATAACTCTCCAGCACCGAGGTGATCTTGTCGATCGGCCGGAAGAACACGTTGACGAGCAGCAGGAAGCCGACGAAGCCGCCATAGCTGAGTTCGCCCGATATCACGAACCAGGTTCCTGATATCATGACCACCAGCTGCACGAAGCGCGTGCTGAAATAGCTGAGCGTGATGCTGGCGGTCATATAGGCATAGGCGTTGAGTTTGGTCGCCCTGTAGCCCTCGTTGTTGCGGGCAAACAGATCGCGTTCGTGATCCTCGTTGGCGAAAGCCTTGACGACGCGGATGCCGCCGACGCTCTCATGCACGCGTGTATTGAACTCGCCGACCTGCCGGAACAGGTCTCGCCAGTTGAGCGTCATCTTGGCGCCATAGCGGCTGACCAGCCAGGTCATGAACGGCACGATGGCCGTTGTCAGCAGCGCCAGCTTCCAGTGCACGGTAAACATCAGGATGAAGGCGCCGATGAAGGTCATGATCGCGATGAAAAGGTCTTCGGGACCGTGATGGGCGACTTCGCCGACTTCTTCGAGATCCTTGGTCACATGGGTGATCAGGTGGCCGGTCTTGTTGTTGTCGAAATAGCGGAAGGACAGCTTCTGGATATGGTCGAATGCTTGCCGGCGCATATCGGTCTCGATGCCGATTCCGAGCGCATGGCCCCAATAATTGACCACCGCCATCAGCGCCGTGTTGAACAGGTAGATGACCAGCAGCAGCCCGGCCGTCGCCGCAATCAGCCACCAGTCCCTCTGCGGCAGCAGGGTGTCGACGAAGAGCTTGACGGCGATGGGAAAGCCGAGCTCGAGCAGCCCGGCAACGACCGCGCAGCCGAAATCGAGAAAGAACAATTGCTTGTAGGGAGTGTAGTAGCGAAAGAATCTGAGCAGCATGGACGGCCCCACGGGAAATGCAGAAGGAGGCGCCGCTCCTCGTCAAGAACGCTGTAGCGGCGGCGATCCTGCAAGGACAGCCCTATTCGCCGCAGGGCGGATGGAAGCGGATCGCTGTGGCGCAACTGCCGCAGCGAAAACGCTCAAAGCGCCTGTCACGTTCCGCAGAAGGTCGCAAGCACCCGTTCGCTGGGCTTCGGCGGTTCCCTATAGGCGGCAAAGCCCGGCTGGTCGTCATAGGGTTTCGAAAGCACGCTCAGCAGCGCCTCGAACAGCGAGAAATCGCCATTCTCGACGGCGGCCTCGATCGCCTGTTCGACGCGGTGATTGCGCGGAATGAAGGCCGGATTGACGCGGCGCATGGCAATGGCGCGCTCACTGGCCGTCTGCGGATCGCGTGAGAGCCGCTCGCGCCACTGCGTAAGCCACGCGCCGCAGGCTTCCGGCTCGCGGAAACTCGCCGCAAATTCAGGCTCTGCGGCGCCATCGCCGGCAAGATCCGACAGCCGCCGGAAGGTCAGGGTGAAATCGGCACCCTGCGCCTGCATCAGCGACAGCAGCGCCTGCACCAGATCGAGATCGCCGTCCTCTTCGCCGGCAAGGCCGATCTTTTCGAGCATGCCGGCCAGCCAATGCGCCTGAAACCGTTCGCCGTAACTCTTTATAACGACATTGGCCTTGTCGACCGCGCTGTCGGGTTCGGCGTCGATCAGCGGCAGCAGCGTTTCGCCGAGCCTTGCGAGGTTCCATTGGCCGATGCCGGGCTGGTTGGCATAGGCGTAACGGCCGTGCTGGTCGATCGACGAAAAGACGGTCGCCGGATCATAGGTATCCATGAAGGCGCAGGGGCCGAAGTCGATCGTCTCGCCGGAGACGGTCATATTGTCCGTGTTCATCACGCCATGGATGAAGCCGACATGCAGCCAGCGGGCAATCAGCGCCGCCTGGGGTTCGCAGACCGCTTCGAACAGTGCGAGATACGGGTTCTCGGCCTCTTTCAGCGCGGGATAATGCCGGTCGATCACATAATCGGCCAGTGCCCGCACGCCGTCGGTGTCGCCCCTGGCCGCGAAATACTGGAAGGTGCCGACGCGGATATGGCTGGCCGCGACGCGGGTGAAGACCGCACCCGGCAGCACCTCTTCGCGGTAGACCGGCTCGCCTGTCGTCACCGCCGCCAGCGCCCGCGTGGCCGGAATGCCGAGCGCAAACATCGCCTCGCTGATGATATATTCGCGCAAGACCGGCCCGATTGCCGCCCGCCCATCGCCGCGGCGCGAAAAAGGCGTTGGTCCGGCGCCCTTCAGCTGGATGTCGTAGCGCTTGCCGCTGCGGTCGACCACCTCGCCGAGCAGGATCGCCCGCCCGTCACCGAGCTGCGGCGAGAAGCCGCCGAACTGGTGACCGGCATAGGCCATCGCCAGCGGCTCGGCCCCTTCGGGAACGAGATTGCCGGAAAAGATCGCCGCGCCATCGCGGCGCAAAGCCTCGACGTCGAGCCCGAGTTCGGCGGCGAGCGGCTCGTTGAGCTTGATCAGCCAGGGCTCCGCCACCGCGGTCGGCGCTTGCGCCGCAAAGAAGTGCGGCGGCAAACCGACATAGCTGTTGTCGAACGGAAAGGCCGCACCGGGCCGGTTTTTCTGCAGGGCGGAGGTCATGGTTCATAGGTAGGGCCGGGGTGCCCCAGGCGCAAGCCGGACCTTCACGAAGATCGAGCCGATGCAAGGAATCGTGACCTGCCTTTACCTCTCGTCAAAGCAGCTTTGCCATAAAGGACATAGCGCCGCCATGATCGCGGGCGTATAGCAAATCGTCTCCCCTTGGCTTTGCGCCATGTCATCCCCCGCGGCCTTGCTGCCTTGTGTGCTCCGCCGCGCCACCGCGAGTGATCCCGGACGATGTCGGATCAGATTTACCAGGCGCCGATGGTTCGGCGCGCCACGCCCAATTTCCGGGTGATCGCGATGATTGTCGCGAGTGCGATGCTGATGGAAAACATCGATGCGACCGTGCTTGCGACCGCGCTGCCCACCATGGCGCGCGATTTCGGCGTCAGCGCCCCGGCCATGTCGATCGCACTGACCTCCTATCTCCTGAGCCTTGCGATCTTCATTCCCGCGAGCGGCCGGATGGCCGACAGTTTCGGCTCCCGCACGGTTTTCCGCTCGGCCATCGCAGTCTTCGTCGTCGGCTCCATCCTCTGTGCGCTCGCGCCGACGCTGTCCTTCCTGGTGCTGGCGCGGCTGCTGCAGGGCATCGGCGGCGCGATGATGATGCCGGTCGGGCGCTTGGTACTGATGCGCAGCGTCGACCGCAAGGATATGGTCAGCGCCATGTCCTGGCTGCTCGTGCCGGCGCTGATCGGCCCGATCGTCGGCCCGCCGCTCGGCGGCTTCATCGTCACCTATCTCGACTGGCGCTGGATTTTTTATATCAACGTGCCGATCGGCATCATCGGCATGATCTTCGTCTCGATCTACATCGACGAGGTGAAGGGCAAGGCAAGCGGTCCGTTCGATACGATCGGTTTCATCCTCTCGGGCATCTCGCTCGGCTCGCTGCTCTTCGGTTTCGAAATGTCGAGCCATGAGGGGGAGGGCGCCTTCTCGATCTTCCTGATCGCGCTCGGCCTGCTTTTCGGCATCGCCTATCTCAAGCATGCCCGCAAGCATCCGTCGCCGATCATGGATTTCTCGCTGATGAAGGTGCCGAGCTTCGGCACGTCGGTCATCGCCGGTTCGCTGACCCGCATCACGCAAGGGGCGCAGCCCTTCCTCCTGCCGCTGCTCTTCCAGATCGGCTTCGGCCTGTCTGCCGCCGCGGCCGGCCAGATCATCATCGCGACCGCGCTTGGCGCTCTCGCCATGAAGCCGATGGCAAAGTTTGTCTTCCGCCGGCTGGGCTTCCGCAGAAGCCTCATCCTCAACGGCATCCTCGGTACGATCGGCTATGGCCTCTGTGCCGCCTTCCGGCCGGACTGGCCGATGCCGCTGATCTTCGTCGTCCTGGTGCTCAGCGCCTTCTTCCTGTCGTTCCAGTTCACCGCCTATAACACCATTGCCTATGACGAGATCAGCAAGGAGCAGATGAGCTCGGCCACCAGCTTCTACACCACCTTCCAGCAGCTGATGCTGTCGCTCGGCATCTGCATCGGCGCTTTGGCTCTGCACGGCTCCATGGCCTTGTCAGGTGCCGAAACGCCGGCCCTTGGCGATTTCTCGGCCGCCTTCATCGTCGTCACGATCATCTCGATCACCGCCACCTTCTGGAACCTGCGCTTCTCGCCGACCGCCGGCGAGGAGATCACCGGCTACAAGGCGAAACGGACGAAAGGCGCCGCCAAAGGCTGACGCCGCCTTCCCCTTCGTCAGAAGCCGACCGGCTCCCGCAGCCGCCTGCGTCGGAAGGGCCGGCCCTCGCGCCGGTCCGCATCGAGCCCGTAGGTCATCGGGCCGGGCAAGCCCCCGAAGGCGAGATCGCTATCCCGTAGCGCCACCTCCACGGCCGCCTCAGGCTCAGTGCGCCTCTGCCGTCCTGTGATCGCAAGCCACAGATCGTGCCAGCGGTGCTCACGCATCATCGTCCCCATCATCGACAATGTCTTTTCCTCCCTCTGAGGTCGTCATGCCGCCTGCGGCAGGCATGCCTCGCATATCGCCGCGACATGGCGGTGGTCGGTGCCGCAGCAGCCGCCAAGCACACGCACCGCAGGCATGCGGTCGATGAGCTTGCGGTAGCGGCGGCCGAGATCTTCGGGATCGCCCGCATCCAGCGTTTCGCTATTGTCCAACTGCTCATGGCTCATGGTCGAGGCATTGGCGCGGATGCCGGAAATGCGCTTCACCCAGGCGCTTCCAGGATCGAGCGCTGTTTCGAAATGCGTGGGATGGGCACAGTTGATCATGTAATAGGCCGGCGCTCCGCCGGTCGCCGCATCCGTCGTCTCGATGGCGTCCTGAATGCTCCGGCCCGTCACCAGCCGGCCATCCGTCTCCAGCGTGAAGGAGATGGCCGAGGGCATGCCGAGCGACTGTGCCGCCCGCGCCACGCCGATCGCCTCGTCGATATTGGTCAGCGTGAAGGCGCTCACCATGTCGGCTTCCGTGCCGGCAAAAGTCCCGATCTGAATGGCGTGGTAGTCTTCCGCCTCGGCCGCATCCATGAAGCCTGCCTTGTAGCCGTCGCCGCGCGGGCCGATCGCGCCGCTGATGACGATCGGCTGCTCCGGCCGCTCATAAGCGCTGCGCAAGCCGACGAGCAGGTCGACGGCTTCCTCGTTGACCGCCTTCAGGGCTTCGCTGGTATAACCGAGCTTCTGCCCCCAGTCCGGATTGGCCCGCCAGGTGGCGGTGTCGAGCAAAAAGCCCGTGCCGTGCCGCCGTGCAATATCGAGATAACGGCGATAGTAATTCCGTATGCGCTGCCGCCCCTCTTCGGAAGACAGCAATATGAAGGCGGCGAAATGCGGAAGCTCGATCCCTTCCTGGAAGATCATCGTCGTTTCCATGCCGCCATCGCTAATGAAGGTGCCGCCTTTGAGCTGCGGCAAACCGCTTCTGTACTTTGCCATTGTTGAAGCCTCTCCGTCGCGGCACCCGATTGGCTGCCGTCGATGAATGATGTTCTGGCGCTTAATCGGCTGCCAAACTAGGCGACTTGCGGTATACTCCAGGCGGTTTTGGTTTTTGCGGATTGATATCAATCGCTTGCTTCAACCGATCCTGCCCGGGGCGACGGCAGGTCCGACCGTGCAACACTGAAAACTGTACCGCCGGTACAGGAGGGGACATGCGAAAGGGCGAGGAACGCGGACCCGCATCCTTGATGTGGCCGAAGCGGCAGTCTTGCAGAAGGGTTTTGGCGGCACCTCCATCGAGGAACTGATCACCGAGACCGGTATCACCAAGAGCGGCTTCTTCTATCATTTCAGGGACAAGAACGAGCTCGCCAAGGCGCTGCTCAACCGCTACATCGAAAATGACGAGCGCATCTACGACGAGATCTTCAGCCGCGCGCGCGAGCTGACCGGCGATCCGCTGCAATCCTTCCTGCTCGGCCTGAAGCTGCTGTCCGAACTGCTCTCCGACCTGCCGAACGGCCATCCCGGCTGCTTGGTGGCGACCGTCTGCTATTACGAGCGGCTGTTCGACCGGGAGATACAGGAGACCAACCGGAACGCAGTGCTTGCCTGGCGCCGCCGTTTCGGCCGCATGCTCCGCGAGATCATGGAAGTCTATCCGCCGCGCGAACCCGTCGACGTCGACCAGCTCGCCGACATGGTGTCCTCTGTCCTGGAAGGCGGCATTGTTTTGTCTAAGACGCTGAAGGAGCCGAACACGCTGGCCGAACAGGTGCTGATGCTCCGCACCTTCGTAAAGATGCTCTTCCTGCCGGTGGCAGAGATGCCGAGGGCCTAAAGCAATTCCAGCAAAAGGGTGAAGCGGCTCTGCGTCCGGAATTGCGCCAACCCCTCAGTCCTCGTCCTCCAACGCCGCAGCCATGTCCGCGAGCTTGCGCACGGTGTTGAGGTTGCGCGACGTCCCCGGTTTCAGCGCCGGCAGCTTCAGTTTCGAGCGGCCGGAACCATTGGGATAGTGCACATAGATTTCCCGGCCGGCGAGCTTCGCCTCCTCGCCGTCGGGTGCAATCATCGTCGCCAGCGCATCGCCGGGCGCCTTTTCGGGCAGGAAGTAGACGAGCATGAAGTTCGGCTTGGCATCGGGAAAGGGTGCGTTGGCAACGATTCCGTCGAGTTCCTTGCGGCTGCGCACCATCACGCCGGGCCGCTTGCCCATCGTTTTGCCGAGCGCCTCGTCGAGCCGCTCCTCCACTCTTTTTTCCGCTTCATCCGAACGGAAAAGCACGTTGCCGCTCTGGATGTAGGTCTTCACGCCGGAAAAGCCCAGGCCTTCGCAGATCGCCTTCAGCTCGGCCATCGGCAAAGAGCTGGTGCCGCCGACATTGACGGCGCGGAGGAGGGCGATATACACGGGCATTTCGTTGTCTCCCTTGGCCTGTTGTGCCGTGCCAGCCCCCCCTCTGCCCTGCCGGGCATCTCCCCCACAGGTGGGGAGATTGGCTGGGGGCGATGGCTTCCCCAAACAACAGCCCGTCACATCAATCGTAAATCAGGGCGAGGCATATCCTCCTGCTGATCTCCCCCCCTTGTGGGGGAGATGCCCGGCAGGGCAGAGGGGGGTGCCACTAGGCACGCCCCAACCCTTCACATCTTCTCTGCCACCTTGATCGCAAACGCATACTCGAACGCGATCTCTTCCAGCCGCTGGAAGCGGCCGGAGGCGCCGCCGTGGCCGGCGTCCATGTTGGTCTTGAGCAGGATCGGCGCGTTGCCGGTCGTCTTGTCGCGCAGCTTTGCCACCCATTTGGCCGGTTCCCAATAGGTAACGCGCGGGTCCGTCAGGCCGCCGAGCGCCAGGATCGGCGGGTAGGCTTTTGCGCCGACATTGTCATAGGGCGAGTAGGATGCGATCTGCTCGTATTCTTCCTGGCTGTCGATCGGGTTACCCCATTCCGGCCATTCCGGCGGGGTGAGCGGCAAAGTGTCGTCGAGCATGGTGTTGAGCACGTCGACGAAAGGAACGGCGGCGATGAGGCCGGCGAACTTCTCCGGCGCCATGTTGGCAACCGCACCCATCAGCATGCCGCCGGCCGATCCGCCCTCGGCGATGATCTTCGCGTAAGACGTGAACTTCTGTTGATTCAGATAGTCGGCGGCTGCGACGAAGTCCTTGAAAGTGTTGGTCTTCTTGTCCATCTTGCCGTCTTCGTACCAGGAAAATCCCTTGTCCTTGCCGCCGCGGATATGGGCAATCGCATAGACGAAGCCGCGATCGGCGAGCGACAGGCAGTTGGTGTTGAAGCCGGCCGGAATGGTGATGCCGTAAGCGCCATAGCCGTAGAGCAGGCAGGGCGCGCTGCCGTCGAGCGGGGTATCCTTGCGATAGAGCAGGGTAACCGGCACCTTCTCGCCATCCCATGCCGGGGCAAAGACGCGGCGCGTGACGTAGTCGTCAGGATTGTGGCCGGACGGCACTTCCTGCGTCTTCAACAGCGTGCGCTCGCGCGTCACCATGTTGTAATCGTAGAGCTGCGACGGCGTCGTCATCGAGGAATAGGAGAAGCGGATGATATCCGTGTCGTATTCCGCCGCACCCTGTAGTCCCAGCGAATAGGCTTCCTCGGCAAAGGCGATCGCATGTTCCTCGCCGGTCGCCCGGTCGCGGATCATGATCTGCGGCAGCCCGTCCTTGCGCTCCAGCCACAGAAGATGGCGGGCATAGGCCATGTGGCTGATTATAAGCGTGCCGGGTTTGTGGGCGACCACTTCGCGCCAGTTTTCCTTCACCGGATTATCGACCGGCGCTTCCATGATCTTGAAATCCTTGGCGTCGCCGTCATTGGTGAGAATGTAGAAGACGTCGCCGCCCTCGGTCAGCGAATATTCGATGCCTTCCTCGCGCGCCGCCACCAGCTTCGGCTCGGCTGTGAGGTCCTTGGTCGACAGCAGCCGGTATTCGCTGGTCTCGTGGTCGTGAATGTCGATATAGATGAAGTCGTCGAGCAGCGAGCCGCCGACGCCCATGAAGAAGCCGGCATCCGGCTCCTCATAGACCAGCCGGTCTTCAGACTGCGGCTGGCCGAGAATGTGGTGGAACACCTTCGACGGCCGGTGGTTTTCGTCGAGCGCCGAATAGAAGAAGCTCTTGCCGTCAGGCGCCCAGACGCCGCCGCCGCCGGTATTTTCGATCCGGTCGGCAAGGTCTTGCCCGGTCTGGAGGTCGCGCACCTGCAGCGTGAAGAATTCCGAGCCCTTGTCGTCATAGCCCCAGATGCCGCGGCTGTGGTCGCTCGTATGGTCGAGGCCGGCGAGGCGGAAATAGGCCTTGCCGGCAGCCTCCTTGTCGCCGTCGAGCAGCACCGCGCGGATCGTTTCGTCGGCGACATTGCCATCGCGGGCGATGCGGAAATAACGCGGCTGTTCGCCGCCTGTCACATAGAAGGTGCCGTAGGCATAGGCGCCATCCTTCATCGGCACCGAGCTGTCGTCTTCCTTGATGCGGCCGCGCATTTCGGCAAACAGCGCCTTCTGCAGCGGCTTGGTGTCCTCCATCGCCGCGTTCATATAGGCGTTTTCGGCTTCGAGATGGCGGCGGATCTCAGGGTCGAGGATCGACGGATCCTTGAACATCGCCTGCCAGTTATCGGCGCGCAGCCAGGCATAGTCGTCCGTGCGGGTGATGCCGTGGCGCGTATCGGAGATCGGCTTCTTCGGTGCGGCAGGCGGTGTCGGCAGGCTTTTGAAAACGGACAAGGAATGGCTCCGGTGGGAATGTCGGGTTGGCAAGAGATAGAGGCGCACTGGTCCCGGATCAAGCGGCAAGGCTGCGCCAAGGGTAGAGGTGCCCTTCCACAGACAAGGAGGACGCTTTCCAGGCACTGCCTTGATGTCACCACAATATTTAAGAAAGTCCGCTCTCGTCGCGCGAAATTTGCACGCGCCAAGCCGCCGGCAAGCCGCCTGTGGCAGGGTGAAGAATGGACAACAGTAAGGGATTTTCTCCACGATGCCGAAACGTCTGCTCCTGTTTGTATCCCTCGCAAGCCTTGCTGCCCCCGCCTTTGCCGTCGATCCCGCCATCAAGAAGCAGCTGGAAAAACTCGACCCCTCGACCCGCCTGGAACAGAGCTGCGACACCGAGGCGATGAGCCGCATCAACAAGGACAGCACCGGCTTCAAGCCCGACAAGGTGATTGCTTACACCTTCAAGGACCCGATCCCCGGCGACAATTCGCTGGACGCGCCGGGTGCTGTCTTCCGCAGCAAGGGCGACTGGTACCATCTCTCCTACAATTGCATCACCGGTCCGCAGCATATCAACGTGCGCGAACTCAACTACGAAATCGGAGAGAAGGTGCCGCGCGAGAAGTGGAACAAGTATTATCTCTATGATTGATGCTGCCCTGTTCGTCCAAGCGGCTGCGGTGACATCCGGCCGCATGGCGCCGGGGGAGAGCCGCCGCTAAAATCGGCAGCTCGAATCATAGAAATCCATCGTATGAACCGCATCCTACTCGCTTCGGCGTTTCTTCTGGTCAGCATCTCCGCTGCATTCGCGGACGGAATTCCGTCAACGCTGCCCGCTCCGGCAGTCAGTCCGGCCCCGAAGGCGCCGGCGCCAAAACTCGTCGAGCCGCATCTGCATATCGCCCGTTCCAACGTCGCCGACCACGCTCGCATTGCGCTCACCTTCGATGCCTGCATGGGCCAGGCGGACGAGCGCATCCTTTCGACGCTGGTGCGTGAACGCATCCCGGCAACGATCTTCGTCACCGCCCGCTGGCTGAAGCGCAATCCGGCAGCACTCGCCGTGTTCCTGCAAAACCCCGATCTCTTCGAACTCGAAAACCACGGCCAGAACCATATTCCGGCCGTCGACACACCGACGCTGATCTATGGCATCGCGTCTGCCGGCTCGCCGCAGGCGGTGCGGCAGGAAGTCGAAGGCGGCGCTGCTGCGATGGTCGCTGCCGGCATCCCGGCGCCGCACTGGTTCCGCGGCTCGACCGCCAAATATGATCTTTCCGCCATCGGTGAGATTCGCGCCATGGGCTATCGCATTGCCGGTTATTCGGTGAACGGCGACGGCGGTTCGCTGCTGGGTGCTGTTATCACCGAAAAGCGCATCGCCTCGGCCAAGGACGGCGATGTTGTCATTTCCCACGTCAACCAGCCGACCCATGCCGCCGGCGAGGGGGTGGCGAAGGCACTGGTCGATCTCAAGGCCAAGGGCACGCAATTCGTCCGTCTCCAGGATGTCGAGGATACCGGCGACGACAAGACGACCGAGTGATTGAAGGCGTGCCGTGAGGGGGCACGCCACGACAGTCAATCTAAGGTTTACCTCAGCTCCTTCCGGGCCTGCCCCACATCGTCTCCAAAACGGCGCAAACCCGGCCCATCCCTGTCGAGCGCAAAATCATCGAACCAATCCCGTTGCATGCCGGCCAGCATGGCGCCGATCATCTGCGCAGCGAGATAGGAAAAGGTGATGCCGTTGCCGCCGTAGCCATAAGCTGCGAACACGTGCGGCGTCTCAGGCACCGGGCCGATCAGCGGTAGACCGTCGACCGTCTCGCCGAAAGTGCCGCACCAGGCGTGTTCCACCCGCGTATCGGCTTTCGGCCACAGCCGCTTCATCTTCTCCTGGATCGCTATGATCTTTGCCGGCAGCTTGCGGTCGCGCGCCTCCGCATCGATCGTCTCGTCATCCTCGCCGCCGGCGACGATGCGATTGTCCGCCGTCGTCCGCATGTAGAGATAGGGGTGGCTGTCTTCCCAGATCAGCGCCCTGTCGCGCCAGAAATTTGCCGGGTCCTGCGGCACGGTGGCGAGCGCCCAGCTTGAACTCGAGCGGTGCAGCTTCGGCATGTCGAGACCCGGCATCGAATAGCCAGTCGCAAGCACGACATGCCGCGCCTCGATGACATGGCCTCCATCGGTCTCTGCCGTGACGTGATCCCCTTCGCTGTGAAGCACGGTCACGGAAGCGTTGACCAGCCGTGCGCCGCGCCGCACTGCCATCTCGATCAGGGCCCAGGTCAGAAGTAGCGGATCGCACTCCGCCGAACCCGGCGAATAGATCGCGCCATCCCGGTCGAGCTCGAATTGTGTGAAGAGATCGGGATGTTCGAGATAGACGCCGGGCAGGCCGGCCCGGCGGCGAAGCTGGCGCTCCTCCAAGAGGTCGCGCGCGCCTTCGCGGCCGTCGGCCAGATAGAGCGTGTTGCGCGGCCGGAAGCTGCAGGCGATGCCGTTGGCGGCGATCAGCTTGGAAAGGCCGGCGACCGCGGCACCGCTGCGGCGGTAGATGCCGGCCGCGCGCTCGAAGCCGTAATAGTCCTCGAGTTCGGTGAGCGTGCTGTCGATTTCCCATTGCAGCATCGCCGTGCTCGCCGCGGTACTGCCGAAACCGGGCTCCTCCCGGTCGATGAGCGCCACGGAAAAACCGCGCGCCGTCAGATGTTCGGCAACCAAGGCGCCGGTGATGCCGCCGCCGATCACGGCGACGTCGGTGGAAAAGCTCTGCTCGGTCGGCCGCCATTCCGGCCGTATGCCGCTCTTACCCCAGAGAGAACGGCCGCTGACCATCTGGTCGTGATCGGATTCGGCAAGATCGAGATCAGATGCCACTGACGTCTCCCCGGTTGATCATTTCGGCAACTGCGGCTGCTGCTTTTCCTCGATCAGCAGTTCGTCGATAATAGTCATGACGATCAGCGAAAGCGGCAGCGCCAGCATGGCGCCGACGGCGCCCCACATCCATGTCCAGAACAGGATGGCGAGGAAGACGACGAAGGGGTTGATCTCAAGCCGCCGTCCCATCACCGCCGGGAAGATCAGGTTCTCCATGAGGAGATGCACTGTGAAGAAGGCTGCGGCCGGCATCAGGCCGATGAGAAGACCATCATGGGTCAGGATGCCGGCAATCGCGACGGCAAGCGTCATCAGCGTGATGCCGAGATAGGGGATGAAGCTCGACAGGAAGGCGAAAAAGCCCCAGAGCACCGGGGCCGACAGCCCGCCGGCATAGGCGATGACAGTCATGACCACGCCAAGCCCGACATAGATCAGCGATGCCGTGGCAAAATAGAAGCCGAGCACCTGCTCGACGGCATTGATGACACGGATTGCCGCCAGGCGCTGCGTGCGCGTGCGGAAGGTCATGATGATCGTCTTGCGCAGGTTGACCCGACCAGCGAGGAAGAACAGCAGCGCCGCGAAGAAGATCATCCCCTGCACCAGCGCCGGTGTCAGGCTAGTCGTCACCACGTGCAGCACGTTGCCGGTGTTTTCGAGCAGCGCACCAATCGACATCGACCCGCTTTCGAATGTCGCCGGCGTGATATGCAGCCATCTGATGCGCTCCAGATAAGGCATGATGCGGTCTATGGTTCGCTCGGCGAAGGCCGGGCCCTCATTGGCAAGCGTCATTAGCGGGTCGGCGAGCGAGTTGATCACCAAGAAGATCACCAGCGCCACGCTGCTCGACAGGATGAAGGCGTTGGCAAGCCGCGGCACGCCCATCTTGCTCAGCTTTTCTGCCGCCATGCCGAGGATCATGCCGACGACGACGGCCAGCGTGATCGGGATGAGGATGAGCGACATGAAATAGACGGCGGCAAGGAAGAGAATGCCGAAGATGCCGATGATCGCCCAGGCCATGGTGACATCGAGCCCGTCCTTTTCCAGCCGGTGCAGCGGTGGCGGCGGCAACTCTTCGGCCGCCTCCTTCAGCGACTGTGCCCAGGCGCTGGTGTGACGTTCGCCGATCGCGATCTTCTTTGCTTGTTTGCGGATGCCATTGGCGATGCCCATGCGGTGAGGTCCCCGAAGCCCCATTGCTTCCTCACGGAAACGCGCCGATGCGGTTCCGGTTCCTCAAGGGTGTGACAATGTGGCGCGGTGCATGTGAAGGCGGACGGCATTGGCGCCCGTTGCCGTCTGGCGTGCAACCGAAGCAGGCCGTTCCGCCCTTATTCCTTCAACCGATAGGGCTGATCCGTTGTTGCAGGAGTTACGCCGAAAGCGTCAGGCCGATACCCCAGGGATCTTTCAGGAACACGCCGCCGTCGCGCTTCTCGCTGTTGATCTCCAGCGCGTCGAGCTTGGCGACCGCCGCATCCAGCGTCGCCTTGTCATTGAAACGGACCTTGTAGTCCGAAAGCCCGGTCATATTGCCGGCGCGTGCCATGGCGCCACGGCTGTTCCAGATATTGGCGCCGAGATGGTGGTGGTAGCCGCCGCTCGCAAAGAAGCTCGCGCCCGGATAACGCGCCATCAGCTTGAGGCCGAGGACGTCGCGGTAAAAGGCGTCTGCCTGCGGGATGTCGCCGACCTGCAGATGCAGGTGGCCGATCGCCGTCCCCGCAGCCATGCCGTCCCAGCGCTCATCAGGCGCGCTGTTGTAAAGCGCCTGCAGGTCGAGGCGCAGCGTCGCCATCTCCACCATGCCGTCCTCATGGAATTTCCATTGTTCGTGCGGCCGGTCGGCATAGATCTCGATGCCGTTGCCTTCGGGGTCGGAAAGATAGATCGCCTCGCTGACGAGATGGTCCGAGGCGCCGTCGAGCGCGACGTTATTCTGTGCCGCATGGCGCAGCCAGCGCGCGAGCTCCGTCCGGTCCGGCATCAGGAAGGCGGTGTGGAAAAGGCCGGCGGCATTGCGCGGCGCGATGGTCGCATTCTTTGCGGTCGTCAGCGTCAGCAAAGGCAGGTCGCCGACACCCAGCACTTCGCCGCTCGCCGTTTTCTCGATCACCTTCAGGCCGAGCATCGATTGGTAGAAGCCGGAAACCAGACCGAGGTCGGTCACGACCAGGTGCGATTGGTCGATATAGGCGGGCCGCGTCAGCGCATAGGAAGTTTCGGTCGTCATGGCTTGTTCTCCTGCCTCTGAATTGGCCCGTAGGATAGAAGGCGTACCGGCGGTGGCGGCAAACATGCCGCCCGTGGCAAGCCCGAGGAAGTTTCGCCGGTTCATTAGCCTCTGATCTCCCCTCGGTTGCCGTACTTGATCCCTATATGGCGCATTCCGATTGTTCACAGAAGACCCGTTTTTGAGGATGAAGCGTTGAGCAGATGTTGACGATGACTTGCGCCCACTTGATTGCGATCGATGCGTTCATATCTTCTTTAGAGGAAGCTTATGCATCGCAGTCATGGAGGGAAGCCATGTACAGAAAGATCATCGTAGCGATCGCGCTCGGCGGCATCGAAAAGGGAGAAAAGATCCTCCGCAAGGCCGCGTCCTTGCTCGATGACGGCGGTGAGATCATCGCGCTCAACGTCATCGAAGATGTGCCGAGTTATGTCGCGATCGAGTTGCCGGCCAATATGGTCGAGGACGTCATGAAGGACAGCCGCGAGCAGCTGCAAGCACTGCTTGCCGCAGCCGGTGTTGCGGCAACTGTCGAGATCGGCAACGGCCCGCCTGCCAAAGCGATCATCTCGGCCGCCGAAAGCCACGGCGCCGACCTGATTATCGTCGCCTCGCACGTTCCCGACTTTTCCAACTACTTCATCGGCGCCACCGCCGATCGGGTCGTGCGCCATGCCAAATGCTCGGTGCTGGTTGACCGTCAGAAGGTTTGACTTTTCACCCTGCTGCCTGTCACGAAGATTTACCGCCCGTGCGCTTTGCCGCAGTTGCGCGCCCGTCCGTTCGATGCGACGATTGCAATCGGGTATGAAACGGATTGGCGTGCATGGGCGAGTTCAACGGCATTCGCTGGGCTTATGATAGATACGAATTGATCGCCGACGGTATCGTCCATGGCGTCGGTCTCGTGCTGGCGCTGATCGGGGCCACCGTGCTGATCTTCTACGCCACGGTCTGGAGTTCCTATGGCGCGCTCGCCGCCGCCTGGATCTATGGCGTCGGGCTGGTGCTGACGCTTGCCATTTCCTTTTCCTACAACGCCTGGCCGGTCTCGCGCACGAAGTGGTATCTGCGCCGCTTCGATCATTCGGCGATCTTCCTCTTGATCGCCGCCACTTATACGCCCTTCCTCGAACGTGGCGCCGACGATCCGCTGCTCTTGTTCATGCTGGTCGCGATCTGGCTGTTTGCCGCCGTCGGCATTGTCCTGAAATGCGCCTTTCCCGGGCGTTTCGACCGTCTTGCCATCCTGCTTTATCTCGCCATGGGCTGGAGCGGCGTGCTCGTGGCCGAGCCCGTCGCCTCGCGCATTCCCGCCGCCTCGATGCTGCTGATCGTCATCGGCGGTGTCATCTATTCGCTCGGCGTCATCTTCCATGTCTGGGAGAAGCTGCGCTTCCAGAACGCCATCTGGCACGGCTTCGTCGTCACCGCCGCGGCCGTGCATTATTCGGCCGTCTTCACCTGTTTCAGCCTGTCGGCGCCGGGCCTCTGAACGACTGATGTGCCCGAAGCCGTTCCTAGTGCGCATCCGCCGTTTACATCTTTGCAGGCGGGGCGTATGCCCGCCTTCGCAAACAATATGAACCCGAGCACCATGACAGACACTGTCCTCCTCCGCGACGCCACCGAAGCCGATCTTTCCGCCATTCGCGATATCTACAATCACGCTGTCGAGCATACGACGGCGATCTGGAACGACACGCTGGTCGATCTCGAAAACCGGCTGGAATGGTTCAGGGCGCGCAGGGCGCGGGGCTTTCCCGTCATCGTCGCCGAAATGTCGGGCAAGGTCGCAGGCTACGCCTCCTATGGCGACTGGCGGCCTTTCGACGGCTACCGCCACACGGTCGAGCATTCCGTCTATGTCGACAAGGATTGCCGCGGTGGCGGCATCGGCGAGCGGCTGATGCGGGAACTGATCGCGCGTGCTGCGGCCGGCAATATCCATGTGATGATTGCTGGCATCGAGGCGGAGAACACCGCCTCGATCAGGCTGCACGAAAAGCTCGGCTTCCGCATCGCCGGCAGATTTTCCGAAGTCGGCACCAAGTTTGGCCGCTGGCTGGACCTCACCTGCATGGAGCTTCGCCTGCCAGGCAAGGCGGATTGATCCACGTGCCCGGCAAGGCGGACTATCCGCCTGCCCGGCAAGGTAGATACCGCCTTCCAGGAAAAGCCGGACCGCAATCCATTGTGAACGGCGCGCGCCATCTTTTTATTGTAGTCTGAGCTGTGTAAGAAAATGGAAGGCTGCTTCGCGAAAGGCGGCCTGAAAGCGTCATGTAAGCGTCATGGGGGTGAATAGTTCAATGGCAATGCACGGATCGTCGCTCGGTCTCCTTGCCCTCGTCCTTTTGGCATTTCCGCCGGTTGCCGCACGAGCCGCCGATTGCGGCAGCCTGGCCTCGCCGAAGCTCGACTGGCAGGATTGCACCAAGAAGAACCTGATGTTGCAAGGCAGTGATCTCGAAGGCGCCAATCTCGTCGGCACCGATTTCTCGTTGACCGACCTTGCCGGTGCCAACGTCAAATCCGCCAATCTGGAGAAGGCGACACTGGTGCGTGCCTCATTGGAGGGCGCACACGCTGAAGGCGCCAACTTCGCCAAGATCGAGGCCTATCGCTCCAGCTTCGCCAGTATCGCCGCCGATGGTGCATCCTTTGCCGGCGCCGAGCTGCAGCGCGCCAATTTTGCCGGTGCCCGACTTGCCGGCGCAAGCTTCGAAAAGGCCGAGCTCGGCCGCGCCGATTTCGACAAGGCGGTGCTGACGGCGGCGAAATTCTCTTTCGCCAATCTCTCCCGTGCCGACCTCTCCGGCGCCACTTTCGAAACAACGCCGATGTTCGACCGCGCCTTCATGTTCCTGACCCGCATCGAAGGCCTTGACCTCTCGGCCGCAACCGGGCTCGAACAGGCGCAGATCGACCTTGCCTGCGGCGATGCCTCGACCAAGCTGCCGGCCGGCCTCTCCGCACCGACAACCTGGCCCTGTCCCGCCGAGCACGAGTGATCAGGCGGGTCTGAGCCGCTCTATGTCCGGTCCGTGATGTAGAGGTAGAATTCGATCATGCCGCCATCAGGGTTGCCGGCCTTGGCGAATGTTTCCCGCCGCCGATGCACCCGCTCCGCAACGCGCTGCGAAGGAATGTTGTCTGGCCTGACGATGGAGACGATGCGCGCCAGGCCAAGGGTGTGAAGCGCGTGATCCCGGCAGGCGGCCGCCGCCTCGGCCGCATAGCCCTTGCCCCAATGGTCGCGCCAAAGATGGTAGCCGATCTCTGGTTCCAGCCCGGCGGACGTTTCCTGCAGCGTGATGCCGCAATCGCCGAGCAAAGCGCCGCTCTGCCGGTCCGTCACCGCCCAGAGGCCGAAGCCGTGACTGGCATAACTGTCGAAGGCGAGCCTTTGAAACCAGCGCGCGGTTTCGTCGAAGCTCTTTATCCTGGGGTAATAACGCATGGACTCGGCATCGCCGAAAATGCGGTGAAGAAACGGCAGGTCGGCAGGGGTGATCTCCCGCAGCGTCAGCCGGTCCGTCGTCAGGATATCGCGCGCCATCGGCCTTCTCTCGGGATCATCGATCCATCGATAGTGTGAACGACAGGGAAACTCAGCGACCCATCGCACCGGATGAGCCGCATCGATTACGGGGCCGGGCGATTACATCCCGGGCTCGAACACCATGGAGTGGCCGTTGATGCAGTAGCGCAGGCCGGTCGGCGGCGGGCCGTCGGGAAAGACGTGGCCGAGATGGGCGTCGCAGCTGCCGCAGCGGATTTCGGTGCGCACCATGCCGTGGGTCGTGTCGCGATGCTCGATCACCGCTTCGGGTGACACCGCCTCGAAATAGCTCGGCCAGCCGCAGCCGGCATCGAATTTCGTATCGGAGCGGAAAAGCGGCGCGTTGCAGCCGACGCAGCGGTAAAGCCCTGTCTCGAAGGAATCCCAGTAGGGGCCGGTGAAGGCGCGTTCGGTGCCGTGCTGGCGCGTGATGCGGTACTGCTCGGGAGTGAGCTGCTCTTTCCATTCGGCGTCGGTCTTGTGGATCTTGGCGGTGGTCGCAGTTTCGGACATGAGGTGCTCCTTTCGCCGAGGGGCGGGTTCCGTTTCGCGAGAAATGTGGTGCGCCGCGTTCAGTTCATCAAGTCTCCCGCTGGCGCGCCATGAGATTGGCCGCATACCCAATTAGGGGAAGAGGCTTGCTTTTACATCCGTTAGGGGTTTTCTGTTAGGGTTAATGTTGCGTGCATTGGAGAATCACTGGTGTTTGAAACAGCAATCGTCCTGCTCTACGGCCTCGTGGCCGTGGCAGCCATGGCGGTCACACTGTTGGAAGGCTGGGCCAACCATGACGGCGTGACGCTTCATCGTCTCGCCGGGCTCGTCGCCTGTCTGCTCTGGCCGCTGACGCTTGTGGTCTTCATCCTCCACGGCTGCATCGCTCGGCTGCTGACGCGTCTTTCGAGATCGACGGCCTGATCGGCTTTGAACATCACCATGCAGTGCGGCTCGCGGCCGAAATCACTTGAGACGCTCCCCCGTTTCGCCTAAGCCAGAGGACAGGCCGGTTTTCTCCGGGTTTTCGTCTGTTGCCTTTACAGCGCCGCGCGCCTTGTCGGACGTGCAAAGGACTGTAACATTTTGAATTATGCAGTAGAGGAGGGGACATGGCCGATGTCACGGCTCTGACATTTCTGGCCCTGTGTCTGCCGCTCGTCGGCGCTCTTGCCGCCCCCTTCGTCATCCGCATCTTCGGCGCAAACGGTGCCTGGCTCCTGGCGATCGCTCCCTTGCTCGCCTTCCTGCATTTCCTGCGTTTCATTCCCAAGATCGCGCGCGGCGAGGTCGTTACCGGCGGCTATTCCTGGGTGCCGAGCTATCATCTCTCTTTCTCCTGGTTCCTCGATGGCCTGTCGCTGGCTTTCGCGCTGCTGATCACCGGCATCGGCACCTTGATCGTGCTTTATGCCGGCGGCTATCTCAAAGGACACAAGGATCAGGGCCGCTTCTTCTCTTTCATCTTCCTCTTCATGGGCGCGATGCTCGGCGTCGTCGTTTCCGACAGTTTCCTGATGCTCTTCGTCTTCTGGGAACTGACGTCGATCACCTCCTTCCTGCTGATCGGTTTCGATCACGAGCGTGAGGCGGCTCGCCGCGCCGCCCTGCAGGCGCTTGTTGTGACCGGCGGGGGAGGGCTCTGCCTGTTGGCCGGTCTGCTGCTGCTCTGGAACATCTCAGGCGTCACGGAGATGTCACAGCTCATCGGCGCAGGCGATATCGTGCGCGAAAGCCCGTTCTATCTGGCTGCCCTCCTTCTGGTCCTGGGCGGCGCCTTCACCAAGTCGGCGCAATTTCCCTTCCATTTCTGGCTGCCGAATGCCATGGAGGCGCCGACGCCGGTTTCCGCCTATCTGCATTCAGCCACCATGGTGAAGGCAGGCGTCTATCTGCTGATGCGGCTCAATCCCGTCATGGGGGCGACCCCTGCCTGGGAGATCCTACTGCCCTTCTTCGGCGGGCTGACGCTGGTGGTCGGCACAGCGCTTGCCATCCGCCAGACCGACCTGAAGCTCCAGCTCGCCTATACCACCGTCTCCTCGCTCGGCCTGCTCGTCATGCTGATCGGCTTCGGCTCGGACCATGCGGTGGAGGCGGCGGCGCTCTATCTGGTGGCGCATTCCCTCTTCAAAGGCGCGCTCTTCATGGTCGCCGGCATCATCGATCACGAGACCGGCACGCGCGATATTACCAGGCTCAGTGGCCTGATGCGGGCGATGCCGGTCACCTGGATGATCGCCCTTGCGGCGGCCTTCTCGATGGCCGGCCTGCCGCCCTTCTTCGGCTTCCTCGCCAAGGAGGAGATCTATACGGCGCTCGTCAGTGGCGATGTCCGCGCACTCACCTTTACCGCCATAACCGTCTTCGGCAATGCGCTGATGTTTGCCGTCGCCTTCGCCGTGGCGCTGAAACCCTTCATCGGCCAACCGGTGGAGACGCCGAAACCGCCGCACGAAGCGCCCGTCCTGCTTTGGCTCGGCCCGGCCGTTCTCGCCGTCCTCGGCCTGCTCGCGGCGATCTTTTCGACCTTCACCCATATCGTCCTATCCTCGCCGATCGCATCCGCCATCCGCCAGACACCCGTCGAAATCGACATTTCGCTGACGCCGCATATCGGCCTGCCCTTGGCGCTCTCTGCCCTGACCGTGCTGCTCGGCATCGGCGTCTACTGGCAGCTCGCCCGCGCCCGTTTCCTGATGGCCGTTTTCCTGCGCGCGGCCGGACCTGGGCCGGACCATGGTTTTGATGTTGCTATATCCGGCCTTGTCCGCTTTTCCGGCCGCCTCATGCGTGTGCTCCAGCCGGGGAGGCTGGAGATCTATGTCACCTGCACCTTCCTCTGCGTTGCCGCCATCCTCATCGTCCCGCTCGTCGTCTATGGTGAACTGCCGCGCCTTCCGGCCTGGCCGGCCGATGTCAGGCTCTATGAATGGGCAGTCCTCCTGATCGCCGCCTTCGGCCTTGCCGCCGTGCTGGTTGCCCGCGACCGGTTGACGGCGATCGTTTCGCTCGGCATCCAGGGCTTCGCCGTCGCCATCATCTTCCTGCTGTTCGGCGCGCCGGATCTGTCCTTCACCCAGTTCATGGTCGAAACCCTTTCGGTGGTGATCCTCGCCCTCGTCATGACCAGGCTTCGTCTTTCTCCCGCCGATCGGCGGCCGCTCGGCCGCAAGCTCTTCGACGGCGCGTTGGCGCTTGCCTGTGGCCTCGGCTTCACGCTTCTGCTGATGCGGGCGACGCAGGCGCCGTTCAACGAAGCGCTGACGGCCTTCTTCAACGCCTATTCCAAATCGATCGCCCATGGCGCCAATGTCGTCAACGTCATCATCGTCGATTTCCGCGGCACCGACACGCTCGGCGAAATCGCCGTCGTCGCGGTTACCGGCCTTGCCATCCTGGCGCTGATCCGCATTCGCGCCGGCAGCGAGCGCAAGCTTGCCGCCAATGATCCCGCGGCGGAGGGCTGATCGCATGAACACCCTCATCTTCCGCACCGTCGCCCCGTTCCTCACCGCGCTGATGCTGCTCTTTTCCGTCTTCGTGCTGCTGCGTGGTCATAACGAGCCGGGCGGCGGCTTCATCGGCGGGCTGATCGCTGCCTCGGGACTGGCGATCTACGGCATTGCCCGCGGCGTTGGCGCCGTTCGCCGGGCGCTGTTTTTCCATCCGCTGTCGATTGCCGGCTTGGGCTTGCTCCTGTCGACCGCGGCCGGTCTTTTCTCCATCCTGTTTGCCGTTCCCTTCATGACTGGCCTCTGGATCTATCCGACGCTTTTCGGCGCCGAGGTGCCGCTGTCGAGCGTCATGCTCTTCGATGTCGGCGTCTATCTCGTCGTGCTCGGCGCCATCACCTCGATCGCTCTGGCACTGGAAGAAAAGGAGGTGGAATGATGGAGCCGCTTATGGCGATCCTCGTCGGCCTGTTCTTCGCCGCCGCCATTTATCTGATGCTGTCGAAATTCTCGATCCGCATCATGCTCGGCATCGCCATCCTCGGCAACGCCGTCAATCTGCTGCTCTTTACCGGCGGCCGGCTGACGCGCGAGGTGCCGCCGATCATCCCGGCGGGTCTCGACAGTCTGCCCGCAGGCACGGCCAACCCGCTGCCACAGGCGCTTATCCTGACGGCGATCGTCATCTCCTTCTCCTTCCTCGCCTTCCTGCTGGTGCTGACCTACCGCGCCTATCAGGACCTCGGCACCGACGACACCAACGACATGCGCGCCGCCGAGCCCGACGACCGGCCGCTGCCGCCATTGGGGTATTGAGGCGGATGTTAGTGCGGATGCTCACCCCACGGCAGGCCCTCTCTCGCGGTAGCAGAGGCACCACTTGATGGCCGCCCCCACCTCTATCATCGATCTTTCCACTGCCCGGATCGCCACCGCGGTGCGGATGCTCACCCCCCTCTGCCCTGCCGGGCATCTCCCCCACAAGGGGGGAGATCGGCAAGTGGCGAAGCCTCGTCTAGGCCGATCGGCGTTGATCAGTTTGCGGGGTAATGACAGCAGCCATAGAGCTACGGGCGTCGACGCCGATGTTGGGGGAAGCCTTGGCCACCTATCGATCTCCCCCCTTGTGGGGGAGATGCCCGGCAGGGCAGAGGGGGGTGCCCCACGGCGGGCCCTCTCTCGCGACAGCGGAGGCGCCATCTGATGGCCGCCCCCACCACCGTCGATCTCTCTGCCGCCCTGATCGCCGCCCCGGTGCCGATCGGGCATTGGCTCGCCATCCTGCCGGTCGCCCATTGCATTACGCTGGGTGCCGTCCTGCTGATGCTGCGCGGCTATCCCCGTCTGCAGGCCTGGCTTGCCATCCCCGGCCTTGCGGCGCTGGCGCTGATCGATGCGGCGCTGCTTGCCAAGGTCGCGGCCGAGGGGCCGCTGACCATGGTCATGGGCCGCTGGCTGCCGCCCTTCGGCATCGCCTTCACCGTCGATCTCTTCGGTGCGTTGATGGCCTTCACCGCGGCCCTAGCCGCGCTCGCCGGCGGCATCTATGCGCTGGCCGATATCGGCGAAAGCGGCCGGCGATACGGCTTCTTCCCACTGCTCATGCTGCTGATGGCCGGCGTCACTGGCGCCTTTCTCACCGGCGATATCTTCAATCTCTATGTCTGGTTCGAGGTGCTGCTGATCTCCTCCTTCGGGCTGATCATCCTTGGTTCCGAACGTGAGCAGATCGACGGCGCGCTGAAATATGCGGTGCTCAATCTGATTGCCACGACCCTGTTCCTGGTCGGCGTCGGCATTCTCTATGCCGCCTTCGGCACGCTCAATATGGCCGATATCGCTGCAAAAGCTGGGGATTTGCGCGGCACGGCGCCGCTGATGACGCTGGCAAGCCTCTTCCTGCTCGCTTTCGGCATGAAGGCGGCAGCCTTCCCGGTCAATTTCTGGCTGCCCGCCGCCTACCATACGCCGCGCATCGTGGTCTCGGCGCTGTTTGCCGGCCTGCTGACCAAGGTCGGCATCTACGCGCTGATCCGGGTGATGGTCATGCTGCTGCCGGTGGAGCGCCAGGAATTGAGCCCGGTGATCGCACTCGCCGCCGCCGCGACCATTGTCGTCGGCGCTCTCGGCGCGCTTGCCGAAAACGATATCCGCAGGCTGTTCGGCTATGTCGTCATATCGGGCATCGGCAACATGCTCGCCGGCGTCGCCCTCGGCGGCCTTGGCGGCATCAGCGGCGCTGTCTTCTATGCGCTCCATTCGATGGTGCTGATGACGGCGCTCTATCTTGCCGCCGGCGAGATCGCCCGGCGCGGCGGCGGCTTTTCGCTGTCGTCGCTCGGCGGGCTCTACAGGCAAAGCGGCGGCTTCACCGCGCTCTCCCTCGTGCTCTTCCTGGCCGCCTGTGGCCTGCCGCCCTTTTCCGGCTTCTGGCCGAAAGTCATTCTCGTCAAGGCCTCGCTCGATCTCGGCGCCTGGTGGCTGGCAACCTCGATCCTCGTCGGCGGTTTTCTGACGACGATCGCCTTCGGTCGTCTCTTCCTGCTCGCCTATTGGCGCCCGGCGGCGATAGCACTGACGCCGTCCGGACCGAGGTGGCGCACGGGCCTGCCGCTCGCCGCGCTGACCGCGCTGGTCATCGGCTTCGGCATCTTGCCGGAACAGTTGCTGGCGCTGTCGCAATCGGCCGCCGCCGGCCTGGCCGATCCCCAGGCCTATCTTCATTCGGTCTTCCCGGAAGGGCGCGCGCCGTGATCTTCTTCCTCTTCAACCTGCTGCTTGCCACTGCCTGGGTCACTGTTACCGGCAGCGCCTCGCTGCACAATCTCGTCCTCGGCGTCCTGCTCGGGGCCCTGGCGCTGGTCATCATCCGCGAATCCTTCGGCGGCAAGGGACGTATCCCCCGCGTCCTCCCGGTACTCTCGCTCGCCGCTCTGTTCCTCAAGGAATTGTCGCTCTCGGCCTGGAAGGTCACGGTCACCGTGCTCTCGCCCGATATGAAGCTGAAGCCCGGCATCTTCGCCTTCCCGCTGACGGTGACGAGCGATTTCGAGATCACCCTGCTTGCAAACCTCATCACGCTGACTCCAGGCACGCTTTCGGTCGACGTCTCCACAGATCGCCGCACGCTCTATGTGCACGCGCTTGATTGTTCCGATCCGGAGGCGACCAAGCGTGATATTGCCTACGGTTTCGAACGCAAGATCATGGAGGCCTTCCGGTGATCACACCTGCCGCCATCGTCGCGGTCGCGTCCTCGGCCGCACTCGTCATCCTCGGCCTGGCGCTGATTCTGACTGTGTGGCGCGTCGTTGCCGGCCCGACATTGCCGGACCGGATCCTCGCCCTCGACATGCTGACCGGCATCGCTATCGGTTTCATCGCCGTCATCGCGGTCAAGACAGGCTTTTCGCTCTATATCGATATTGCCATCTCGCTCGGCCTCGTCGGTTTCCTGGCGACTGTCGCCTTCGCCCGATTCGTGCTGTCGCGCGGCAACATCAAATCGAAGCCGTCCGCATCTGCGGCAAATGGCAACACGCAAAAACGCCGGGCAGGGGGGAAGAAGCGATGATCGATTATATCGTGGCTGCCGTCACCGCCTTGCTTTTGATCGTTGGTTCGCTCTTTGCGCTTGCGGCAGCGATCGGCCTGGTCCGGCTGCCTGATCTCTATACGCGCATGCATTCGGCCTCGAAGGCGGGGACTGTCGGCTCCGGCCTGTTGCTCCTTGCCGCCGGCCTTTATTCGCAGGACCCGGCGATTCTCGCCCGCGCCATTGCCGGTTTCGTCTTCTTTCTGCTGACGGCACCGGTGGCGGCCCATCTGCTTGCCAGAGCTGCCCATCGTTCGGGATATGATCTCGGTGCACTCTCGGTCCGTGACGATATCAGGGATCGTTGAGCCTATGCTGTTCGGCGGCTTTACCAGATTTATGCAAAACTTATGCACAGGAAGCTGTGAGTAAAGCTTGCCGAAGAGCCCCTCAATTCTTCATCTGTCATTTTTTCTCAAGAAAAACGACAAATAATAATTGGCCTTTCGACCAAACGATGGTATTTGAAAATGCAAGTAGAGTTCTGATTGTGAATTGCAATCGTACTGCTTCCAAGTCCGTCAGTTTTGATTTTTAATGTCTAAACTGAGGCCATCGCCTGGGGCATGACGTAGTGGTTTCCAGTCAGGCAGTATAAGAACAGGTCACGCTCTTCGGAATCTAGGGGTGGATTTCGCGTTTTTCGAAACAGAAGGTCGCTTCCTGTGCTTTTGCTGTTCGCTTCTACGAGGCGGGTCTTTGGCGTGTCAGTCAAAGACCGTTTGAGCATGCTAACAGGAGAAAGAATATGACGGATATAGCGACCGGCAGTGCGCCGGAGCTGCTTGTGGAACTGACAGCCGACATCGTCGCGGCCTATGTCAGCAACCATGTTGTACCGGTCAGCGACCTGGCCAATCTGATTTCCGACGTGCATTCGGCACTGAGCAACACGTCCGTACCGCAGCCTGCTGCGGCGATCGTCGAAAAACAGAAGCCTGCAGTTTCTGTCCGCAAGTCCGTACAGGACGAGCAGATCACGTGTTTGGAATGCGGCGGCAACTTCAAGTCCCTCAAGCGTCACCTGATGACGCATCACAGCCTCTCGCCGGAAGAATACCGCGAGAAGTGGGACCTGCCGACCGATTACCCGATGGTAGCGCCCGCTTATGCCGAAGCGCGTTCGCGCTTGGCAAAGGAGATGGGCCTCGGGCAGCGCCGCAAGCGCGGCCGCGGCTGAGCTTTTTCGAAAGCATCGACGACAAAAGCCGGGTCTTGTGCCCGGCTTTTTTGTGCCTTCGCAAGACGAAGAAATACCTTTCGGGTATTTCGAGCGTCGCAACTGATTCGGCCGGACGCCCACGGCAGCGTAAGAGATCCCGTCTTATGCTTTGCCGACAGGCTTAGAATGTATTCCTATACTATGAGCAAGTGTTAATATACTGGATTGCGGCTCTCAAAGCCGGCCAGCCACGATCGCGGTCAAGCCGCAGCGCGGACTCTTGCCTCTTCGCGGATCCTGTTCACCATCGAGCGCAATCCGTTCGAGCGCTGCGATGACAGGTTCTCCACCAGGCCGATCTTCGAGAATATCTCGAAGGCATCGAGCCCGGCGATCTCGGATGCGGTCTTGCCGGAATAGGTGGCAAGCACGATGGCGACGAGGCCGCGCACGATATGGGCGTCGGAATCACCCTCGAAGCTCATGACCGGATTGTCGGGATCGCCTGCTGTATGGCTCACCAGCCACACCTGGCTGGCGCAGCCCATCACCTTGTTCTCCGAGGTACGCTTCTCCTCGGCCAGGTCGGGCAGCGCCTTGCCGAGCTCGATGACATAACGGTAGCGATCTTCCCAATCGTCCAGGAAAGCGAAGTCGTCGATGATCTGGTCGAGGGATGCCATGGAGAAGCCTTTCACTATTAAAGCAGTTCCAGCAAAAGTGCGCAGCGGTTTTGCGTCCGGAATGCGTCAGGAAGTGCTCTAAGACTGCATATAGGTGAAAGACCGGCAGATTTGAACCGTTAAAAAGAAACGCCGTGAGGGATGGGCATCCTCACGGCGCAGCAACATGCTGAATTAAACAGGGCAGGCACGTCAGGCATGGGGCATCTCCGCGTCATGCGGACCACCGATGCAAGCTCAAAGCAATTCCAGGAAAAGTGCGAAGTGGTTTTCCGACTGGAATTGCGTAAGAACAAATGCGTTGCGGGCGATTACCCGCAGGAATTTCGTCAGGTCGCCGGCTTCGGCGTCGGCAGCGGGATCGCGCCGGTCACCACCGTCTCAGAGGAGGCGTCATCTTCGACCGGCGGACGGTAAGGCATCGGCTGGTTGAGCGCGGCTTTTGCCTCGCGCACCTTTTCCTGGATGGCAGGCGTGGTGAGGGAAGGCATGTTGAGCGCCACCGGCATCTGCGGTTCGGCAAGCTTTGCGGTCGCCGGCGCCTCGTCCTTGAACTGGCTGTCGAGAAGTTCATAGGCAACGCGGGCGCCTTCGCGGGCCCGGTAGCCGAGTGCGGTGAGGGTCTCCGTACCCTTGGCGCAGACTTCGGGCTTCTCCGAGCACATGCCGGTCAAATAGTCATAGGCGCCGCTTGCCGCCGTGAACGCGTCGGACAGCTGCAATTGCGGGCCGTTGGCGAGCTTGTCGGAACTCTCCGTGCTGAAGACGGAAAGAAGCACGAGCACGAGGCCAAACCAGAAGGATCCTTTGATCAGAAACCACATTGTCGTTGCCCATCCTGTTTCCCCGTCCGGTTCTTGTTGCCGAATCAGGCCGGTTGTCCGGTGTGTTTTCACCCTACCGCCAAGTTGCGAATGCCGCTTTTCGAAACTCACGCGCATTTGCGGCAAATTTAGTTCAAATTTTAGCGAACGGCATTTGAGGGACATTTTAGTCGAATGCGAGCGATCGCCGTTAAGCATCAGGGCAGCACCTGCTTGCAATTGCAGGACTTTTGCCGGCTCGCCTTGCCACAGGAGTTAACGCAATGCTGAAATATGAGGAAAATCCGTCGCTTACCCCCTATTAACCACAAAAGGCAAAGAGCCTTCCAGATGCTTCAAAACGAGAATTTCAGCCGTTTCAGGCTGTGAACAGCGCTTTTGCCTTATCCTTTCTTTAAGTCGCCAAGGCCTATTGTCCGGATCGATAGACAGCCTTTCGGGCGGGTATTGCGTGCGTGTATTGAGTAACATTGGCGGCTGGATGACGGCCCTCGTAGACCGGGCAGCGACAAGCTGGCTCTCCCGGACGGGCGGCGGTGAAGCCGTGCGCCAACGCGAGCTCGCGATCCTGCGCCGCCTCGTGCTGCTCTCGTCGGCTGCTCTCGTTGCCGCTCCTATCGGCCTTTCGGCGGTCACCAGTCCGGCCGTGGCGCTGCCGGCAGGTGTCGCCATGGTCTGCGCCGCCTTTCTCTTTTCTGCCGTCGGCAGCATCGCGCTCGCCCGTCAGGGTTCGTCCGCCGGTATCGCCACGCAGTCGGCCGAGGATTTCTTCCTTGCCGCCACCCCGGGCCTCGTCTTCTTCCTCGACCCGCACGGCAGTGTGGCGACCGTCGGCGGTCGCGACCGGCGCGATTTCCTCGCCTGGATGCGCGATCCCAAGGGCAGGGGCTTCCTCGAACAAGTGCATGTCTCCGACCGCATTCTTTTCCTGCAGGCGCTCGATGGCCTGCGCCGGGGCGAGGATGCTCAGAGCGTCGACCTGCGCCTCGACCGGCCTTCGGTCTCGCGTGATCAGCGCCAGTTCGCCTATCTGAGAATGGACATGACGGCCCGACGCGATGCCGACGGCGAGCTTGCCGCCATCATTGCCCAGCTGCGCGATGTCTCCGTCGAGCAGCAGCTGCGTGACGAAGCCCAGAACCGCGCGGCCGATGCCGAATCAGCAAATGACGCCAAATCGCGCTTCCTCGCGGCCGTCAGCCATGAGCTGCGCACGCCGCTGAACGCCATTCTCGGTTTTTCCGACATCCTGATCGGCGAATATTTCGGCAAGTTCGAAAACGACCGCCAGCGCGAATATGTCGGCCTGGTCCGCGAATCCGGGGCGCATCTGCTGTCTGTCGTCAACACTATGCTCGACATGAGCAAGATCGAGGCCGGCCGCTACGAGCTGATCCTCGAAGCCTTCGACATATCGAGCTCCGTCAAATCCTGCGAATCGATGCTGGCATTGCAGGCCAAGACCAAGGGCCTCACGCTGACCAGCCGTATCCAGCGCGGCCTCGGCGAGGTCGTCGCCGATCAGCGCGCCATCCAGCAGATCCTCATCAATCTCGTCGGCAATGCCATAAAGTTCACCGAGGCCGGCGGCGTCGTCTCGGTCGATGCGGCAGCGCGCGACGGCATCCTCAAGCTGACGGTCAGCGACACCGGCATCGGCATCCCGGCCGACAAGCTGGCATTGCTCGGCCAGCCCTTCGTCCAGATCCAGAACGATTATACCCGCCGCTTCGAAGGCTCCGGCCTCGGTCTCTCCCTGGTCAAGGGGCTGGTAGCGCTGCATGGCGGGTATTTCGCCATCGCCAGCCAGCCGGGCGAAGGCACGATTATCACCATCGAGATTGCGACGGACGGCTCGGGTGCACAGCACGCCGAAGACGCCGGTCATGGCGCGACTGTCGAGTTTCCGCCGCGGCTGAAGGGCGCGGTCAATAGTGGTGCAGGATTGGAAGAGGGGCGTTTCGATGGCCGCGCGCAAGCGAAAATCGCCTAAGGGAAAACGGCAGCAGCCGGGCCTTCTGATGTCAGGCGCTGCCGCCCTCGGCGGGCTCGGCCTGCAGGGCGCATCCGTGCTCGGCGGGGTCGGCCTGCAGGGCGCCTCGGTGCTCGGCGGCGTCATCGGCCGCAATCCGTCGGTCGCCGGCGGCGCGATCACCTTCGCCGTCATCTTCTCCTTCGTCGCCGCCAATGCGCTCTGGTATCAGCCGGGCCTGCATCCGCATCCGATCTTCCGCACCCGCGATCCGCAGTCTCCGACCGTGATCGGCGCCCGCCGCCCGGCCGAGGAGCAACAGGGCGACGTCACCACCTTCCGGATCGAACGGCCGCAGGATACCGCCACCACCAACGCGACACCGGCGCCTGCCGCACCCGGCCAGCAGCCGAGCCAGCTCGTCATGGACATCCAGCAGCAGCTGGTGCGTCGCGGCCTCTATAACGGCATACCCGACGGCATTATCGGCCCCGCACCAGTGCGGCCATTCTGTTCTTCGAGGAAACCGTCGGCATGACCCAGACCGGCGATCCGACACCAGAGGTGCTAGTGGCGCTGAAGACCGATGCTGCCGGCCCCTCGACCGTACCCGCCGAAAGGCCGCCCGAGGATGTGAGCTCGAAGGCGGCGGCGGAAGACCCGGTGGCCGCGGCGATCCGCAGCGCCGAGAAGACCGTCAAAACGGTTCCATCTGCGGCAAAGCAGGTTCCATCCAGCCAAATCACCAATGTCGACCTGGTGTTGAAGATCCAGAAGGGTCTTTCCAACATGGCCTATGCCAATGTCGGCGTCGACGGCGTTGCCGGCGAACAGACCCGCGCGGCCATCCGCCATTTTCAGAAGCACTACAACCTGCCCGAAGACGGCGAGCCGAACCAGGCTGTGCTGAAGAAACTTAAGGACATCGGGGCGATCTAGCTTCCGCGCCTCGCAAAACGGCGCCAGGTCAGTATGGCAAGGCCTTCCTGCACCGCATTGCCGGATGAATCGAAACTGCCGCACGTGACAAGCGTCCCTCGGGCCAATCCCAGCGTCTCGATCCTGAAGCAATGTCAGACGCGAAGGGGCCCTTAGATATTTTTCTGTCGAGCTAAGCTTGCAAGCGGTCGAACCGTTAGTTCTACTAGCCTCGGAGCTCCAACCGGACTACTGAAGATGAGTAGGGCCGCCTATCCCGATTGCGGACCCGACAGCTGACGCCGGCCGCTCCAGCGCGCTGAGAGTCGATACACACGGAACTATTGTTGCAACGGCTCGTTGTGCCCGTCAGTATGTGCAAGCTGTGCCAATCTGGCGCGATGTCGTGAAGAATAGAGGGATTTTCCCGTTTTCTTCCTATGGCCAACGAAAAGGCAGACGAGCTTTTTACCCATCCGGTCTGCAACTCACCGACTTCCCGATCATATCAAAAACGCGAGAGGAAATAGCGATGAAACGTCGACCGGCTTCGTCAAGCCAAGTGCAATGTGAACGCAGGGAGGAATTTGACGACGGGCCGCGGCTTGGCCTCGGCAACAGACAAAACAAGGCTATCAGATTTCTCGACCAATATTATCCAGAACCGCAGCCGACTTCGGTGATCCCGGGGGTATCGGATATCACCATGGAAGAGCTGATAGCGCGAGACGTTGTCGCCGAGGTTCGAGCTCCCGATGGGAAAGAACGTGTTTTCATTCTCGCTGCGCGCGGGGAAGATGAAGTTCGCCGACTCAAACTTCAGGAGACATCGCTCCGAAACGGCATCGGCAAACGACGACCAGTCGCCGCATCACAAGCGTAACCAGTGTGGGCCAAATCCTCCTTCCAAAACAACGCCTAGGTGCAACTCCGTACGATTTCGTACAAAAGTTGTTGCGCAATGCAGTTTTTAAGCGCAACCTTATATATGACGTCAGCCACGTAAGGGCGCTGACGTTTGGAAGATCGTCGTGCTTTCGCCCCAGAGAGCACGATGACCAACCAAAATATGAGCACGTTCCAGAACCATTTGTTGTGTGCCCTTGCCCCTGAAGATCGGCGCCTGCTTGCCCCCAGTCTGGAGAGAATGCAGCTCAACCTTCGTCAGTCGCTCGAAAAGGCGCATCAGCCGATCAACTTCGTCTATTTTTTCGAGACGGGTCTTGGTTCGGTGGTGGCAAGCAAAGAGGGCGGTTCAACCGTCGAGGTCGGCCTTTTCGGCAGGGATGGCATGACTGGAACGTCGCTGGTCCAGGGCGATACAGAAAGCCCGTTCGACTGCTTCGTCCAGATGGGCGGCTCGGCGCTTCGTATTTCTGCCGGCAATCTTCAAGACGCGATGTCTCAGAGCGCCGCGTTAACAGAACTCTTGATGCATTATGCCCGTACGCTCGGTATCCAGACCACCTACACCGCTCTTGCAAACGGTCAGATCAAACTGGAAGAGCGGCTGGCGCGATGGATCCTCATGGTTCACGACCGCGTCAGTGGCGACAGCTTCTATGTGACCCATGAATTTCTTGCGATGATGCTTGGCGTGCGTAGGCCGGGTGTAACAGTGGCCCTGCAAATTCTAGAAGCGAAGCACTTCATCAAATCGCAACGTGGGGCAGTTCTCGTGCAGGACCGCACCGGGCTGATGCACCTCTGCCAAGGCACCTATGGCCCGGCTGAGATAGAATACGAACGGCTGACCGGCATTCCTCTTGGTAAATCGAAGCCGGTTCCGAATGATGCCGCGCCATTGATACGGCCTGCCTGATCGACAACTGAACGCATTTGACGTCGGCAACCCTTAAGGATGATGCGTGACTTCATTTTACAATCACCATGTAGACGAGACCGCTTCGACAGTGCTCCTGATCGCCTTCCAAGAGGCCTGCGCCCGGCATGACATCTCGCCCGATAGCGAAGACGGCTCGGATCTCTTAACCGTTCTTTTGTATGCCTTTCAAAAGGGGACGACGACCAAGGATGCGCTGGTCGGCCTCGCGTTAAATCTCATTGGCAAATGAAAGGGAAAATCCCGTCCGTCTCGTCCCGGTTGGTAGATCACCTTTTGAGACGATGCGCGGCGCGATCGGAGGCATCTCGATCAGATCGGTGCAGATTGAGAATCCGGATCGCGTCCATTCTGGCGATGGCGTGTTTCTGCACAAAATAGTCAAGTTCATAAGCATCGGACACTTTTTTCCGATCCTGTGCGGGTTTGATCACGGTGACAGTCATCATTTTCTCCTTCTATACCAAATCAGTTGATTCAACTTATCAGGGTCGTGACTCGACCGGTGGAATGGTACGGAATGAGACAATGTCATGGAGGGGGAGCTGCAATTCATCTTCCGCGGACAGGCGTCGACCCTGAGCGCATCTTCGCTGGCCAACATTCCAGCCAATGGGCCGCATGTCTTCAAAAATACGTCCGGACAAATGCTACACAGGCGACGGCCATCTTTAATCCACTTCATCACGGAATGCGGGCGACAGCATTGAGAGCATGATGCTGCTGGGCCGATCGGGCCTAAAATCATGCGGATCTCGCGCCGCTACGATGCCGCCTTCAAATGCCTGTAATGCGTCGTCATCGCCTGCCCCTCGACATCCACCACCTCTTCGATCGGCCCGGCCTTGCGGGCCATCGCCACGCGGTAGCGCCTGGGCGCCATACCCGTCATTCGTTTGAAGGCGTTGCTGAAGGCGCTTTCGGATGTGTAGCCGAGCGAAAGCGCCAGTGCTGAAACCGGCATGCTGCCCTCCCGCAGCTCGCGTTCAGCAAGGCGCATGCGCCAGCCGATCAGATAGGTGAGCGGCGCAACCCCCGCCACGGTCTTGAACCGCAGGGCAAAGCTCGTGCGCGACATGCCGGCCGCCTTTGCCAGTTCGCCAAGCTGCCAGGACCGGCCGGGATCGCCATGCATCAGCCGCAGCGCCGGCGCAATGCGATCGTCGCCGAAGGCTCGGAGCCACCCGACCGTCAATGGCGCCGAGCTCATGATGTGCGCCCTCAGCACCTGCACGAACATCAACTGCGCAAGCTGGGTCGAGGCGAGCAGGGCGCCTGGCCGCTTTGCCGCCATCTCCCGGACCAACTGGTCGAGTAGCCAGCGCAGCACGCCGGCTTCGGCAAGGGCGGCGCGCACATGAATGATCGGCGGCAGTACGTCGGACAGCAGCTCCATGCCCTGCGGCCCGAGCGCGATGTGGCCGCCGAGATAATGGAAATCCTCGCCAGCGCCGTGGCGTGCCATGCCATCGACCTTCTCCTTGAAGGCGCCGACCGCATCGACGGGCGCAACGGCAAGGTCGCTCGCCAGGATGAAGGAGTGCCGGCCGTTCAAAAGTGCAACGTCGCCTGCCTCCAGAAGAATGGGTTCACTGCCATTGTCGAGGCAAAGCCAGCAGCGCCCTTTGGCGACCGCGCTGATCTTGATCCGGTTCGGCCGGGGGAAGCGAAGCGCCCAGGCGCCGCCGGCGATCAGCCCACCCGACACAAGGCAGCGCGCATCGAGCAGATTGAGCATTTCGGAGAGCGGGTCACTGATCATTTTTGAACGATGCAGCAGGAAATCGGGATTTGCAAGCATTCAGAATCCCGTTTCCCGGGCGTACATAAGGCCATCATGCAACAACGGAGGGCACGTCATGTCCACCCCACAAGCTCCCATCGGTTCCGGCTTCGGTGCGGCCTCAACCGCCGCCGACGTCATTGCCGGGCACGATCTTTCTGGCAAGGTCGCGGTCGTCACCGGCGGTTATTCCGGTCTTGGCCTCGAGACGGCTCGTGTGCTCGCCGAAGCCGGCGCCAGGGTTGTCGTCCCCGCCCGCAATCTCGGAAAAGCCAAGGCGGCCGTGGAAAACATACCCGGCCTTGCGGTGGAAAAGCTCGACCTGATGGACCCCGGGTCGATCGACGACTTCGCCGACCGCTTCCTCGAAAGCGGCGAGCCCCTGCATCTGCTCATCAACAATGCTGCCGTCATGGCGAACCCGTTGACGCGTGACGCCCGCGGTTACGAATCGCAGTTCTCCACCAATCATCTCGGCCATTTCCAGGTCACTGCCCGTCTCTGGCCGGCGCTGGTAAAGGCCGAGGGGGCGCGCGTTGTCGCCGTCTCCTCGCGCGGGCACGTCTTCTCCGGCGTCGATTTCAACGATCCGAATTTCGAGAACCGCGAATACGCGCCCTATCTCGCCTATGGCCAGTCGAAGACGGCAAATGCTCTCTTTGCGATCTCACTGGACGCTTTGGGTGCGAAGCACGGTGTCAGAGCCTTCTCACTGCATCCCGGCGGGATCGTAACCACCAATCTGGTCCGCCATCAGTCGAGCGACTTCCTCAAGGCGAGCGGCTATGTCGACGAGGACGGCAAGCCGGTCATCGATCCGGAAAACAACAAGAAGACGATTGAGCAAGGGGCGTCGACCACCGTCTGGTGCGCCGTCAGCGAGAAGCTCGAGGGTCTCGGCGGCGTCTATTGCGAGAACTGCGATATCGCCACCGCCGTCTCCGGCGATTCGACCGAGATGCTCGGTGTCCGTCCTTGGGCAACCGATCCGGAATTTGCCGAACGCCTCTGGCAGCTGAGCGAGCGGCTGACGGGCTTCATCGCCAGCTGATGGGGCGCTACATGGCCGGCCTACAGTCAGGGAGTCCGCTTTCCCTACAACCTAAGTCTAAGGTTCTGCCGCTGTTTGCAACTTATTAACCATGTTGCCTGAAGCTTTTCTGATTAGGGCGGGGGAGCGTCGGTCATGCATGCGCTGAAGGCGATAGACGATACGGCCGGAGAACCGGCGGTCGAAGCGGAAGGGCCTGATCGCGAGGCGCTGCGCCACATCCTGCTGCGTCTTGCCGAAGAAGCCTCCACCCTTGGCATCGATCTCGTCGATATCGCCGGCGCCATCCAGGACATGGCGGGAATGTCGGCCCGGCATGCCTCCGCCTTCGATCATGTCACCCGCACCGCGCTGTCGATTGCCGAGACCAACCGCTCGGTCGCCGTGTCGCTGCGCGAGACCGATCGCACGGCGGCCGAGGCACGTCACATGCTGAAAGAATCGGCTGACCGCCTGACGGGCTCCGTCGCCGAGATCGGCCACATGGTTCAGTCCTCCAACGAGATCGGCACCGAGATCGCCGGCTTCTCCAAGTCGCTTGCCGATGTCGACAATATCGCCGAGGAAATCAGCACCATCGCCCGCCAGACCAACCTGCTGGCGCTGAACGCCGCGATCGAGGCGGCGCGCGCCGGCGATGCGGGCAAGGGTTTTGCGGTCGTCGCCGCCGAGGTTCGGGCGCTGTCGCTGCAGACCTCGAAGGCGACCGGCTCCATCCAGCAGACGCTGGACGAACTGCGCGTGAAGATCGACCGGCTGTCGGCCGTCGGCAGCGATGCGCGAGAGAGCGCCGCCGGCGTGCGTGACAAGTCGGAGGCGATGCGCGGCGCCTTCGAAAGCATGGAACATGTCATCACCCGCATCCTCGACAGTTCGACTGTCATGGCCAACACCACCGAGGCGGTCGACCAGCAATGCGCCGGCTTCGTCGAGAAGCTCGGCGAGATGTCGGCCGAGGTCGCCGGCTCGAATGTCCGGCTGCAGCAGGCGGCAAAACGCGTCGACAGCGTCGTCGGCCTCTCGGAAACCCTGATCCAGCTGACGGCGAGTGCCGGCGTCAAGACCGCCGACAGCCGTTGGATCGAGGAAGCGCAGTCGGTGGCAAGACAGATTTCCGGCGCCTTCGAACGCGCCGTCGCGGAAGGTCAGATCGGGCTCGATGCTCTTTTCGAGCGACGGTATCGGCCGATACCGGGCTCTGATCCTGCACAGATGATGGCGGCCTTCACCGAACTCACCGACCGCCTGCTGCCGCCGATCCAGGAACCCGTCACAACCTTGGACGAGCGCATCGCCTTCTGCGCGGCGATCGACGAGAATGGCTATCTGCCGACCCACAACCGAAAATTCTCGCAAGCCCAGCGGCCTGGCGACAGCGTCTGGAACACTGCCAATTGCCGCAACCGCCGCATCTTTGCCGATCGCGTTGGCCTTGCAGCCGGTCGCAGCACCGCGCCCTTCCTCGTCCAGACCTACAGGCGCGACATGGGCGGCGGCAATTTCGTGATGATGAAAGATATCTCCGCTCCGATCACAGTCCGTGGACGGCATTGGGGAGGATTACGGCTGGCAGTCAAGGTCTGACCCCTGGGGTCAAACTCTGGCCCCGCATTGCCGCCACCGACGCGCCGGTCTATACCGCACCGATGAGATTACGCGCCGACATCTTCATTTCAGCCCTCCTGCGCCGCGTCTTCGCCAGCGGCGATTTCGCCGCCGTCGAGAAGAAGGGTGCGGAGGAGGCGGGTGCGATCTTCATCCGCCAGCACTTCCGCGACGGCCTGGAAACGCTCTACGCGCCGGCACCGCAGACAGCCTTCGGCGAAGGTCAGGCCGGTGACCGGCTGTTCGAGGTCCGCCTGTCGCGCGGCGATCCGGAGGCGGTCCGCGCGATGCTGGAGCGTGAACGCAAATTCGACCCCGATCTCTGGATCGTCGAGCTGGAGGCGGAGGAACTGGGGGACATGATCCCGCTTGCGAAGGGCGGCTGAGCCAAGGCGCTCGTCAGCTCAGCGTCATTTTGAACCGCTGTAGGTGGTAAGGTCATCAACCGCAGTTCAGCGAGACCGCCGCCCCATGACGCGCATGTCGCGCTGCGGCGGCGCCTGGCGGATGAAGCGATAGTCGGGCGTTGCTGCCGGCGCGGGTGCATCGGTCGCTTCCGGCTTATAGGTGTAGCGATCGGCGCGCCGCCAGGCTTCGACGCGTTCGTGGCATTCTTCCGGGTCGAGCGCATCGAGCACCATCCAGCCGCGCGTAACGTTATGCTGCTGTTCGGCAAGGTGCGGATAGAGCCTTTCGAGCACGAAGACGGCATCGAGAAAGCCCATGCCGAGGCTGGTCAGCGTCGTGGCGAGCTGCTGGCCGGAAAGATCGAGCATGATGCGCTCGGCAAGCCAGCGGCTGGCGGAAAGCGCATCGGCAAGCGCGGTTGCGAAATGCGTCGCTTCACGCGAGCGGGCAAAGCGCACCAGCAGCGCCTCTTGAATGTCGGTGAGCGTGCGCAGACCGAGCCTGTCCTCGTCGGCACGGCCGAGATGGCCGGCAAGGCCGAGGATACGCTCGCGCAACGCCTCTTCATTGGCAATCCGCTGTTCCGCCAGCGCATCTGCCTCGTTGGTCTCGGTCGGCGCTGGCGAAAGCGGCACCGCCGGCGATTCCATGACCGGCGCCGATGTGGCCGCCGACCGCGGCTGGCTCTGGCGCAGCGCCACCAAAGCATCGATGACCTTCGGCGAGAGTGAATCGCGGCTGACGATCGCCTTGACATGCGTTGCACCCTGCATGCGCGCGATGGTGATCAGCGTATCGTCGGCGATTGCCTTCGAGGCGGCAAGAAAGGGGGCTGCGATATCGATCGGCTGGTTGCCGATGAACAGCGCCACGGCGGCCGGCATGTTCTCGCATTGGGACAGCGCCGCGACCGCCTGGCGCTTGGCCTCGTCGGAGGAGGCCTGGAACAGCGGCATGAAAAGTTCGGCGAATTGGCGCAGTTCGGACCGTGTCGGATGAGACAGGTTCTCGAAACTGCTGACAGTCGCCATTAGTACCACGTCCTTTTTCCTGACGGCCAAGGGGCCTTCTAGGTCTCGAAACCGGTCACGCACAAAAACACCCCGAAAACGCAGAACAAGGGGACCAAGGCCGATATGCGCTGGCGGAACGCATGTCAGGCCATACGGTTATGAACAAATCCTACACCGGTACGGTTAATGCATGCTGAAGATTTTATTAAAATGCAACAGAAATATACACGCGGAACGTGTTGCGACATGGTTGGCCGGCAATATAAAAATGCATGGTTTGGAAGGCGTGCTGCGACGATTGCAGCATAGCTGCCGCGGTGGTGGAAAAACTCAGGCGGCCCTGTGATCGCGCAGCGCGTGCAGCAGTTTTTCGCGGCTGTCGTAACCGGCCTGATAAAGGTCGAGTGCTGTGGATGCCGCGAATTGCGCGTCGACGCTTTTGATGTCGATCCGCCGTTCTGAGCACCAGGCATCAAGCGCACTGCGCAGCACGTCGAGATCTTCAGGCGAGAAAGATGAATTGACCAGCAAAGACACCGCTTGCCCTCCGCATTCCGGCAAGAACGTGGAAAATCCCGATCGATCGGAGCCCGGAAACGTGTGACCGACATGAGCGAACATACGCGCATCTCAGCGCCTCGCAATTAAATATTTTCATGATGTATTTTTGCAACATCGCCTTTTTCCCGGCCGGCGGATTGCAGCGCCGATGTCAACTATATGAATTGGTTCTAATTTTATCCGTTGATCTCCAGCCGGCCGTTTGTGTAGGCGGCGTGAAACCAAATCAACTCTTCGCGCGTTAAAGGGGAAGTAACGTGAACTGTGTTTGGCCTCGGCTGAACATTAGTAAACTGTTAACTGTCATCTGTCTCAATTCGGATAGGAACGACGCGATTTGAGTATTTGGATCGTTGAAACTCCGCATCACGGTATTTCAATCAGGTGCCGTGGGAAAGGCGCGAATGCCCTCGGGCCGGTCATCCCGGTACTGCAGGACGCGCCGGCCCGCACATTGGCGGGCAGGGTGAAATCCATCGCAACTTCATCCGTCTCGGGCAGTGCATGGAGACGAGAATGGCAATAGTAGTCGCATTGGCGGATCGGCGGCCGCGGGCGCCGCGTCGCCCGGACAAAGAGCCCCGCGAAGCCAAGATCCTTTGGTTCACCGGCGTCCGCTACGAGCGGTTGACCGAGAGCCCGAAACATCGTCCGGCGCCCGCGCCGCGCGTCAACAAGAAGTAACCGCTCTTCAACCTCAGCGAGCGGCGAATTGCTCGCAGCCGGCTTCCGTCAGGAAGTTGCGCGCAGCCTCATCGAAGCTCGCCTGCGGCGCCAGCGTCCGCAGCACGGCATAGCCGTCCGGCCGTGCCATTTCCACCAGGATCGCCTGCTGCAATTCCTGCGGCAAGTTCTTGCGCAGGTCGGTCAGCTGGATCGGACTGCCGGCCAGCACATCGAGCGCGCCGCCGACCGATGTCCTGTCATTCATGCTGAAGACCTCGTTGGAGGCGCTGTCATAGATCGCGATCGACCAGAAGGGCACATTGCCCTTGGCGGTGAAATGTACCGGCGCATCCTCGACGTCGAAGGAGCAGACGGCGGTGCGCAGGAAGGGGTCGCCATTGGCAAGGCCGGCCTCGTCATATTGGTCGCCGAGCAGGTAGAAATTATTGAGGTCGCCCTCTGCCTCCACGCGGGTCGCCGCATCCCTGCCGGTGAAATGCGGCAGCGACAGGATGATGACGAGATGCAGCAGGGCTGCGCCGAAAAGACCGGTCAGGACCGCGAAGAATATCCTAAGCATTGCCGCATCCGGTCTTGGTGAGCTTCGGCATGGCGAGGTCGATCACGCCGGAACTGCCGGCTGTCGGTGTGTCGAACAGCGTCAGCACCAGCCGGAAGGTGCCGGCCTCTGGCAAGGCCAGCCAGTTGCCCGGCTGCGCGACGGCGGAGATCTCAACCGAGAAACTGCTGTCTTGATTGCGCAGCACGGTCCAGGAATTGAGCGCTGAGGGATGCCCGGTCTTCACCGCTGCCGGATTGCCGCCATTGTCGGCGGTAAAGAGGGTCCAGAGCCGGGCAGGCGGCGTCTGCCCGCTGATGCGGTAGCGGCAGCCGGCATTCAGCCGCGCGCCTTCGTCGTCGACACTCGCCGTGAAGGTCAGACCCTCGGCGCTGCCATAGAGCAGCTTGCCGGCGCGCGCCCGGTGCGACTTGGCATAAGGATCGGCCTCGACCGTCTGCAACGCTGGAAAGGCCTCCCAGGCGCCGAGCTTGATCGCCCCGAAACCCTGTGTCGCATCCAGCGCATAAAGCGAAATCATGATCCCGCCGCCGAAGGCGACGATCAGCGTGATCGCGATAAAGAGGGGGAATCGAAACACGTCATGACCTTGGAAACCATATCGGATGAAAGGGTTACCACTGATTCTGGCAGGGTGGAATGCCGGGCAGTGACATGGGCGATTGATCCCCGGTTATGTCCAAGCGGCAAAGCAGTCTGCCAACTGCGGCAATACGGCCTTTCACCCAGAGATGCCGGCAGGCGGATGGGGGGCAGCTACCGGCAATCTCCTGGGCCGGCTACTCCGCGCTCGCCACCTTCGCCGGCGCGAGTGGGGCGGCATCCTTCAGCTTTTCGCCGAGCTTCTTGAGGATGCCAGTCGATTGAACCGAGAGCATGCGCGGCCGGATGAGCTGCGGCAATCCGTCCTGCGGCTTGGCGGCGGCGGTCTTGGCGAGGTCCTTTTCCGAGGGCAGGGGATTTTCGACGCCGGGGATGGCGCGCAGCGTCACACCCTGATGGGCGTAATCCATGGCGCGCTTGAAAGTCATCGCCGGCAGCGAACCGCCGGTCATCTCGTTGGTCGAGGTGTAGTCGTCATTGCCGAACCAGACGGCGCAGGTGTAATTGCCGGTGAACCCAACGAACCAGGCGTCGCGATAGGCCTGGGTCGTGCCGGTCTTGCCGGCCGTCAGGATGCCGTTGTCGAGGGCCGCCTTGCGCGCCGTGCCGACATAGGGGACGCGCGACAGCATCTGGTTCATATAGGCGTCGGCCTGTTCGGAGAGCACACGTTTCGGCGCCGGTTCGTCACGGTCGAAATCGTAGAGCACGTCACCGTCGTAATCGAGGATCTGGGTGATGCCGTGGCGGCGCGACTGGTAGCCGCCGGCCGGGAAGGTGGCATAGGCCGTCGCCTGGTCGAGGACCGTCACCTCGGAGGTGCCGATCGGGATGGTGACGTCGTCGCGGATCGGCGTTTCGACGCCGAGGTTCTTCGCCATCGCCCGGATCGGCTGAATGCCGAGTTTTTCCTTGGCGAGCCGCACCGGCACGGTGTTGATCGACTGGGCGATCGCGGTCTCAAGCGTGATGCGGCCGGCATAGCGGTTTGCGTAATTGTGAGGGCTCCAGTTGCCCCAGTAGATCGGCGCATCGACGATCGTCGTCTGCGGCGTCATGCCGCTCTCCATCGCCACCGCATAAGTGTAGACCTTGAAGGACGAGCCTGGCTGGCGCAGCGCCCTGCTGGCGCGGTTGAACTGGCTCTCGCCGTAATCCCGGCCGCCGACCATGGCGCGCACGGCCCCGCCGTTTTCGATCATCACCATCGCGCCCTGCTTGGCGTGATAGGCCTCGCCATATTCGCGCAGCGACGTCTCGACCGAATCCTCGGCCGCCTTCTGGATGCCCATGTCGATCGTCGTGCGCACGATCAGCGAATGCTGGTGGAAGCGCGACGAAAGCCGCTGGACCTCGTCGAAAGCCCAATCGAGGAAGAAATCGGGCGATTCCACCTCGTTGCGGTCGACGACGGTAGCTGGATTGCGCCTGGCGGCGATCACCTGGCCCTCGGTCATCAGCCCGCTCTGCACCAGATTGGTCAGCACTTCGTTGGCGCGGGCACGCGCCGCCGGCAGGTTGACATGCGGCGCGTATTTCGCCGGCGCCTTGAACAGGCCGGCAAGCATGGCGGATTCGGCAAGGTTCACATCGGTGATGTTCTTGCCGAAATAGAACTGCGCCGCCGCCGCTGCGCCAAAAGTGCCGCCGCCCATATAGGCGCGGTCGAGATAGGTGGAGAGGATTTCCTTCTTGGAAAGGTTCGCCTCGAGCCAAAGCGCCAGGAACGCCTCGGTGACCTTGCGGTCGATCGAGCGTTCGTTCGACAGGAACAGGTTCTTGGCGAGCTGCTGCGTCAGTGTCGAGCCGCCCTGCACGACTTCGCCGGCGCGCGCATTCTCGCTCATGGCGCGGAAGAGGCCGATGAAATCGATGCCGAAATGGTCGAAGAAGCGCCGGTCCTCGGTGGCGATCACCGATTTGATCAGCGAATCCGGCAGCTCGTCGATCGGTACGGAATTCTGGTGGATGACGCCGCGATGGCCGATGACATTGCCGTAGCGGTCGGTGAAGGTGACGGCGAAATCGCCGCGGTTGCGCCAGTCTTCCTTGGTCGCCTCGAAGGCAGGCTGGGCAAGCAGCAGCATCAGCACCGAGCCGGCCGCTCCGAGCGTCAGTCCCTCGCCGGCAAGTTCGAAGACCATGCGCTTCCAGCCGCGCACGCGGAAGCGGCGGAAAAAGATGGTAATGTCTTCCCAGATCTCGGCGGCGCGGAAGCCGGCGTTCCAGACGGTCGAATCGATCCAGGAATCGATACGCAGCAGAATGTGACGGCTCTTCGCCGGCCGCTTTTCCGCCGCCTCGTTCGCCGCTTTTCCGGGCCTTTTTTCTGGCCCATTTCCTGGCCCATTTCCTGGGTTGTCCGGATCCTGCACGTCCTGTATTCCCGCCTGATTGCGCTTCGATCATATCCGACAAAAGCGCGAGGCCCGCATATGGCCGCAAAGCTCTCCGATACGAGGAGAGAATTCTCCGAGTACCAGGAGTATACTGAAGGATTGATTGATTTTGCGGCTGATAACAAGAGAGATGCATCAGGGTCACGCGAATTTGCGGGTCGCTGTTGCAAGAAACGAACGATGAACGATCTGCCCTTCTGGAAGAGCAAGACGCTTACCGAAATGAGCGTCGCCGAGTGGGAAAGCCTCTGCGACGGCTGCGGCCTCTGTTGTCTCAACAAGATCGAGGAATGGGATAGTGGCGATATCTATTTCACCTCGGTCAGCTGCAAGCTGCTCGACGGCGAAAGCTGTCGCTGCTCCAGCTATGAGAACCGCTGGGATTTCGTGCCGGACTGCGTGCAGCTGACCAAGGAAAATGTGCCTGATATCGCCTGGTTGCCGCCCACCTGCGGCTACCGGCTGGTCAATGAAGGCCGCGACCTCTACTGGTGGCACCCGCTCGTCTCCGGCGACCCGGAGACCGTCCATGCCGCCGGCATTTCCGCGCGAGGCCGCGCGATCAACGAAAATGAGATCGATCTCGACGATCTCGAGGATTACGTCGTCGACTGGCCGCTGACCGTGGGCGAGGAGAAGGACGATGAGGACGCCTAACATTACAGTTGCCCACCTTGCACGACGGCGAATTGAACCTTCATCCGTCATCGCATGGTCGCTTTGGCGACGGGCGCATCAAGCCGCAGCAAGGCAAGTCCACCGCAAATCAAAAATGCAGCTGTAATGTTAGACGACAGGCATTCGGAGACCGATTTCGATTCACCGGTGGGGAATTCGTCGAAGCAGTTCCTTGCGACGTTATCCGCGAATACGACGACCGTTGCCAGGTCTTCGGACGTAAGCCGGGTTTCTTGTAGATGATCGTAGGCATGTTCAATCCTCCTTGATTGGGTTCGGATTTCGGATTTGCCGTACGGATGTCTTCTTTTGATGACCGCCAAGGCCGCATCGAGATCTGCATTAGAGGCCATGATGCATTAGAAGCGGTTAGTGGCCGATAATCGCTCCCGCGAATCTCAGATTAAATGCCATAGGTAGCGTGAAACGGCGCATTCTCACGGTTAACTGCCAAACGACATGAGCCCATTCTGCGAACGAGCATGAAGTGGCGCGAACCTTTCAGTGTGCGACGCCTGGTCCCTCGTGTGCCCTCACGATGGCGTCCGCTTCCTTGCCGTATAACTCCTCGAAGTGATCGAAGGTCTTGGAAAAGTAACCAATGCCCTGCGTCGCCGAGCGCAGCGCCCGCGCCAGATCGTCAAGTGCGCCGCCCGGAATGAGTGCCCGGAAGATGTCCCATCCCTTGGCGGTTTCATCCCGGTCGAAGCCGAGAACCTGACCCTTGAGAGCGGAGACGATCTGGACGAGGCTGCCGGAATAGATCGACGGAATGTGAATTTCGCTGCGGAAGACCGGTTGCATTAAAACGGCCGACCCTTCGGAAAGCGCCTGTCGCACTCCCATTTTCGACGCAGTCCGGAAGGCGTGTTCCGAACTGTCGACGGCATGGTGCTGACCATCGTACAGCGTTACGCCGACATCGATGACCTGGAAGCCTAGCGGCCCTTTCTCCATCGCTTCGCGCGCGCCTGCTTCGACAGCAGGGATGTAGTTGCGCGGAACGACGCCACCCTTGACGGTTTCGCTAAAGGTGAAGCCCCGGCCGCGCTCATTGGGGCGAATGCTCAGCTTCACATCCGCGAACTGTCCGGCACCGCCGGTCTGTTTGCGGTGACGGTAATGAACCTCAGATGGTTTCGCAATTGTCTCGCGGTAGATCGGGCTGGGCGTTCGATCGGTTACGGCGATGTGAAACACGTCGGACAGGGTTCGGCAGAGATCGCGCAGATGCACCGGCCCCTGGGCGCAGACGAGCTGGGCGCCGGTGCTTTCCTCCTGCAAGACCGTTAGGCCGCGATCCGTCGCGGAAAGTTTTGCCAGCGTTTCGGAGAGCTTGTTTTCATCGCGCTCGCTGCCTGGGATTAGGATCCTTTCAAGCATCGGCGTGGGTGGCTCCGTCCATTCAGGCGGGGCGACCACCGCGTCTGATGTCAACAGCGAAGGGACGGGCAAGTGGTCGGACTTGACCGTCGCAAACACATCCCCCGACGCAGGCACAACCGCCGAATTGGACCGCCCGTTTGCGAGATGCTGTACGGCGCCGAGGCTTGAGCCGCCCAGTGATGCGCCCTGCCGCAGTCCCACGCCAAGCGCGCGCACGAGCACTGTCTTACCGACATTCTGGCGATGATAGGCATGGAAGCTCACGGCGGTCAGCTTGTTTTCATCGACATTGCCCGCACGAGCCAGGCGCTGTCGAAGAACCCCCACCGGCGGCGCCTCGTGGCGCAGCGCCTTCATCAGCCTCATCATGCCGTTGCCGTGACTTGCGGCACCGATCAGGACTGGAATAATCCTGTTTTCCCTGAGAACCCGCGATGAAATGGCATAGAGCGCGTCGCTGGGCGGCTCGCGATCTTCGATCAGTTCCTCGAGAAGCCAGTCATCGAATTCGGACAGGTGTTCCAGGAGCTCGCTGCGCGCTTCGTGCTCGCGCTCGGCGGCGCTTTCGGGGATTGCGATCAGCGCCGAAGTCTGGCCTTCCCGGTAGCGCCACGCCCGTTCGGAAATCAGATCGCAACTGCCTATGATCCTGTCCCCCTCGCGGATCGGGATCTGGCGAAGCAAAAGCGTGTGGTTGGCGTAGTCTTGAAGCGCGGCGATCACGTCCCTCAGCCGCCCTCTCGGTTCGTCCATCCGGTTGACGAAGAGGATGCACGGCGTCTCCGAGGCCTCGATTACGCGCAGATAGGGCGCGGCGAGCACAGCCTCCTCGGGTGCCGATGAAACGCACAGGATGCAGGCGTCGCTGGCGAGAAGCGCGTGCTGTGCATGCGCCAACGCTTCATTGGGTCCTGGCGCATCCAGCGCACACCACGACTCATTTCCAAAGGTGAATTCTGTGAGGTTCAATCCATAAGGGGAGCTGGATTTTCTCGCCGCCCCTTCCAGGGAGCCGAGCTTTTCCACGACTGTTGATTTTCCGGTCTGCGAAGGTCCAAGCACGGTAAAGCAGCGCATCGGCATTCCTCCAACTGCCATAAACACAACTTTCAGCCATCATAGGATGCCCTGAACCGCTGCAAGGCGCCAGAGGTGCATTCGCGCTTTCACATCACGCAACGAAGACGCCCAAAGCTCCAGCGTCGCCTCAATCGATACGCCTGTCATCCATGACCTACGGATCACGGAAACCCATGGATTCAGATATTCCAACTATATGCAGCTGTAATGCTAGTCTAAGCGGGGATCAGGGCTTCACTGCTGTCAGGAAGCGCTTCAATTCCGTCTCCACATAGGCAGCCACCGGGCCGTCTGCGCCAAATCCCCACCAGGTGAGCGAACCCTGCCATTGCGCCAGCATCAGCCGGGCGATCGTCTCCGGATCGCTCGCCGAGCTGAAGCAGCGTGCGATCGCTTTCGTCAGCGCCGTTCCCCAGGCTGCACCCCGGGCCTGCAGCACCGGATCGCGGAAGTCCTCGCGAAGCACCAGCAGTCCCTCGCCATAGGCGGCGGCATTGTCGCCGTAATCCTGCGACAGGCCGACGAGCAGCGCGACGGCGCCTTCCGGGGTTTTCGCCACGCTCCCGGCAAGCCGCGCCGTTTCCGCATCCAGCCGGTCCCAGGCGTGAAGCAGCGCAGCGCGCAGCATCGCCGCTTTCGTCGCGAAACGCTGCACCAGCGTCGAGCCGGAAAGACCGCTGGCTTTCGCCACCGCCGCAAAGGTCGCCGCATCCGGCCCCTCGGCGTGGATCAGCGCCAGCACCATGGCGAGAAGCTGTTCATCGGAAACTGTGCGGCGACGCGGCATGAAATTCCTCTTGCATTCGCTTCGAATGTAAACGATCATTCGTTTATATACAAGCAGTGCCAGCTGGAGCAATTCCAGGAAAAGTGTGAAGCGGTTTTCCGCCCGGAATTGCGTAAAAACAAGAGCTAAACCCGGGTGCTTACGGCATGAAGGCCGTTCTAGCGTGGAGGATGGAGAAGTGACAGCGAACTTGCGGGAGAAAGTGGCCTTGGTGGCGGGTGCTACGCGCGGCGCCGGCCGAGGCATCGCGGTGGAACTTGGTGCCGCCGGCGCCACCGTCTACGTGACCGGGCGCACGACGCGCGCCCAGCAATCCGAGTATGCCAGGCCGGAGACGATCGAGGAGACGGCCGAGCTGGTGACATCAGCCGGCGGCAAGGGCATTGCCGTGCAGGTGGACCATCTCGTCCAGCAACAGGTCGAGGCGTTGGTCGCCCGCATCCGCGGCGAAGCTGGCCGGCTCGATATTCTGGTCAACGACATCTGGGGCTGTGAGAAGCTGTTCGAATGGGACAAGGCCGTCTGGGAGCATTCGCTGGACAAGGGCCTGCGCATGCTGCAGCTCGGCATCGAGACGCATCTGATCACCGCCCATTACGCCCTGCCGCTGATGATCGAGCAGCCCGGCGGGCTGCTGGTGGAGATGACCGACGGCACTGCCGAATACAATGCCACCCATTACCGGCTCTCGCCCTTTTACGACCTGGTCAAGACAGGCGTCACCCGCATGGCCTGGGCACATGCGCAAGATTTGGAAAAACACGGCGCCACCGCCGTTTCGATCACGCCCGGCTGGCTGCGTTCTGAAATGATGCTGGATGCTTATGGTGTTCGCGAGGAGAACTGGCGCGAGGCGACGAAGGTGCAGCCGCATTTCGCCATTTCCGAAACCCCGCGCTTCGTCGGCCGGGCCGTTGCGGCCATAGCCGCCGACCCCGACCGCGCCCGCTGGAACGGCCAGTCGCTGTCGAGCGGCGGAGTGGCCAAGACCTATGGCTTCGACGATATCGACGGTTCGCGGCCGGATTGCTGGCGCTACATGGTGGAAGTGCAGGATCCGGGCAGGCCGGCGGATGTGACAGGCTACCGCTAAACAATTCCAGGGAAGGAGGCGGCTTTCCCTGGAATTGGATGCAGGCAAAAGGTCAGAGCGGCTCTGCGCTTCCGTGAAAGCTAAACCGCTCTAACGCCCCGTCATCATGCTGCGGCAAGCCGCGCCGCCTCACGAAACGAGACCAGTCGTTTCGTCTGTTCGTCCCACAGCACCAGCTTGACGCAACGCAGGCTTTCCATGAGCGTGATGCGGCCCAGATCGGCAAGCTCAGGATGATCTCGTAGCACCTCCGGCAGCCGGTAATACGGCACCCGGCTCGACAGATGATGCACGTGGTGGATGCCGATATTGCCGGTGATCCAGCGCAGCACCGGCGGCAGGTCGTAATGCGAGGCACCGTGCAGGGCCGCATGCTGGAACTGCCAGTCCGGCTCCTTCGACCAATGTGTTTCCTCGAATTGATGCTGGACGTAGAACAACCAGACGCCGGCAGCACCTGCCAGAAGCACGGTCGGAAGATGCACCAGTAAAAAGGGGACGATCCCGACCGCCCAGATCAGCAGCGCGGCGACCACTGCGATGGCAAGATTGGTCGCCATGGTCGAGATCCAGGGCAGGGCGCCGGAGCGCATCATGCCGAAAGGCAGGCGCTGCTTGAAGAGGAACAGCCATGCCGGTCCGATCCCGAACATCACGATCGGGTGCCGGTAGAGCCGATAGCCGAGCCGGCCCCAGCGCGACAGCGCGTTATATTCGGCGATCGTCAGCGTTTCGATGTCGCCAACGCCGCGCTCGTCCAGGTTCCCGGCCGAGGCGTGGTGTTCCGCATGCGCGCGGCGCCAATAGTCGTAAGGTGTCAGCGTCAGGATGCCGATCGTGCGTCCAACCCAGTCGTCGACGCGGCGACGGGCGAAAAACGAGCCGTGGCCGCAATCATGCTGGATCATGAACAGCCGGAGCAGGAAAGCGGCGGCGGGAAGGACGAGGATCAGGCCGGGCCAGAAGCTGTAATGAACCGCTGCCCATGCGGCAGCCCAGAACAGCGCGAAGGGGACGGCGGTGACGGCAAGCTCGAAGGCGCTGCGTCCGGCCCGCGGCTGGCGATATCCGGCAAGGATCTTCAGCCAGCGCTTTTCAGCGAAAAGCGCCGCTTGCTCCGCGGATCGATCCGGGTTTTCGGATCGCTCTGGGTTGTCGTCGGGCTCACTCATAGGGGCCACTTGGATTTCCTCGCACTCGCTGCGGCGCGCAGATTCGATCACAGAGTGACGCCGTGAAAGGCGGCGATCGCCGAAAAGCCGAGTGCAATCACCACGGCCGAACGAATGAGGAAGAGCGGATAGTCGAAGTGGTACATCGTATGAAGAGTGGTCATGGTTACAGCAATTCCTGTTTTTCTGAAAACATGTCAATGGGTGATGGTGTCACGCCGGAGCGCGGCGCGTCCGACAAGACGCGCTATCACTTGCGCTGTTATGCGCACGGGGGCGGAGCGGGGGCTCGATAAGAGGTTCTATTTCTTTGGAGCACTGCCCTGCGGAGCGGTTTTGGTCGCCGTCTTCATCTGATTGGCGAATGTGCTTTCCACCTTCGCTGCCTGCTTGTCCTTCTTCGGCTTCCGGACCTCGCGATTGCTTCTTACCTGTCCTTTTGCCATCGATAAAATCTCCCTTTAGATCGAAATTGAAAGCCGCAGCCTGCGTGGTATTCGCCCCGCTTGTCGGTCGCGATCGGAGATCGCGGGATCGTCATGAGGGGCAACCCGACAACACCGGGCCGCAGGGATGGAATGAAAATGATGCCTGCTGAAACCGCATCGCTGTCTGGAGGCGGATGACCGGAGAGGTCACCGAAAGCCAAACCCGACGTTGAGACGGGACGTCACCATGCTTTCGCGATCGGGAAAATGGCGGGGCCGGAAACCCGGTCACCGCAAATGCCGCATCGGCCAAATCAGCGAGCCCTCCTTATAGAGTAAAATTGAGGTGCCATTAAGGCCACCGCCGCAGGAAAGCCATATTTCCACAGGGGATAAAGTGAGCCGCGCAAAACTGGGCAGCGGTTTAGCGATAACGGCGTGCGAAACAACAGGGCTAAAGCGCGAGGGATGAATCTTGCGACGCGCTTAGTCATTCACGGGAAACAGGCGGATCAGCTTCGTTCTTTCCATCTCCGCGCGGCCTGATGCAGACATGATGCCGCGGGCCAAACAGAGTTCGATGTCCCTTCCGATATCGAGCGGCACCAGCATGCCGCCGGCCTTGAGCAGTCGGTCTGTCATCGACAGAAGCAGATCCACTTTTGCCCGGCAGCCATCGATTTCCAGGAGCGCCACCCGGCGCTCCCTGTCGATGTCGGCAAGATCTCTAGCCTGCTCGCGTTGTTGGTAAGCCCCGAATTGCACCCATCCGAAATAACCGGCCGCTGCGACGCAGATACAAAGCAAGAGGGTTTTTCGCACGATATTCCTTCGGAGCCGGGCGGCTCGCTTGCCGCTAAAGCATGTCGCGCAAAAGTGTGAAGCGGTTTTGCGCTAACGGCATGCGTAAAACAAAGACCTAAAGCGCGAGGAGTGAATCTGAAAGATCGCGACGCGCTTTAGAACATCAGTGAGAGCATGATGTCGTCCGAAAACCGCTCACACTTTTCGGCATCATGCTCTAGCCGGCGGCGCGTCTTTCGCGGGGCAATCCCTGTATTGCATATCGGTTAAAGACGGGGGTTACCGGTTTCGGCGGCGTCTTCAGCTTGCCGAAATGGTGTTCCAGCGCTTGTGAGAGCATGGCCGGCGAGGTGACGCCCTCTTCGAACAGTCTGATCAATAGTATGGCGGCGACGTTGAAGACACGTTCGTTGCCGATCAGGATTTTGGCGTCGTAGCCGGCATCGTCGAGCACGCCTTGCAGCATGTCGAGATCGGACGAAGTCAGATGCGACTTTTCGAAAGTGGAAGACATCGGTCCTCCTTTCATCGGGGCAAGGGTATAAAAACCCTCAGTCGGCAGCGCCCTTACACTGGCTGCCGAAGTTGCGACCATGCGCCTTTCACCCAGGCAACGCAACGGGATTCTTTGCAGCTGTCGCTCCGGTTCATGAGCAGCCCGCACCTGTCAGGGTGCGGGCCGATAACGGTCATTCCGCCGCCTGATAGCTGGGTCTCCGGGCGGCCGACGTCCGTGGACCGGCGGCTGCAAGCAGGGTAATCGCCACCGCAAGCAGCGCCACGAAAGCGATGCCGGCGACATAGGGGTTCCAGCCGAAATGCGGTGCGGCGCCGAAGACTGCCGAGGCCGCCGCAAGCACGATGCCGCCGCCGATCTGGAAGGAGGCGAAGAGCAGTCCGGAGGCGAGCCCCGACTTGCCGTCCTCCACGTCGGAAAGGGCCGCGACCTGTACCGAGGGGTAGGTCATGGCGTAGCCGAGGCCGAGCGGGATCTGCGAGAACAGCACGAGCAGGATCGGGTCGACATGTCCGAGTGCGGTCACCCAGAAGATATAGCTGAACGCCTGCAGGCCGACACCCGCCGCCATCAGCCCGGTGGCGCCGCGATTTTGCGCGAGCGTCGCAAAACGTGGCGCCAGGAACATCACGAAGACGCCGCCAAGCGCAAAGCAGAAGCCGGTGGTGAAGGCCGACCAGCCGAGGACGTTCTGATAATAGAGCGTCGCCAGGAACTGGAAGCCGACATAGGCGCCCTGGAAGAGGGCGGCAATGGCATTGGCATGCCGGAGCTTGGCCCGGCGGAACATGCCGAGCGGCACCATTGGATCGGCATGGCGCGCTTCGACCACGAGGAAGAGCAGGATCAGCGCCAGCGACGCGACGAGCGAACCCCAGGTCGCAAAAGCCTGCCAGCCGGCGGCCGCGGCATTGGTGATGCCGAAGACGAAGAGCAGCAGCCCGGGGGTTATTGTTAGCGCGCCGGCCCAGTCGAAGGCCGGCCGCGGTCCTGTCCTTTTCGGGTCGGCGGGCAGCACCAGTGGCGCAACAAAAAGCGTCAGGATGGCGACGGGCGCGCCCATGACCAGTGTCGCCCTCCAGCTGATAATCGTCGCAGCACCACCGAGCACCATGCCGAGCACAAAGCCGGCGGCGCCGGTGGAGGAGAAGACCCCGAGCGCCCTTGCCCGTGCCGTTCCCTCGCCGAAGACGGAGAGCAGCAGCGCAAGCGCCGCAGGCGCGGTGAAGGCGGCGGCAATGCCCTTGACCAATCGGGCGGCGATCAGCGTCGGGCCGCTGTTGACGAAGCCGCCGGCGATGCTGGCGGCGGCAAAGATCGCCAGCGACCAGAGGAAGACGCGGCGATGGCCGAAGACATCGGCGACCCGGCCGCCGAGCAGCAGGAAGCCGCCATAACCGAGCACATAGGCGCTGACGGCCCATTGCAGCGATGTCGCCTCCATGCCGAGTTCGGCCTGGATGGCAGGTAAGGCAACGCCGATGGTGGAGACGTCCATGGCGTCGAGGAAATTGGCGGCGCAGAGCAGCAGCAATGCCAGCCCCGCTCCGCTTGGCGATTTGGAAAGAGTCATCGAAATCGTTCCTTTTTTGCTGCCGCCTCATCGGGGGAGGTTGCCGGGCGGCAGGGAACGAGAAAATGTACAGCTTCCATTCCTATTGCAAATTGATAGTAGCCATGCCAGGTATTACTGACGATGATGAATGATGTCACCCTTCGCAAGATCGACCTCAATCTCCTGCTGGCCTTTTCGGTGCTGATGCAGGAGCGCAATGTCAGTCGCGCCGCCGAGCGGCTGCTGCTCGGCCAACCGGGTCTGTCGGCTGCCTTGCGGCGCCTGCGCGAGGCGCTGGACGATGAACTATTCGTACGTGTCGGCCGCGGCCTGCAGCCGACGCCGCGCGCCCTGTCCATCGCCCCGGCGATCGAGGATGCGCTGTCGGGCATCGAGCGCGCCATCCGCCCGCAGGCCGAGTTCGATCCGGCAAGCTGGCAGGGCGAGTTCCGCATCGGCATGTGCGACAATCTGGAATCGGCCTTCTTCGGCCCGCTTGCCGCCCGTCTTCTCCAGCTTTCACCCGGCGCCCGGCTGATCGGTATCGCTTCCGAAAAGCGCGATGCCGCACGCCGGCTGGATGAAGGCGTCTTCGATTTCAGCGTTGCGATGCACGACGAGCCCGCCTCCTGGCACATTCGCGCGCCGCTGTTCGACCAAGTCTCGATCTGCATCTACGATGAAGCTCAGCTCGGGCTGAAGGCGCCGTTGAGCCTCAAGGATTTCGCCAATGTCGCGCATGTCACCGTCTCGTTCGAAGGCAACACCTCGACCGGTATCGATATGGCGCTGAACCGCACCGGCGATGTGAGACAGGTGGTGGCGACCGTCCCGCGCTTTTCCGCTCTGCCGATGGTGCTGAAGGCGATGCCCGCCATTGCCACCGTGCCGGAATCGATCGGTCGCTGCATGGCGCAGTTACATGGGCTGATGCTTTGCGAGCCGCCGCTTTCGCTGCCGGCCGATCCCGTGACGATGCTTTATCGCCGAGTCGACCAGACGGACGGCCGGGCGCGCTGGTTCCGTCGCCTGTTCATCGATGTAGCCAATAGAGCGCTCGAAGCCTCCGGCTGCTGCGTATCCATTCCGAGAGCCGCTGCCTGACGGTCCGTTATAGCTCGCCTTTGTGAAAATACGCTTCGAGGCGGTAGCCGTCTGGGTCGATGATGAAGGCGGCGTAATAGAAGCGCCCATAATCCGGCCGCACACCCGGTTCACCATTATCTGTGCCGCCGGATGCGACGGCCGCCGCGTGAAAGGCATCGACCGCCGCCTCATCAGGCGCGACGAAGCAGAAATGCAGCCCCGATCGCATGTCGGCAACAACAGGCTGTTCGACCTGCATCACCCAGAGCCCGACCGTGTCCGGGCCGTAGCCGATCGTGGTGTCGGAATTGGACAGGCGCTCATATCCGAGCGGCGCCAGCGCCGCATCGTAGAAACGGCGGGCTCTTTCCAGGTCTTTTACGCCGATGGAAATATGATCGAACATGGACTGCGAAACTCCTTATCTTCCGCTAATGACTGCTCACACCCAAGATGGCACGACGCCGACATCTTTCAACCGCCGTTCTAAAGCACGTCGCGCCAAAGTGTGTGGGAGAGGCAATCCTGCGACAGCTGGCGCCTGCGGCAAAGCCTGAGGCCGACATTGCCGCATCCGTCCAGGTCTCGTTCTAAACAGCGCCTTCGGCGACGCTTTGCATCTGCTCCAGGTTCGTCACCTCATAGGTCCAGACTCGAAACGCCTTCAGCACATGCGGTCCGAAGGAATTGATGAGCGGTATGTCGGCGGCGTCGCGCCCGCGTGCGACGATGATACGACCGATCCGCGGCGTGTTGTTGCGCGGATCGAATGCATGCCATGCACCGTCGAGGAAGACCTCGATCCAGGCGCTGAAGTCCATCGGATCGACGACGGGAATACCGATGTCGCCGAGATGGCCATTGATATATCGGGCAGGAATGTTGAGGCACCGGCACAACGCCACCGCGAGATGCGCAAAGTCGCGACAAACGCCGACACGTTCGTGAAACGCCTCGAAGGCTGTCCGCGTCGATCGCGCCTGCAGATAGTCGAATTGGATATGGCCGTGAACGAAGTCGCAGATCGCCTGAACGCGGCCCCAGCCGGGTGAGACGGTGCCGAACATATCCCAAGCAATTTGACTGAGACGATCCGTCTCGCAATAGCGGCTGCCCATCAGGTAGACGAGGCAATCATCCGGCAACTCCGAAACCGGGAGTTCCCTGGCGCCTGGCAGCGACCTGTCCGGTTCGCCGTCGTCTTCGATCGTCGCATCGCCCCATATGGTCAGGTCGCCCGCCGGGGCAACCAGCCGAAGACACCGGTTACCGAAGAGGTCGCGATAAGTCGAAGTTGGAACATCAGGGGTGGTGAAGACCGTTTCCGGAATTCTGATGTCGGCCGCACGATCATCATGAACCGACAACAGGCATACCAATGCGGTCGGCTGCGGGCAGGTCAGCGTGATTTCATAGCCGTAACGGATCAACATGGAGCGTTCCCGCGCGTCCGGATCCGCTTAGCGGAAATCCGCCGCAGTTAGAGTATAGAAGGCGCGGCGGTGGTAGGAATAGGCTTTGTGTGCCACGTCCTGAATGGAGTTGCGCAGGGCGTCGAACGCCGAAAGCCACCTCGTTTCCGAGGGTTCGGTTCTTTGCAATGTCATGTCGGATTTCGCCAGCGCGCCAACCTCGATGAAGAACAACACCTGGAACATGCCGTCATGGCCGACGAAGCGCACAGCATTTCTCGCCGCATCGAAGCTGCGGCTTTGGTTCAGAAAGGCTAGCGCCATGGTTGAACCGGCGGGGTCTCACTCCGGGCGGCGTCCGACAGCCTCAGCCATTCCTTCCGGTATCCTATGTTGAGAAGATTGAAGGACATCATGTCTTTCCCGGCCTGCGAACGGCTCTTGCCGGGCACGGCATGGTCGGCATGCACTGGAACGTTTGCTGAGACACGATAGACGGTCGACGAACGGGCGGATTCGATCCGGCGGTCGTGTTCGATCTCCATGGAGTAGCGGCCGGAAGCGCCACATTTGTTTTCCCATGTGCCGACGGCAAAGGCATTCCGTCTTCGTTCGGCTTCGTCTTCATGGCTGTTCACGATGTCAACCTTTCGTCATTCGGGCCGTGGCCATGGCCAAACGTCCTCTCGATCAGTGTTGCGCCGCTGCCGGCGGGCGATAGGTTTACCAGTTCCAGACTGTCTTCCGTCGCGACGCGCTCATGACGTTCATCGTCGCTGCGGATGCGGTATTGCAGCACATTTCCTCTCGGAGGCAGCGTGGCGGTAATGCGGTATGTGTCGGGGAGCTTCGAGGGAACGACCAGGAACCCGTCCTTCACTCGGACAGTCTGCCCCACTTTGAAGATATGCGTTGCTGCCTCGCGCCGGATCGAGCGTCCATTGCGTTGCGGGATGCGCGTAGCGGTCATGACGGTTTGTGGTCCTTTTCGAGCGCGGTTTCGAGAGCTGACAGGGGGATAGGCATCATCTGCTGCGTCGAACTCTGCGTGGCGATCGCCGGCAGGTGGATGAAGGCGCCGACCCGTCGCCAGGCAAGCCTGGAAACGCTATCGATCAATTCCTCGTCATAATCGACGCGGTATTCTCCGGCTGGCTGCGCCCCGTCGAAACCGGGCAGGCGGAACGGGGATGAAAAGCGGACGACGGTTTGTGTGGTGCGACTGGTCACGGCTGAGGCCTCTGCAGGAAGACACCGATGCGTTTCCTGTATCGTTGAGATCCGAACCGGACGAACTCGATGCTGCCGGTACATCCGCGGTCAGCGCCAAGCTCATTCCGGATCGGAATAGGCGAAATCAACGCCGGAACGACGTCATAGATTGCTATCGAAAATTCAGTGGTGATGGCGGGTCGTAGGTCTCTGACACCGCGAAGCCAAGTCGGCCAAATCGACGAGACCTATCATTGCGCCTCGATTGAGTTTAAATCAAGATAATTCGGATTTATCTATGAAAAACGCTAAATTAACTCAACGACACGTTAAATAAAATTGAGCGCGATGGCGTGAAAATTCTATTCATTTCCTGATTATTACAAAATATCCGCTCAAATTGATTTCCTGAATTTTTAAAGAAATTCCCCGCGTGAACAATATTTCTTGGCACTCCTATCAATCGAGTGCCACGAGTGCTATTTATGAATTGCAGCCGCCCTACGCGCCGGCAGCAGAAAGACCTCTATGAAATTCCGTTCACTTCACGACCGCGTCGTCATTCGACGTGCGGAAGGCGATGTCAAATCCAAGGGCGGGATCATCATTCCAGACACCGCCAAGGAGAAGCCGCAGCAAGGCGAAGTGGTCGCAGTCGGCCCGGGCCTGCGCGACAAAGGCGGTAATCTCGTCCCGCTCGATGTCGAGGTCGGCGATCTCATTCTGTTTGGAAAATGGTCGGGGAGCGAGGTCACGATCGATGGCGAAACCCTTTTGATCATGAAGGAGACCGACATCATGGGCATCGTCGAAAAGACCGAAGCGGCCGCCGGCAAAGCCGCCTGAGGGTCGAATTTGTGACCCGCAACTCAAGACCGAACTGGGAAGAAATATCATGTCTGCCAAGGAAATCAGGTTCTCCACCGACGCGCGCGACCGCCTGCTGCGCGGCGTCGAATTGCTCAACAATGCCGTCAAGGTGACGCTTGGCCCGAAGGGTCGCAACGTCGTCATCGACAAGGCCTATGGCGCACCGCGCATTACCAAGGACGGCGTCAGCGTCGCCAAGGAGATCGAGCTCGAAGACAAGTTCGAAAACATGGGCGCGCAAATGGTGCGCGAGGTGGCTTCGAAGACCAATGACCTTGCCGGCGACGGCACGACGACGGCAACGGTGCTCGCCGCCTCCATCTTCCGCGAAGGCGCAAAGCTCGTCGCTGCCGGCATGAACCCGATGGATCTGAGGCGCGGCATCGATCTCGCCGTTATCGCCGTCGTCAAGGAAATCAAGGCGAGGGCGATGAAGGTCAAGTCATCAGGCGAGATCGCGCAGGTCGGCACCATTGCCGCCAATGGCGACGCCGCCATCGGCGAGATGATCGCCAGTGCGATGGACAAGGTCGGCAATGAGGGCGTCATAACAGTCGAAGAGGCGCGAACCGCCGAGACCGAACTCGATGTCGTCGAGGGCATGCAGTTCGATCGTGGCTATCTCTCGCCCTATTTCGTCACCAATGCCGAGAAGATGCGCGTGGAACTGGAGGAACCCTATATCCTCGTTCACGAGAAGAAACTCGGCAGCCTGCAGGCGATGCTGCCGATCCTGGAAGCCGTCGTACAGACCGGCAAACCGCTGCTCCTCATCTCGGAGGACGTCGAAGGCGAGGCGCTGGCGACGCTTGTCGTCAACAAGCTGCGCGGCGGCCTGAAGGTCGCCGCCGTCAAGGCACCGGGCTTCGGCGATCGCCGCAAGGCGATGCTCGAAGACATTGCCGTGCTGACCGCCGGCCAGATGATTTCCGAGGATCTCGGCATCAAGCTCGAGAACGTCACGCTCGATATGCTCGGCCACGCCAAGCGCGTGCTGATCGACAAGGAAAGCACCACGATCATCGACGGCTCCGGCGACAAAGCGGCCATCCAGGCGCGCATCCAGCAGATCAAGGCGCAGATCGAGGACACCACCTCCGACTACGACAAGGAAAAACTGCAGGAACGCCTGGCGAAACTCGCCGGCGGCGTCGCGGTCATCCGCGTCGGTGGCGCGACCGAGACGGAGGTCAAGGAAAAGAAGGACCGCATCGACGATGCGCTGAATGCCACCCGTGCGGCGGTCGAAGAGGGCATCGTGCCCGGCGGCGGCGTGGCACTGTTGCGCGCCAAGTCGGCGCTCATGGGCCTGACCGGGGAGAACGCCGACGTGACGGCGGGCATCTCGATCGTGCTGAGGGCGCTCGAAGCCCCGATCCGGCAGATCGCCGACAATGCCGGGTTCGAAGGCTCCATCGTCGTCGGCAAACTCGCCGACAGCAATGATCACAATCAGGGCTTCGACGCACAGACGGAGACCTATGTCGATATGATCGAGGCCGGCATCGTCGATCCTGCCAAGGTCGTGCGCACCGCTCTGCAGGACGCTGGTTCGATCGCGGCGCTGCTGATCACCGCCGAGGTGATGATCGCCGACATTCCCGCGAAAGATTCTGCGCCTGCTGCCGGAAATGGCGGCATGGGCGCTATGGGATACTGAGGCCAGCTTGACCGTTCCGGCGTCGCCGGACGGCACAACCCGAATAACAGACAGGGAGAATTCCAATGTCCGTACAGAGCAGCAGCAAGACATCGATTACCCAGCGTTTCGACAGTTACCAGCCGTCCAAGACGCTTCTCGCCTGGGCCTGCGTCGTCACGGCGATCGCCACGATGATCATCGGCTTCAGCTGGGGAGGTTGGGTCACAGGCGGCACATCAGGCAAAGCGGCAGCCGCCGCCAGCGAAACCGCACGCGGAGAACTGGCGTCGGCCATCTGCGTCGAGCGATTCAAGGCGGCGCCGGATGCGAGCGCTAAACTGATCGAGTTCAAGGCGATAACCGAAGGCTACAAGCAGCGTCAGTTCGTTGAAGCCGGCGGTTGGGCGACCATGCCCGGCCAGACTTCAGCCGATAGCCGAAGTGTCCAAGGCTGCGCCACTGCGCTTGCCGTCTGACACCGTTTTTCCAGAGCGCTCCGATGTATGTGCGGAGCGCGCCCACTGTTGAAGTAGGAAATGACCCATGATCCGTTTCGTGAAAAAGAACGACCCGCAGCCAGCCGCAGAAGACGCCGGCGAAAGCGTCAAGAAAATCCGCGAGGCAGCCGCCGAGGGGCCCAAGAAAGCCGCCAACGACAGCACGCGTCGCCGCGCGTCGCAGGCGGCGGAAGATGACGACCCGCTTATCTGAGCACAGCGCCGCACCGCAGTTCACGACCTAAAGCATGTCGCGCAAAAGTGTGCAGCGGTTTTGCGACAACGGCATGCGTAAAAACAAAGACCTAAAGCGCGAGGAGCGAATCTAAAAGATCGCGACGCGCTTTAGCGATAGTCCAGCCAGATCCCGCCGGCGTCGGCGGACCGTACGCAGTTTTCGACCCAGCGCACGCCTTCCAGTCCGGCATCGACATCGGGAAAGACGTGCTCTTCGATCCCCGCAGGGGCGAGGCCGCGCTCTCTGTTGATGGCAAAGCCGAAGCGGCGATAGAGGTTCGCCCAGGCTTCGAAGAGACCTTCCGGGTGGCCGCCGCCGATCCGGTCGTCGATCCTGGCCTCGGGATAGAGATAGTCCATGCCACGCTCGAGAATACGGGCCGGTTCGCCCTGGATCTCGTAGGAGAGCTGGTTCGGCCGCTCGTCCCACCATTCGATACTGGCCTTCGAGCCGACGATGCGGATCTTCTGGCCGTGCATGGAGCCGGCATTGACGGCGCTCGACCAGATGGTGGCGATCGCGCCATTATCATATTCCATCAGGGTCACCGCATTGTCTTCGAGCGGCGCTCGGCTTTTGACGAAGCTCTGGCGGGTGCAGAGCAGACGCCTGATCTTCAGGTGCGGCAGGATGACCTTGGCGATATAAAGCGGGTGGGTCCCGACGTCGCCAAGGACATAGCTGGGACCTGCGAATTTCGCATCGACGCGCCACCGCGTCGAGGCGTTCTGCTCCTCCACCGCAGCACTATGGAAGCCATGGGCGAATTGCAGGTTGACGATGCGGATCTCGCCGAGATCGCCATTCCTGACCATGGCGCGCGCCTGCTCGATCATTTGATGGCCGGCGTAACCATAAGTCACGCCGACGATCCGGCCGCGCGCCTCGGAAAGCGCCTTCAGCTCTTCGGCTTCGGCGATCGTGAAGCAGAGCGGCTTTTCGCAGATCACATGCAGATCATGTTCGAGTGCTGCCTTGCAGATCGCAAAATGGGTGTTGTTGGGTGTTGCGATCGACACGGCCTCGATGCCGTCGGCCCGCCCGGCCTCAGTCGCAAACATCGCCGCATAGTCCGGGTAGCTCCTGGCTTCGTCGAGCCCAAGATCGACGCCGAAGGCGCGGCCGCGTTCGGGATCGATATCGAAGGCGCCCGCCGCAAGGGCAAAGACGTCGTCGCGATGGGCTGCCGAGCGATGGATATAACCGATCTGGCTGCCTCTGCCGCCGCCGACCATGCCCCAGCGGATCGGCTTTTTCCTGTTATTCGTCATAATCTTTTCCCTAAAAACCGACCGACCTGAGGTAATCGCGGCTTTGCTTCACATCTTCGAGGCTGCCGGCGACATTCCTCGGATCACGCTCCTGCTCGACGGTGATGAAGCCGTGATAGCCGATCTCCTCGAGCGTTCGCTTGACGGCGGGATAATCGATGACGCCGCGGCCGATCGGGCACATCACGCCCTGTCCGCAGGCATCGAAGAAGCGGATCTTCTCGCCAAGCACACGGTCGAAGACTGTCTGGTCGATGTCCTTGAAGTGGACGTAGTCGAGCCTGTCAGCATAGCGGCGAAGCATCTCGACGGGATCCATGCCGGCATAATAGCTATGGCCGGTGTCGAGGCAGAAGCCGGCGACCTCCTGCGGAATGTCACCTGCCACCCGCTCGATCTCATCAGCAAATTCGATATAGCCACCCGCATGCGGGTGGATGACGGCGCGCACGCCGTATTTGCGCTGAGCGAGTTCGGCGATCGCCGTGATATTGGCGATCATCCCGGCCCAAGCCTTGTCGTCGAGACGCGGCGCACGATCGGAATGGCCGGCGGCATAGTCCCGTTCGTCGTGCCCCCAGTCCATGACCGTGAGATAGGGGGTCCTGAACCGCTGGCCTGCCACCTGTTCCGGCTGCGGCAGCCTGGTGATGACGGCGCAGATTTCCTCCGTCTGCCGCAGCAACGTCTCCCGATTTTCAGGAGAGACGAGATCGTCGAAGATCGTGCCGGCGACGATGAAGAGATTGCGCTCGGTGAGCGCCTTTGTAACGAGCGCATCGTCGAGCGGCACGTAACCATAAGGCCCGAGTTCGAGGCCGCCATAGCCGGCCGCTGCCGCCTCGTCGAAGACGCGTTCCCAGGCGGGAAGGTTTGGATTGTTGACGTCGTCCACGCCCCAGCAGCAGGGGGCTGTCGTAATCGTGATGGTCACGGTTTTATTCCTGATATTGGGTGCCGGGGCGGATGTTGACGATCAGCCAAGTTTCCCGGGCCAGTATTTGTCGACATATTTCTGGATTTCAGAGCGCATGAAGCGGCCTGAATCGTCGGCGCGCTCCTCCCAGCCGAAGACGCAGGCGGTAATGATGCCGTCGAACCCGACCGCGGCGAGCGAGGAGAAGAAGACATCCCAATTGATCTCGCCCTGGTACATATCCATGTGCTGATGGATGGTGACCTTCGCGCCCGGCGGATTGATGATGTAGCGCAGCCCGGATGAGGCCTTGTGATTATAGGTATCGGCCACATGCACATGGGCGATCAGCGGGCCGGCATCGCGGATCATCCGCGCCATATCGTCGCCGAAATAGAAGGTATGCGGCGCGCAGTAGAGGAATTTGACGTTCTTCGAGCCGATGGTCTTCAGCATGTCGATCGCCGGATGCAGCGTTTCGCACCAGTCTTCCGGATGCGGTTCCATGTTGAGCGTGACGCCCTCGCGCTCGAACACCGGAACGAGCTCTTCTATCGAGCGCCACCAGGCAGCCTCGCTGTGTTCGTGGGTATGTATGCCGCCGCAGCAGCTGGCGCGGTGGCTGCGATCCGGCGACGGCCCGCGGCCGAATTCCGAGTTCATCGTATCGCAGCCCATTTCGGCGGCGATCGCGATCGCTTCCTTCCAGTAGCGCACCGCGGCCTGCCGCTCGTCCTCATGCGGGCTCGCCCAGCGATACATCGGCAGGATCGAGGCGAGATGGACGCCGTGATCCTTCAGGGCCGCCTTGAATTCCGCGATGCGTTCCTTGTGTGCCCGCGGGCGCACCCACCAGGGCAGAAAATCGTCGCGCGGTGAAAGCTCGATATGCTCATAACCGAGCTCCGCTGCCTTGCGGCAGAGGTCGCGCAGGTTGAGGTGACGGTGCATATGCGGGTCGAGTGCGATCTTCATCTGGCTCCTCCGTCATCCCCGGCCGCTTCGTGCCGGCGGATGATCCTTGATCTCGGTTGTTTTGGACCGTCCGGTGCTCCTCCCGGATTGCTGGCACGATACTGCCGCGGCGCCCCCACGCTCCAATGCTTCCTTGATCAAATTTGATCATTGACCTCACAGCGTGCCGATGCTCTGCTGTGTCAGCTTTGAGAGTGAGTGAGCCCTGATGAAGGTGACTTTGAAGGATGTCGCAAGCCAAGCCGGCGTTGGCACCGCGACCGTCGAGCGCGTCCTTAACGGCCGCGGCGGCGTGCGGCCGGAGACGGTGGAGAAGGTCCTCCTGGCGGCAAGACGGCTTGAATACCGGAAGAGCCTGCCGGTCGCCCATCGCGGCCTGATCCGGATAGAGGTGATCCTCGTTCGCCCGGAGACCAGCTTCTATTCGCGTCTGAACCGGGCGTTCGAGCGCATCGCTGCTTCGCTCGGCGACAGCATCACCGTTCACCGCACCTTCGTCCGCGAGAACGAGCCAGCGCAATTTGCCCGTTACATCACCAATCCGACGGCACGCCGGTCGGCGCTGATCGTGGTTGCGCCCGACCATGCCGATGTCGTCACCAGCGTGCGGAAAGCGGCCGGTCTCGGCATTCCCGTCGTTCAGATCATGACCCGTCCGGCCCCCGAACTGCCCTATGTCGGCATCGACAACTATGCTGCCGGACGCACCGCGGCTCACTACATGTCGGGCATGCTGGCGCAGCGCCCCGGTTCGTTCGTCGCTCTCTGCCACAGCGGCGCCTATGAGAACCATAAGGAGCGGATCCGCGGCTTCTCCAGCTATCTCTCGGAGAAGGGTTCAAACGACCATCGTTTCATCGAGGTCATGTTCGACCTCGATGACGAACACAATGCCATGGAACTGCTGCACGCGGCCCTCCGGCGCGAGCCCGGCATCATCGGCGTCTATAGTGCGGGCGGCGATAACAAGGGTGTGGCCAGGGTGCTCGAGGCAAATAAGGCTGGGCGGCCGCTCTGGGTCGGCCACGAATTGACGGGAGAGACGCAGGACTATCTCCGCCGCGGCATCATGTCGATTGTGCTCGACCAGGCGCCGGAGGTGCAGGCGAGGCGATCGATAGACCTTGCCCTGAACAGGCTGGGTCTCATCGAGGTGGAGGTCAGCGCCGAGCCGGTGCGCTTCCTGACGATCACACCGGAAAATCTGTGAGGCGGGATAAGGATGCCTGGACAATCCGCTCGAATGAGCGCCAGCCGCCTTCACGACGCCGGCGCGACCTTACTGCAGCTGCGGTTTCTTAAGAAAGCTGTTGCGGTCGGCGGATTTGATGCGCAGCCAGGCTTCCCGGCCGTTCCTGAGGATCCGCATGGGGATTTCGGCGCCGGCCGGGCCGCTGCTCCAGATCTTGCGGTAGAAATCGGCCAGGCCATCGACCTCTTCGTCGCGGATCTCCGAAATGATGTCGCCCTGACGCAGGCCCGCCTGGGCGGCTGGACCGCCTTCGGCCACGCTCATGACCACCACGCCGCCATTGCTCTCGGCGGAGAACGCGCCGAGCCAGGGCCGCGGCGGCTTGTTGACCTGGCCGCGGTTCAAGAGATCGTCAAGGATCGGCGGCAAAAGGTCGATCGGCACCACCATGTTGATATCGGCAACCTCGTCGCCATCGCTCATCTGCAGGCGAAGCGAACCGATGCCGAGAAGCTTGCCATCCGAACCGATCAGCGCCGCACCGCCCCATGAGGGATGGGCAGGTGCCGTAAAAATCGCCTCGTCGAGCAGATATTCCCAATAGCCGGCAAACTCCTGCCGGGCGACGATATTTGCCTCGACGAATTCTCCGATGCCATCGGCCAGCACGACGGGATCGCCCGCCTTGGCTGTCGCCGCGTCGCCGAGATCCACCGCAGGTGCATTCAGGGGCCCAAGCGCCTGGACCAGGCCGAAGCCGCTTTCCTGATCATAGGCAAGCGCGTGCGCGGGAACCACACGCCCGTCATGGGTCGTCAGCCAGACCTCTTCGGCCTCGGTGATGAGATAACCGATGGTCAGCACCAGCCCGTTGTCGCGAATGACCACGCCGCTGCCTTCCCGGACAGTGCCCAGCGTCTCCGCTGTGAAGGCATCTTCCGGAATGGAGGAACGGACGGCCACGACTGACCGCAAAATCGGATCGATATTCATGCTTTCATCCCGATGGGTGCCGGCGCGAAAGGCCGAAAGCCGGCGCATTCTTCCTTGAATAGGTAAGAGAATGGACGGCGGGTGCAAGACCGTATCGGAGGGAATTTCGGCAGGCCAACGCGCGACCGCCCTCCGATGCCTGCACCAATCAAGGTTTCACTGAGCCCCGAGCCTATCTCGCATGGCACCGGCGGGCGGCTGAGCGCGACCATATTGCCGCGGCGAGCATCCCATCACTCTCTTGAAAGCGGTGCTGAATGCGCTTTCGGATTCATAACCGAGCGACAGGGCGACACCGGCAATTGCTTCGGCCGAGTTTGTCAATCGGTCACCTGCGAGAAGCATGCGCCAGCGCGTCAGATAATCCATCGGCGCAAGCCCGACCTTATCCTTGAAGTGGAGAGCAAAACTGGACCGGGACATCGAGGCCCGTTCAGCCAGCGACTGCAAGGTCCACTTGCGGGCTGGATCGGCATGCAGGGCACCGATAGCCGCGCCGATCCGCCGGTCGGTAAGCGCGAAAAGCCAGCCGACGCCGCGCGCATTCGGCGATGCGATATGGAGGCGCAGCACCTGCATGAGCATGACGTGAGCAAAATGCTCCGCCATCAGAAAGCCGCCCGGCTGCTGGTCGCGCAATTCGCGCGTCATCCGATCGAGGCACCAGCGCAGCACGGTGGCGTGATCGGAATCCCTCTTCACATGGACGATCGGTGGGAGGATTCCGAGAAGGATGTCCGAATTTCCTCCCGAAAAGGAAAAACGGCTGCCGATCAGGAAGAAATCGCCGCCGCCATTGCAAGTCGCAATGCCGTCGCGGGCGATCGAATAGATCGCATCGGACGGGATCGCTTCGAGCGCCGGATCGCTGGCGAGACGAAAGGCTCGGCGGCGCGTCAGCAGAAAGCAGTCGCTTTCCTCCAGGCGGACAGCTTCGGCAACGCCATCGACGCTCAGCCAGCACGCGCCTGAAATCACCGCGTTGAACTTGATGCCATCCGGGGGCGGAAAATCGATCGCCCAAGCGCCGCCAGCGTCAAGCCCCGCGGAAACATAGCTGCGCGGTTTGAGCAATGCGAGAACATCGGATAACGGGTCCATGTAAAAATCCGGACGATGGCGAAGAGATGTCGGACTTTAGCGCATGGATCGTCTAGAGACCACGCCTTATTCTCGCGACGTCATCCCGAGCGACGGCAACGTCGCAGAACAAAGGTAATTATCATGAATGACAAACAAGTCCCCATCGGCTCCGGATTTGGAGCCCACACGACGGCCGGCGAGGTTCTGGCCGGTCTCGATTTTTCCGGCAAGCGCGCCATCGTCACCGGCGGCCATTCCGGCCTCGGGCTCGAGACCACGCGCGCTCTGGCGGGCGCCGGCGCGAAGGTGACCATCGGCGCAAGGAGCATCGAGGCGGCGCGTAGCGCGGTCGCCGGTATCGATGGCGTAGAAATTGATCGGCTCGACCTTTCCGACCTCGAAAGCGTTCGCGCCTTTGCCGAGCGGTTCGTCGCGTCTGGCCGCAGCATCGACATCCTGATCAACAGCGCCGGCATCATGGCGTGCCCGGAAACGCGTGTCGGCGACGGATGGGAGGCACAGTTCGCGACCAATCATCTCGGCCATTTCGCCTTGGTCAACCGCCTTTGGCCGACGATCTCGCCCGGCGCTCGCATCGTTTCGGTTTCCTCCGGTGGCCATCACAACTCGGCCATACGATGGAAGGATGTGCAATTCGAGACCGGTTACGACAAATGGCGGGCCTACGGTCAGTCGAAGACCGCCAACGCACTTTTCGCCGTGCATCTGGACAGGCTCGGGCGCGACACCGGCATCCGCGCCTTCTCGCTGCACCCGGGCAAGATCCTTACCCCCTTGCAGCGCCATCTCGCAAAGGAGGAAATGGTCAGTGCCGGCTGGATCGATGCGGACGGCAATCCGATTGATCCGACATTCAAGACGCCATCCCAGGGGGCCGCCACGCAGGTTTGGGCGGCGACCTCGCCGCAACTCGACGGTATGGGAGGCCTCTATTGTGAGGACTGCGATATCGCCATCCGCGCAACGGCTGGAGAACCGGGCGGCGTCAGCGACCATGCAGCCGATCCCGAGGAGGCGGCACGCCTGTGGATCTTGTCGGCAAGGCTGACCGGCATTGACGCTTTCGCGGCGTACGCCTGAAGCCATAGCGCGCGGCAAACCCTCATCAAGGCGCGCTGAAGACGCTGCCGATTGTCTTGCCGTCCTCGCGCCTCACCCGGGCCTTCCCGGGTGAAAGCCCGATCGGCAAGCCGAGCGGATCGTCAGCACGTCATTGGCGCACACGCTGTCGAAATCGGCCTGCGACAGCGCGGTCGCCGTGCCAGATTGTATTTGCGCAGATAGCAGTCAAATCCGGCGACAATCCGTCATTAAAACGTATCAAGGCGTACGCCATTCCGTCCTGCGTCGTTCGCCGGACTTGGCGCGCGACATTTTTCGTGACAGCGGCATTGTGCAACAATATACGGTCAATCTCATCAGGAATCAGACCGACACGGATCACGACATGAAAGACTGGCATCCCGATCTCAGCCGCAGCAGCAGCCCACGTTATATGGCGATCGCCGATGTGATCGAAATGGATCTGCGCAGCGGGCATCTGGTGGTTGGGGACCGGCTGCCGCCGCAACGCGAACTCGCCAAGCGGCTGAACGTCGATTTCACGACGGTGGCGAGAGGTTATGTCGAGGCGCAGAAGCGCGGGCTTGTGGATTCGCATGTCGGCCGAGGCACCTTCGTTACCGGTGGCGCGGACAAGGAGCGCCAGGGATTCGCGCCCGACGCTGCGCCCGATCCCCGCCGCGCCTCGATCGTCGATTTCTCGATGAACATGCCGCCGGAAACGGACGACCCCGAGCTGATCGCCCGCATGCGCGAGGGCATGTCGGCGGTGACGGCGAACCTCATTCCGCTCCTGCGCTACCAGGGTTTCGGCGGCTCCAGCATGGACAAGGAGGCTGCCGCCTCCTGGCTCAGCCGTCGCGGGCTGGTGCCCTCGCAGGAGCGCATCTTCGTCACACCCGGCGCCCATCCGGCCCTGCTGGCGATCTTCGGCTTGCTGGCAAAACCGGGCGAAACCGTGCTTTCGGAAATCATCACCTATCCCGGCATGCGCTCGATCGCCGCCCAGCTGCGGCTCAATCTGGCCGGTCTGCCGATGGACGAGGACGGTATCCTGCCGGACGCCTTTGCCGAGGCCTGCGAAAGATTGAAGCCGAAGGCGCTCTATCTCAATCCGACGCTGCAGAACCCGACGACGCTGACCATCCCGGCCAGGCGCCGCGAGGAGATCTGCGCCGTTGCCCGCAAATATCATGTGCCGATCGTCGAGGACGATGCCTATGGCTTCATTCCGCAGCACGGCCCGGCGCCGCTCGCCGCAACAGCGCCGGATCTCACCTGGCATATCGGCGGACTGGCGAAATGCATCGGCGCGGGTCTGCGCCTTGCCTATGTCGTGGCGCCGGACAGCAAGGCCGTGTGGCCTTTCGTCAGCGCCATGCGCGCCAACAATGTCATGGCCTCGCCACTGACCGTGGCGCTCGCCACCCGCTGGGTCGAGGACGGCACTGCCGATACGATCCTGCGTTTCATTCGCGCCGAGGCCGCCGCCCGCCAGCAAATGGTAGCTGCCATCCTGCCGGCTGGCAGCTACCGCGCCGATCCGATCAGCTTCAACATCTGGCTGCCGCTCTCCAACGGCTGGACCCGCTCCACCTTCGGCAGCCATACCCGTTCTTCCGGCATCGGCGTCGTCGCAAGCGATGCCTTCACGGTCGAGGGCACGGCGCCCGAGGCCGTGCGCGTCTGCCTTGGCGGACCGATCACCCGGGAGAAACTGCAGAGCGCACTGGAATTCATGGCCCATGCGCTGGAAGGCCCGCCCGAAATGGCGGCGTCGTTCTTCTGACGCAGAACCCCGCCTCGAGCTGATCAGGCACGGACGAAATCCGGAAGCGGTCGGGAATCAGATCGGTCGCACCCTAAGCTGTTCGGGCATGGCGAAGCATATCCGTCACGCTCACGTTTGATCCGCCCAGGCTGCCAGGCCTGGCTGCGCCCCAAATGCTTTTTCAGAAATCTGCAGTCAGCTTGCCGCCAGCCTGCGCTGGGAGATCTGCGGCATTCTGACGAATTGACTGGTAATGTCTTTGAAATGTAATTATATTGCATGCATACATTAAAGGCATTGAATGCATCAATGTTCGCGGTACAGGAAAGCGAAATCGTCATGGACACGGAATATCCCCCACTTCCTCCGATACAGACCGGCATCAGGGGGCGCTGCCCGCGTTGCGGCCAGGGCCATATGTTCAAGGGCTTCCTGACGCTGCAGCCGGAATGCGAGGTCTGCGGTCTCGATTATTCCTTCGCCGATCCGGCTGACGGTCCGGCCTTCTTCGTCATCTGCTTCGCCTGCGTCCCGAGCGTACTGCTCGGCGTCTGGCTGGAGGTGGCCTTTTCGGCGCCGATCTGGGTACAGCTTCTGGTCACCGGTCCCTTCATGCTCGCCACCTGCATTCCGCCGCTGCGGCCGCTGAAGGGCTGGCTGGTCGCCAGCCAGTATTTCTACAAGGCGGAAGAGGGTAAGCTTGCCTAAAGCATGTCGCGCAATCGCGACGCTCTTTAGTGCCTATTTCAGCGTCGCGCGCAGGCGCGGCGTCGCGAAATCGAGCAGCGCCCGCAGTTTCAGCGGCACCAGTCCCTGCGCGGGATAGACGAGATGCACCGGGGCCGGCGGCGGTTCGAAATCTTGGAGCAGCGGCACCAGCAGGCCGGCCATCTCGGCGCCTGCGGCCTGGTAGGAGAGCACGCGGGTGATGCCGAGGCCGGCGACAGCCGCATCGACCGCGGCCTCGGCGGTGTTGACCGCAAGCCGTGAGCGGATCGGCACGGCGAGATCATGTTTCCCCTCGGTGAATGTCCAGCTCAGCATCGAGGCCATACCCTCGAAGCTGACGCAGTCATGCCGAGCGAGATCGCCTGGATGCCGGGGGTGGGCGTGCCGCGTCAGATAATCCGGGCTGGCATAGACCGTACGGCGGATCGCGCCGAGCCTTGTGGCGATCAGGTTGCTGTCCGGCAGGTTGCCGATCCTCAGCGCCACGTCGATATGATCCTCGACGAGGTTCGACAGCCGGTCGCCAAGCATCAGCCGCAGATTGATATCGGGATAGGCTTTCAGGAAATCCACCACCACAGGCAGGACATGCAGCCGCCCGAAGACTATCGGCGCGGTCATCGTCAACTCGCCCTTCGGGGCGCTGTATTCGCCGGCCGCCGTCCGCTCCGCCTCTTCCACCCGATCGAGAATTTCCCGCGCCGCCTCGACATAGGAGCGGCCGGCTTCCGTCAGCGTGATCTTCCGGTTGCTCCGCTGCAGCAGCTGGGCGTTGAGATGTGTTTCCAGTTCCGAAATCTTGCGGCTGACGGTTGCGAGCGGCGATCGAAGATGCCGTGAGGCGGCCGACAGGCTGCCCTGTTCGACAACGGCAAGAAGCACGGTCATGGCGTCGAGGCGGTCCATGTTATCCTTCCATGAATTGGTAAGATGCCTTCCAGATTAGCATTCTACTGCAGCCAGGTGGAAGGCAGTAAATTGCACCGCAGATGGTTCGAAGCGGCCATCGCCAACCGCATCCCGTCGATTAGAAGACCAGAGGAACCATCATGAAACTCTACCATCACCCGCTTTCCGGCCATGCGCACCGGGCTCACCTGTTCCTGTCGCTGCTTGGCGTGCCCTATGAACTGGTCGAGGTCGACCTGGCGGCTGGCGCTCACAAGGCGCCGGACTTTCTGAAGCTCAATCCCTTTGGCCAGGTGCCGGTGCTCGACGACAATGGCACGGTCATTGCCGATTCCTCTGCCATCCTCGTCTATCTCGCCCGCAAATACGGCCGCACCGACTGGTTGCCGGAAGAGGCGGTGGCCGCGGCGCGGATACAGAAATGGCTCTCGGTTGCATCAGGCGAGATCGCCTACGGACCCTGTGCCGCGCGCCTGGTCACCGTCTTCGGCGCCGATTTCCGCACCGACGAGGTGATCGCCCGGGCGCACCGCATTCTGGCGCTGATCGAGGCGGAGCTCCACGGCCGCAGCTTCCTGCTCGGCGACAATCCTGTGATCGCCGACATCGCGCTCTACAGCTACATCGCCAATGCGCCGGAAGGCAATGTCGATATCTCGGCCTATCCAAGCGTTCGTGCCTGGCTTGCGCGCATCGAGGCGCTGCCGGGTTTCGTCGGTTTTCGCAAGACCAAGATCGGCCTTGCCGCGTGAGAAACCGCCAGGGCAGGGACGCTGCCCCGGTTCCCCCAAATGTTGCCCTGAAGGAGGCCGTGATGCTGGAACAGACAAGACAGGACGCCACATCGCCCTGGCATGCGGGCGAACTCGCCATGCAGCGCAGCGTCGGTGTCGCCGAACGCATGGACGGGCCGGGCCGGAATTTCGTCCGCAAGGCCATGCCGGAGCAGCACCGTGCCTTCTTTCCGATGCTGCCTTTCGTTGTGCTCGGCGCCGTCGATGCGAAGGGCGATGTCTGGGCAACGGTCAGGGCCGAGCGCCCGGGTTTCATGGCCTCGCCGGAGCCGGAAATTCTCGAGGTGCACCTGCCGCGTGACGCAGCCGATCCTGCCGATGCCGGCATGGAGGATGGCGACGCGATCGGAATGCTCGGTATCCAGCTCGAGACCCGGCGGCGCAACCGGCTGAACGGCGCGATCCACAGGACGGATGCTGGAGCTTTCCAGGTACGCGTCGGCCAGAGCTTCGGCAATTGCCCGCAATATATCCAGCTTCGCTCTTCCGCCTTCGTCCGCGACCCTGATGTGCCCACAGCGATGCCGCCGCTTCACTCCGCCCAGCTCGACGATCGGGCGCTAGGGATGATCGAGGGTGCGGATACCTTCTTTGTCGCCTCCTATGTCGACCGGGAGAATGGCGAGCGGCAGGTGGACGTGTCCCATCGCGGCGGCAATACCGGCTTCGTGCGTGTCGGCGCCGACGGCGTGCTGACCATTCCCGATTTTCCCGGCAATCGGTTCTTCAACACGCTGGGCAATTTCCTCGTCAATCCGAAGGCGGGGCTGGTCTTCATCGATTTCGAAACCGGCGACATGCTGCAGATGACGGGAAGGGTCGAGGTGCTGCTGGATTCACCTGAGGTCGCCACCTTTCAACGGGCGGAAAGGCTGTGGCGTTTCACGCCCGAAGCGATCGTGCTTCGCCCGGATGCCCTGCCGCTTCGATGGAGCCAGCATCGCGACCTCTGAGGCGAAACGTCGCTTCGAGGCGGCTTGTCAATCAGTGTACCGATAGGTACAATGAAAACCATTCAGTATAGGAGAACCTATGTCCAGCCTCGTCCCGCCTTTCACCTTTGAGACCGCCACCCAGAAAGTCCGTCTTGCCGAGGACGGCTGGAACAGCCGTGATCCCGAGCGCGTCTCGCTCGTCTATACGCCGGACAGCCGCTGGCGGAACCGCGCCGAATTCATCACCGGCCGCGCCGAGATTGTCGCCTTCCTCACCCGCAAATGGGCAAAGGAGCTGGATTACCGACTGATCAAGGAGATCTGGGCCTTCACCGATCATCGCATCGCCGTGCGCTTCGCCTATGAATGGCACGATGACAGCGGCAACTGGTTCCGCTCCTATGGCAACGAGAACTGGGAATTCGACGCCGCCGGCTTGATGCAGCGCCGCTTCGCCTGCATCAACGACCTGCCGATCCGGGAATCGGAGCGCAAGTACCATTGGCCGCTCGGCCGGCGGCCGGACGACCATCCCGGTCTGACCGAGCTCGGCCTCTAAACAAGCCAAGGAAGCCGCGGGTGAAGACCATCTACGAACGCGCCGACATCGTTCCGTTGCTCGCGGAAATCTTCCGCGAGCTCGGTTATGAGGGCACGTCGCTCAGCCGCATCACCGAACGCACCGGCATCGGCAAGGGCAGCCTTTACCACTTCTTCCCCGGCGGCAAGGAGGAGATGGCGGGCGCAGTGCTCGCCGACGTCGATGCCTGGTTCGAACATGCGATCTATCAGCCGTTGAGAGAGGGCGACGCCCATCAGGCGATCGCGGCGATGTGGACTGATGTGAACGATTATTTCCGCTCCGGGGGCCGCATCTGCCTCGTCGGTGCCTTCGCGGTTGACGAGACCCGGGAACGGTTTTCGGCAGCGATCGGCGACTATTTCGTCCGCTGGATCGACGCCTTGCGTTCGGCGCTGATGCGGGCAGGCTGCCCTGAGGGGGAGGCGCAAACGCTCGCCGAGGAGGGCGTCGCGGGTATTCAGGGCGCGCTGGTGCTGTCGCGTGCGCTCGACGACAGGATGGTTTTCACCCGATCATTGGACACGCTGGCGAAACGGCTAGATGCTGTGATGCGATGAGGGGGCTGTACTACGATGAGGGGCGGTCAACCGCTGGGACGTTTATTGCACCTTTGAAAAATTCACCCGGCCACGAGTGACTGGCCGGGGCACTGATCGGGCGCTGGGCAGCGCTCGAGCTTACATCGGTACTGCTTTGCGTCTATTTCAGCGTTGTTGTTGAGGCTGCTGGGCCGGACGCGTATTTTCCCGTTCAGGGCGAATCTGGCGCCATTCGTTTTCCATCTGGTCGACGACATGCTGGGGAATGGTGGTTTGGGTATTGGCGGGCGTCTGCATCGGAAGTCTCCTCTTTCGGGGTCAAGGCTTCAGGGCAGGAAGATGCATTGCACAAGACAAAAGGCGTGTAAATCAGTGGTTTAAACACTTTAAACGATTAAATGAATTTTAATCGATTAACACGGTTTTAACCATGATATTTTTGGGAAGCGCGGAATGGTTGTCCACTTGGACCGAAGGTTCTTTTTCGAGGCTGTGGGGGACGGGCTCTTCAAAGGAAAGCTGACTCATCCTCAGGTAGTGGGTATCACGGCGATTCTCGACGCCTGGGAAGAACGGTTTGCCGATGCCGACCGGCGGTGGCTCGCCTATATCCTCGCAACCGCTTACCACGAGACCGCTTATACGATGCAGCCGGTGCGCGAGACGCTGGCGGAAAGCGATGGGCGCGCGGTCGAGATCCTCGAGACGGCCTTTGCCGCAGGCCGGCTCTCCTGGGTGAGGACGCCCTACTGGCGGCCGGACGAGGATGGTCGCAGTTGGCTCGGACGCGGCCTGGTGCAGCTCACCCATAAGCGGAACTACGAGGCGATGAGTGTGCTGACGGGGATCGACCTCGTTGCCGATCCCGACCGGGCGATGGAGATGGATGCGGCGGTGACGATCCTGATCGAGGGCATGCTGCAGGGCAGCTTTACCGGCCACAAGCTCGCCGATCACCTGAACGCGACGACCGCGGATTGGGTGAATGCGCGCCGCATCGTCAACGGCACCGACCGGGCGGAAAAGCTCGCCGCCTATGCCATGGTCTTCGATGCGGCGATACGTCCCGATGCGGCCCGTAGCATGCTCGCGCGGTTGAAGGCCTGGGGCGCGCATGTTATCGCCCGGCTGATAGCTGGAGCACGGCGCGTCCGATAGGATGCGCCAGGGGCGCTCCATCATTTTGATAAATCTGACAGGAGCTTCAGCGTGATCCGTCATATCGTCTTCTTCACCGTGCAGGAGGAACATCTGCAGGAGGTGAGGGCCGGGCTTTCTATACTGACCGGCATTCCGCATGCGCGGCTGCTGGAAATCGGCACCAATGTGAAGACCGATCAGCTGGGCACCGAGATCGATCTCGTGGTCTATGGCGAATTCGACGATGAGGCGGCCCTTGCCGCCTACAAGGCGCATCCCGATTATCAGCTCTCGATCGATCGCGTGCGGCCGCTCCGGGAAAAGCGCATCGCCGCCGACTACGATAACCGCACGGCAGTGACGCGGCCGCTCTGACTGGCGCAAGCGTTCGGCCACGCCGTATTCCAGTAAAATTTCAAATGGATGAATGATTTTCCGGATTCGGATCGCTGCGAAGCTGACTCGGCTTCTGAGCCACCGGATTCAACTTTCGAAAAAGCGGCGGCAAGCGATTCAAAAGATTCGTCAAAAGGGGCTGCTGGTTCATGGTCTGGCTGCCGCAGCGGTTGCGGCGCGCGGGCGAAAAGCCGCTCTCGTCCATGCGTGGATGATAATCAGGAGACATTAAGAATGGTTGATTCCGATGCGTGGGCGCCGCGCACCAGCGCCATCAGCATCAGCACGAAGATGAGCGACAATGCCGCCAGAACGGCGCAGGCGGCGAGCGCCGGGCCGGTGCCGGCGCGGTCGAGGATGGCGGTGAAGATGACGGGGGCGATGGCGTTGGCGAGATTCTGCGGCAGCGACAGCCGGGCCGATTGCAGTCCGAATTCGCGCGGTGAGAACAGCGCCAGCGGCAGCAGCGCGCGGGCGACGGTCATGACGCCGGTGCCGAACCCGTAGAACAGGACGAAGGTGACGAGCAGCGGCGTCGACGGGCTGGCAACCAGCATAATAACGAAGCTGATCATCATCAGGCTGATGCCCATCGCCGCGCTGAGCATGGGGTTGCCGCGCCGGCCGAGCAGCATGTCGAGGAAACGTGCCGAGATGCCGAGGATGCCGCGTGCCGAGCCGAGCTGTAGCGCAAAGACCGGCGAAGCGCCGGACTGGCGGAAGATTTCGAGCAGCGATGGCGAGATGCCGAAAGTGACGAAGGTCGAGATCGTCGTTGCCGCGGCGATCAGCAGGAAGGCTTTGCGCTGCTTGGCCTTCGACAGCGGCACCGGAGCGATTTCGGCTGTGCCGCCATCGACATGTGTTGCAATCGGCTTCGGCAGGGCGAAAAGATGCAGCGGCAGGCAGATGAAGAATTGTAGCGCCGCACAGACCAGGAAGGTGAGGCGCCAGCCGACCGCCTCGTTGAGCAGGCTGAGGATCGGCCAGAAGATGGCGCTCGAAAGCCCGGTGAACAGCATCAGGATGGCGATGACGCGTTTGCCGTTCGCTCCTTCGCGCTCGACGACGGCGGTATAGGCCGGCGCCGACAGGCCAAATGCGCCGCCGATGCCGATGATGATCCAGGCGCTGGCATAAAGCACGATGCCGTTTGCGGCGGCAAGCAGAAGCAGGCCAAGCGCAAAGGTCAGCGAGGCGGCCGAAAGCACCCGGGCAGCACCATAGCGGCCGAGCCATCGGCCGGTCGCCGGACTGACAATGGCGCTGACCACCATCATGATCGTCAGGCCGGCAAACACCACTTCGTTCGCCAGGCCGAGATCCGGCGCCACGACGCGGCCCATGACCCCGAGCATGTCGAACGTCGTGCCCCAGCCGATCAGCTGGGTAACGGCAAGGACGGAGACCGTCTGCGCCGAGCGGAAGCGGGAGGATTCTGGCATTGGTGCTGAAACGGTCTGAAATGGGGGCAGCAAGGACATAACAGGTTCAACCGGCCGGTGAAAGCTGCGGGCGGCAGGAATCAGAAGCGCGCGGCCGATTCGCAGACAAAGACTGTGGTGTCGGTTCCGCCGGCTCCCCACCTTTACGGGAGGTGATAAGGAACGCGTGGATTCCAAGGCTGGAGGGTATCGTTTTGGCGCGCTACTGCGGCAGTTTCCAGGCGTTGAAACAGGCTGTCCCGAACAGTCGAGAACAGTTCTAAACACCCTGCATTACAGCGCATTCATTTGCCATTCAGGTCGCGTGAGTACATATTCGGGGCAAGTTGGCATTACCTTGAAAGCATAACACATGGCCTTTCCTCTGAGCGTCGCAGCATTGGCCGCCGGACTGGTGGTATCGGCGCCCTCACCGGACGCCACGAGCACTTTTGTCGTGCGTATCGGAGGCGATTGCAGCGCCGCCGCAGCCCAGGTCGTCGAGCAGACCGGCGGCCAGCTGCTGTCCGTGCAACCGGTGGGCGATACCTGCATCATCACCGTTCTTGTGCAGGGCAATGGACAGCGCCCACGCAAAGTCACGGTAAAGGTTCCGATGTAGGCGGAATCGGCTTATTCAGGACATTGATTGATTTGAAGCGGACGAAGGCGGACCGATGCGCATCCTGGTAGTCGAAGACGACGTTAATCTGAACCGGCAGCTGGCCGACACGCTGAAGGAGGCGGGCTATGTCGTCGACCAGGCGTTCGATGGCGAGGAAGGCCATTTCCTCGGCGACACCGAACCCTATGACGCCATCATCCTCGATATCGGCCTGCCGGAGTTGGACGGGGTCACCGTTCTAGAAAAATGGCGTGGCGCCGGCCGCGGCGTGCCGGTGCTGATCCTGACGGCCCGCGACCGCTGGAGCGACAAGGTCGCCGGCATCGACGCCGGTGCCGACGACTACGTCACCAAGCCCTTCCATGTCGAGGAAGTGCTGGCCCGCATTCGGGCGCTGATCCGGCGTGCGGCCGGGCATTCCTCATCCGAGATCATCTGCGGACCGGTGCGGCTCGATACCAAATCCTCGAAGGCGACGGTCAACGGCGCGACGCTGAAGCTGACCTCGCACGAATATCGCCTGCTTTCCTATCTCATGCACCACATGGGCGAGGTCGTTTCGCGCACGGAACTGGTCGAGCATATGTACGACCAGGATTTCGACCGTGATTCCAACACGATCGAGGTCTTCGTCGGCCGCCTGCGCAAGAAAATGGGGGTCGATCTGATCGAAACGGTGCGCGGTCTCGGTTATCGTATCCAAGCCCCGAAACATGCGAATTAAGTCGCTCACCGCACGTGTGTTGCTGTTGACCACGGTCTGGTCGACGGTGGCGCTGGTGGTGATCGGCCTCTTGATCTCCACCCTCTACCGCAAGAGCGCCGAACGCGGTTTCCAGGATCTGTTGCGGGCGCAGCTCTATAACGTCATCAATTCGGTGACGATCGGCGATCAGGGCGCGCTGAGCGGCAGCCCGCAGCTCGGCGACCTGCGTTTTGCCCAGCCGAAGACCGGCTGGTACTGGGTGGTGGAGCCGCTCGGCACCTATACGACCGCACCGCTGGTCTCGCCTTCGCTCGGCTCGGCGCTCATTCCGGTTCCCTCGGTCGTCGAGGCGCCCTTCGACAAGAATTACGAGCGCTACTATCAGGTGACGGATGCTTCCGGAAACCGCGTGCAGGTGGCCGAGACCGAAGTGGTGCTCGATACCGACGGCCGCGCGGCGCGCGTCCGCGTCACCGGCAATGTCGATGTCGTCGAAGACGACGTGCGCACCTTTTCCCACAGCCTCTATCTGGCGCTCGCCGGTTTCGGCGTCGGCAGCCTGATCGTCAACGCGCTGGCGATTCTCTACGGCCTGAAGCCGCTCGACAAGGCACGCGCCGCGCTGGAGCGCATCCGCGCCGGTGAAAGCGAACAGTTGAAAGGCGACTTCCCGCGTGAAATCCTGCCGCTCGCCAACGAGGTGAACGCGCTGATCGACAGCAACCGGCGCATCGTCGAGCGGGCCCGCATGCAGGTCGGCAATCTCGCGCATTCGCTGAAGACGCCGATCGCCGTGCTTCTCAACGAGGCGCGCGTGCTGGAGAAATCCCATGGTGAGCTGGTGCGCAGCCAGGCGGAAGCGATGCAGGGGCAGGTGCAGTCCTATCTCAATCGGGCGCGTATCGCCGCGCAGCGCGAATCCGTGCTCGCCCGCACCGATGCCGAGCCGGCGCTTGAACGGCTGGTGCGCGTCATGCGCCGGCTGAACGTCGATACCGAATTCGATCTCGTCGTCTCGCCGCCGCATCTGGCCGTTGCCATGGAGCAGCAGGATCTCGAGGAGACCGTCGGCAATCTCCTGGAAAATGCGGCGCGTTTTGCCAAAAGCCGGGTGCGGCTTTCGGCCATCGAGGCCGGCGAGGATGTGAAGGGGGTGGAGGCGAGCGGGCGCCGCCACTGGGTGGAACTCGCCGTCGAGGATGACGGGCCGGGCCTGGAGCCGGATCAGATCCGCGAGGCGTTGAAGCGCGGCCGCAGGCTCGACGAAAGCAAGCCCGGAACCGGGCTCGGCCTTTCGATCGTCACCGAGATTTCCAATGAGTACCAGGGACGGCTCGAGCTTTCCCGTGGTGAATGGGGCGGGCTGAAGGCGAAGCTTATCCTGCCTGGCGTCACAAAGGATGTTGCATGAGCAACTGCTTGATGTCACAAAGATACTGGCAAATGTATAGCATGCTTTGCCTTAATGCTGACACGGGGACGCTGCACTTCGATCGGCTGAAATTGACCCCTGATCGTGGTTCGACGCAATGATTTTACGCTCGCAAGGCATGATCGCTTCCGCTCTTCTCGTCGCCGTCGCGCTATCCGGCTGCACGACGACGAAGAGTGCTGCTTCGCGCGGCGTTTTTTCGAGCAAGCCCTCGGCATCGGCCGCCTTCATCACCGCGCTGCAGGGCGGCATCGTCGGCCGCAGCGGCGTGAGCTTGAACGACAGCGACAAGCAGCGGGCGCTCGAGGCGGAATATCGGGCGCTGGAAGGCGCCGCCGTCGGCCAGCCGGTGCTCTGGACCGGCAAGGACGTGACCGGCAAGGTGGTGGCGGCGGCACCCTATCAGGTCGGTTCGCAGAACTGCCGGCAATATACCCACACGCTGACCGTCGACGGCAAGGACACGGTGGCGCGCGGCGCTGCCTGCCGCAACGACGACGGCAGCTGGTCGCCGCTCTGAATTGCGGCCAATAGAGCGCCGCGCGTCCGACAGGACGCGCTAAGGACGCTCTATCACTTTAAATGGCGCATAATGCTTTCCGAAAATCGATTCCGATTCTCGGGGTTATGCGCTAGCCTCAAATCTTCGTCATTCCGGCTTTGGCAGTTGGAATGACGGCGCGCTTCACGTATTTGGGCGACATGCTGTTCTGGATTCTCGTTGCCGCTTTGACGGCAGCCCTCGCCGTCATCCTGCTCTACCCCCTTCTGCGCGGAGCGAAGGCGGCGGATAATATCCGTGCGGGGGAGGCGGCGGTCTATCGCGACCAGTTGCGCGAACTCGACCGCGATCTCAATGGCGGGCTGGTCACCCCGGAGGAGGCCGATTACGCCAGGGCGGAAATCGGCCGGCGGCTGATCGCCGTCTCTGCCGACGAGCCGGAGCAAACGCCGAAACCCGCCCGGCATCACCGTTTCACCGAAGCCTTCGTTCTCCTGGTCCTGCCGGTTCTCGGGCTCTGTCTTTATTTGACGACGGGCAGGCCGGACCTGCCCTCGCAGCCGCTCGAAGCGCGGCTGGAAAATCCTGGCAACGACGTGGCGGTGCTGATCGCCAAGGCGGAACGGCACTTGGCTGAGAAGCCCGATGACGGCAAGGGCTGGGACGTGCTGGCGCCGATCTATTTCCGCACGATGCGCGTCAACGATGCGCAACTGGCCTATCGCAATGCCATCCGGCTTCTCGGCCCGAGCCCCGTCCGGCTCGACGGCCTTGCCGAGACGCTGATGGCGGTCTCCGACGGCGTGGTGACGGAAGAGGCGCGGCAGGTGCTGGAACAATCGCTGACGCTCGAACCTGACAATCCGCGCGCCCGCTTCTATATCGCCCTCAGCATGGAGCAGGCGGGACTGCCGAACGAGGCGCGCCAGGCCTTCGAGGCGCTGGCAAAACAATCGCCATCAGATGCGCCCTGGCTGCCGCTGGTTAACCAGCATATCGCCATGAACGGCGGCGCGCCGGCCGGCACTGATCCGGCTGCCCCGGGCGCCAATCCTGCTGCCCCGGGCGCGAATCCGGCGACCCCCGGCAATCCGACGCAGCAAGACGTGGCGGCGGCGGAGAATATGAGCGCCGGCGACCGGCAGCTGATGATCCGCGGCATGGTCGAGAGCCTCGACGCCAAGCTCAGCGAGGATCCGAACAATTTCGAGGGCTGGATACGGCTCGTCCGCTCTTACGCCGTATTGAACGACAAGGATCGCGCCGCCGGCGCCTTGAAACGTGGGCTTGCGGCCTTTCCGCCGCCCGGCGAACAGGGCAGGCAATTGCTGGCGCTTGCCAGGGAACTCGGCATAGCCACGGAGGGAGCGACGCAATGACGCGCAAGCAGAAGCGCCTCGCGGTGATTGCGGGCGGCATGGGCTTCATCCTCGCCGCCGTGCTGCTGGTGATGTTCGCCTTCAGCCAGTCGGTCGCCTACTTCTACATGCCGGCCGATCTCGCCAAGACGCCGGTGGCGCCGGAAACCCGCATCCGCCTCGGCGGGCTGGTCGGTGAGGGCAGTGTCGTGCGCGGCACCGGCTCGACGGTGGAGTTTGCCGTCACCGACGGCAGCACCAATGCCGTGAAGGTCAAATATACCGGCATCCTTCCCGATCTCTTCCGCGAGGGGCAGGGTGTCGTCACCGAAGGCATGTTCGCCGCTGGAACGAACGTCTTCGTCGCCGACACCGTACTTGCCAAGCATGATGAGACCTATATGCCGAAGGATGTGGCCGACAGGCTGAAATCCCAGGGGCTGTGGAAGGAAGGCCAAGGCCAGGAAAACCCGGGGAAGGAAGCTCAGGGCCAGGAAGTAAAGGGACAGCAAGTGAAGGCAACGCCATGATCATCGAGATCGGCCATTACGCGCTGGTGCTGGCGCTGGCAACGGCGCTCATCCTCTCCATCGTGCCGGTGATCGGAGCCCGTCGTCATGACCGGGCGATGATGGATGTGGCGACGGTCGGCTCGCTGGCGATGTTTGCGCTCGTGGCCTTCTCCTTCGGTGTGCTGACCTATGCCCATGTCGTCTCGGATTTCTCGGTCGAGAACGTCTGGGAGAATTCGCATTCGCTGGTGCCGCTGCTCTACAAATATTCCGGCGTCTGGGGCAATCACGAGGGATCGATGATGCTCTGGCTGTTGATCCTGACGCTGTTCAGCGCGCTGGTCGCCATCTTCGGCCGCAATCTGCCGGAGACGCTGAAAGCCAACGTATTGGCCGTGCAAGCCTGGATTTCGGTCGCCTTCACGCTGTTCATCCTTTTGACCTCCAATCCCTTCCTCCGACTCGATCCGGCGCCGGCCGAGGGCCGCGATCTCAACCCGGTTCTTCAGGATGTCGGCCTCGCGATCCATCCGCCGCTGCTCTATCTCGGTTATGTCGGCTTCTCCGTCTGCTTCTCCTTTGCCGTCGCTGCCCTCATGGAAGGGCGCATCGACGCCGCCTGGGCGCGCTGGGTGCGGCCCTGGACGCTGGCCGCCTGGACCTTTCTGACACTCGGCATCGCCATGGGCTCCTACTGGGCCTATTACGAACTCGGCTGGGGCGGCTGGTGGTTCTGGGACCCGGTGGAAAACGCCTCCTTCATGCCCTGGCTCGCCGGCACCGCACTGCTGCATTCGGCGCTTGTCATGGAAAAGCGCGAGGCACTGAAGATCTGGACGGTGCTGCTCGCCATCCTCACCTTCTCGCTGTCGCTGATGGGCACCTTCCTGGTGCGCTCCGGCGTGCTGACCTCGGTGCATGCCTTTGCCAGCGACCCCTCCCGCGGCGTCTTCATTCTCTGCATCCTGCTGATCTTCATCGGCGGGGCGCTGTCGCTCTTTGCCTTCCGCGCGCCGAAGCTTTCGGCAGGCGGGCTGTTTGCGCCGATCTCGCGCGAGGGCGCACTCGTCGTCAACAATCTGATCCTGACGGTCGCCTGCGGAACGGTGCTGACCGGCACGCTCTATCCGCTGCTGTTGGAAACGCTGACCGGCGACAAGATTTCCGTCGGAGCGCCCTTCTTCAACCTGACCTTCGGCCTGCTCATGGCGCCGCTGATCGTCATCGTGCCCTTCGGGCCGATGCTGGCCTGGAAGCGCGGCGATCTGCTCGGCGCCCTGCAGCGGCTCTATGTCGTCGCAGGTCTGGCCTTCCTTGCCGCGGTGGTCTTCTTCTACATCCAACATGGCGGGCCGGTGCTTTCGGTGCTCGGCCTCGCTGCCGGGCTGTTCCTGATCCTCGGTGCGGTAGCCGATCTCTGGTACCGCGCCGGCATCGGCAAGGTCGCAGGCCGTCTCGCCTGGCGCCGGCTTTCCGGCCTGCCGCGTTCGGCCTTTGGCACGGCTCTTGCCCATGCCGGGCTCGGCGTCACCGTGCTCGGCATCGTTGCGGTGACGACGTTCGAGAGCGAGTATGTCATCGAGATGAAGCCCGGTGAGGTGACCGAGGCCGGCGGTTACAGCCTGCATTTCGACGGCATGCAGCCGGCGACCGGGCCGAATTATACCGAGGACCGCGGCCACTTCACCATCCGGCGTGCCGGCGTCGCGGTTGCCGATACCTGGTCGGCCAAGCGCCTCTATACCGCTCGGCAGATGCCGACGACGGAGGCGGGCATCCTGACCTTCGGGCTCAGCCAGCTCTATGTTTCCCTGGGTGACGCCACCAAGGACGGTGGCATTGTCGTGCGTATCTGGTGGAAGCCGTTTATTCTCTGCATCTGGGGCGGAGCGGTATTCATGGCCTTCGGCGGCCTCGTCTCGCTCAGCGACCGGCGCCTGCGTGTCGGCGCCCCGCGCCGCAAGGCGAAGCCGGCAAGGCCGGCAGCTCCCGCAATGGAGCCGGCGGAATGATGCGGCGTCTGCTCCTGGCTCTTGCTTTGCTGCTGATGGCGGCCCCCGCCTTCGCCGTCAATCCGGACGAGGTGCTGGCCGATCCGGCGCTCGAGGCGCGCGCCCGCGCCCTTTCGGCGGAACTGCGCTGCATGGTCTGCCAGAACCAGTCGATCGACGATTCCAACGCCGATCTGGCCAAGGACCTGCGCCTGCTGGTGCGCGAGCGCATCACCGATGGCGACAGCGACGAGGCGGTGCTGAACTATATCGTCTCGCGCTACGGCGAGTTCGTGCTCTTGAAGCCGCGTGTCAGCATGAAGACGGTGCTGCTCTGGGGTGCGCCGGTGCTGCTGGTGCTGGCCGGCGGGCTGTCACTGCTGGTCTTTGCGCGCAAGAGGGCCGGCAAGCCGACCGGCAGCAAGCTGACGGCAGACGAGCAGGCGAAGCTGAGCGAGCTTCTGAAGAAATAATCGACCCAGGCAGCCGGCAGCGGGCATTTCTGGCCGCCAGAGAAGCCGTCGGCACGTTTGGCCGAAAGCAAACCTTGCAAACATTACCAACTTTTCATTGGCCGGACAGTTCGCAGTAAGGTGCGGCGTCCTATATCTTTACTCATCGACTGATCCGGCGCCGCCGGTATGAAGATTTAAGAACAAGAGAAGGTGCTCCAATGCTGAAGAATTTCAACGGACGTCCGTCCCTCGCCACTGTGCTCAAGGCTTCTACCGTCGCCGGTATCGCAGCCGCTGTGCTTGCAACCGGCGTTCCGCTCGAAATCACCCGGTCTTATGCCGAAGCTGTCAAGGTTCAGGCGCCTGCCGTTCCGAGCTTCGCCAACGTCGTCGACGCCGTTTCACCGGCTGTCGTTTCCGTCCGGGTCGAAAACCGCGTCAATCCCGTCTCCGACAACAACAATGACGGCTTCTCCTTCGATTTCAACGGCCGCGGCTTCGACGACCTTCCCGACGATCATCCGCTGAAGCGGTTCTTCAAGCAGTTCGGCCAGGATCCGAACGATCAGCAGGGCCATTCCCGGCGCTTCGGCCAGAACGGGCCGAATGGCGGCCCGAATGGTCCGGGCGGCAAGGGTCGCCTCCGCCCCGTCGCTCAGGGCTCCGGCTTCTTCATCTCCGAGGATGGTTACATCGTAACCAACAATCACGTCGTTTCCGATGGCCAGGCCTTCGTCGCGGTCATGAATGACGGCACCGAGCTCGATGCCAAGCTGATCGGCAAGGATCCGCGCACCGACCTCGCCGTGCTGAAGGTCGACGGCAAGGGCAAGAAGTTCACCTACGTCAACTGGGCCGACGACAATAACGTCCGCGTCGGCGACTGGGTCGTTGCCGTCGGCAATCCCTTCGGCCTCGGCGGCACGGTCACGGCCGGCATCGTCTCGGCTCGCGGCCGCGATATCGGCTCCGGTCCCTATGACGATTACCTGCAGGTGGATGCCGCCGTGAACCGCGGCAACTCCGGCGGCCCGACCTTCAACCTCAGCGGCGAAGTCGTCGGCATCAATACCGCGATCTTCTCGCCGTCGGGCGGCAGCGTCGGCATCGCCTTCGCCATTCCCGCCTCGACTGCCAAGGACGTCGTCGCCGATCTGATGAAGGACGGCCAGGTCTCGCGCGGCTGGCTGGGTGTCCAGATCCAGCCGGTGACCAAGGACATCGCCGAATCCATCGGCCTTTCCGAGCCGAGCGGCGCCCTCGTCGTCGCCCCGCAGGCCGGATCGCCGGGTGACAAGGCCGGCATGAAGGCCGGCGACGTCGTCACCGCGCTGAACGGTGAGACGATCAAGGATGCCCGTGATCTCAGCCGCCGCATCGGCGCGATGCAGCCGGGCAGCAAGGTCGAGCTTTCGGTCTGGCGCGCCGGCAAGGCCCAGCCTCTCACCGTCGAACTCGGCACGCTGCCGATCGACCAGAAGGATGCGTCCGCCGATGACAACAACCAGCCGCAGCAGCCTGAGGCACCGGCTTCCGAGAAGGCGCTTGCCGATCTCGGCCTGACGGTCGGACCCTCCGATGACGGCAAGGGTCTGGCGATAACAGGCATCGACCCGAACTCCGATGCCGCCGACAAGGGCATCAAGGAAGGCGAGACGATCACCTCGGTCAACAACCAGGAAGTCTCCAGCGCCGACGATATCGTCAAGGTGCTGAACCAGGCGAAGAAGGACGGGCGCACCCGCGCGCTCTTCCAGATCCAGTCCAGTGAGGGGAGCCGTTTCGTAGCGCTTCCGATCAACGGCCAGGGCTGATCCTTAAGAAAACGAGAGCCGTGCGGACGAAACTCCGCACGGCTCTATTCTTCTGACCTTTGAAGGATGATCGCCATGAGCGCCACCCCGCAGGAAGATGCTTTGAGCCTTGCCGAAACGCAGCCGGCGGGTAATGTCGGCCGCATGAAGATTCTCATCATCGAAGATGATCTCGAAGCCGCGGTCTACCTCACGAAAGCCTTTCGCGAGGCGGGCATCGTCGCCGATCACGCCAGCGACGGCGAGAGCGGCCTGTTCATGGGGTCGGAAAATGCCTACGACGTCATCGTCATCGACCGCATGCTGCCGCGACGCGATGGGCTTTCCGTCATCAGCGAGCTGCGCCGCAAGGCCATCCATACGCCGGTCCTCATCCTCTCCGCGCTCGGCCAGGTCGACGACCGCGTGACCGGTCTTCGTGCCGGCGGCGATGATTACCTGCCGAAGCCTTATGCCTTCAGCGAGTTGCTGGCGCGCGTCGAGGTGCTCGGCCGCCGCAAGGGCACGCCGGATCAGGACGTCGTCTATCGCGTCGGCGATCTCGAACTCGACCGGCTCTCCCATGAGGTGCGCCGCGGCGGCAAGGAGATCCCGCTGCAGCCGCGCGAATTCCGCCTGCTCGAATATCTGATGAAGAATGCCGGGCAGGTGGTGACCCGCACCATGCTGCTCGAAAACGTCTGGGACTATCACTTCGACCCGCAGACCAACGTCATCGACGTCCATGTCTCGCGCCTGCGCTCGAAGATCGAGAAGGACTACAGCCAGCCGCTCCTGAAGACCATTCGCGGCGCGGGGTATATGATCAAGGATGAGGGATGAGCCGTTTCAAGGTTCTCTTCAAGTCCACCGCAGTCCGCCTTTCGGCACTCTATATCCTGCTTTTCGCCATCTGCGCCGCGACGCTCGTCTTCTATGTGACGGCAATGTCGGAGCGGCTGCTGACGGGCCAGATCCGCGACGCCGTCAGGCAGGAGGTGGAGCAGGTGCAACGCGCCTATGACTCCGGCGGCATGAACCTTCTCCTGCGCACGATGGAGCGGCGTGCCCGCCAGCCGGGCGCCAACCTCTACATCATTGCCGGTCCCTCGGGCGATATTCTCGCCGGCAACGTCGCGTCGGTGCAGCCGGGTGTCTTCGAGGAGATCGGCTGGACCTCCGCGCCCTTCGGCTACCAGCGTTATACCGACAGCGGCGTCGAGCGCCGCCACAAGGCGATTGCCAATATCTTCGTACTCGACAATGGCCTCAGAATCCTGATCGGCCGCGACCTCGGCGACCCCGAGCGTTTCCGTCTGCTGGTGCGCCAGGCGCTGATGGTGGCCTTGGCGATCATGGGGCTTGGCGCCATCATCATCTGGTTCGGCATCGGCCGCAACGCGCTGAAACGCATCGACCGCATGTCGGATGCGAGCAAGAAGATCATGGCCGGCGACCTGTCGCAGCGCCTGCCGGTGGGCGGATCCGGCGATGAATTCGACCGCTTGTCGATGTCTTTGAATACCATGCTGGAGCGCATCGAGAAGCTGAACGAAGGCCTGCGGCAGGTCTCCGACAACATCGCCCACGATCTCAAGACGCCGTTGACGCGGCTGCGCAACAAGGCGGCCGATGCGCTCGATATCGCCGATGGCGAGACGCGGCGCACCGCGCTCGAAGGTATCATTTCCGAATCGGACCAGCTGATCCGCACCTTCAACGCACTGTTGATGATCTCCCGCGTCGAGGCCGGATCGGTCGCCGCCGAGATGTCGCCGGTGGAGCTTTCGGCCATCGTCTCCGATAGCGCCGAGCTTTACGAACCGGCGGCGGAGGAGGCGGGGCTTGGCTTGAGCTCCAGCATCGAACCCGATGTCGAGGTGCAGGGCAATCGCGAACTGATCGGCCAGGCGATCTTCAACCTGCTCGACAATGCCATCAAATATTCTTCCGATACGGAAGGGGCGGGCAAGGTAACACTGAAGCTCGCCCGCCGCCCGGATGGCATCTGCCTTTCGGTGGCCGACCATGGGCCGGGCGTTCCGGCCGACAGGCGCGACGACGTGGTGAAGCGCTTCGTCCGCCTCGACGAAAGCCGGTCGAAGCCGGGAACGGGGCTCGGGCTTTCACTGGTGGAAGCGGTGATGGAACTGCACAACGGTCGGTTGGAACTCTCCGATACCGATCCCGACAAGCCCGAAAAGCGCGGATTGACCGTCAGCATGATCTTCCCCGCCAAGGCTGCCTGATTGCCGAGACTGATGATCGGCTGAATCGCGTATTGGTGGTTTTCCACCTAGACCCTAGTTTAATGCCGATCGAAGGAGGCGTTCCCGCGATTCTGCGTGGTCGTTTCCCTCGAGCATGTCGCGCAAAAGTGTGCAGCGGTTTTGCGATAACGGCATGCGTAAAACAAAGGCCTAAAGCGCAAGGAGCGAATCTGAAAGATCGCGATGCGCTTTAGGCGCTAAGGCAGGGAGAGCGCATGCTGACGAAATCGACGCATGGTCTGAAGGATGTGGCCGAAGGGCTGCTGCGTCCGCTGAACCAGACGGAGTTGAAGCTGGCGCTGGCCGACCTTCAGGAGGCCGGCAGACACGAGCCGTCGGTGGCTGCGATGCTGAAGACGGAGAGCCCGCTTCGCGATTTCATTGCGGCCGTGCTGACGCTGTCGCCTTATCTGCGCGAAATGGTCAATCTCGACCCGGTCGTCCTCGCTGGCGCCATCACTGAACCGCTGGAGCCGCAGATCGAGGCGCTGGTTGCCGAGGCGCGGCGCTGCTGGCAACCGGACGGCGAGGGGGCAGCTCCCTCGGAATCCGTGGTGATGAGCAGGTTGCGCGTCATCAAGCGCAAGGTGGCCTTCCTCGTTGCGCTCGCCGATCTCGCGCGTATCTTCGACGGCCGGGCGACGACGGCTTGGCTGAGCGAGCTTGCCGAAGCTTCGGTTGCCGCCGCGATCGACCATCTGCTGCTGGCGGCGCATGAGGGTGGAAAGCTGCGGCTGCCGGATATGGCGGCGCCGAGCGACGGCTCCGGGCTGATCGTGCTCGGCATGGGCAAACTCGGCGCATCCGAACTCAACTATTCCTCCGATATCGACCTCGTCGTCGTCTTCGACGAACAGGCAGGAATCGTGCCCGACCCGGATGACGCGATCGAGATTTTCCCCAGGATGATGCGGCGGCTGGTGCGCATCCTGCAGGAGCGGACAGCGGACGGCTACGTCTTCCGCACCGATCTCAGACTGCGCCCCGATCCCGGCTCGACACCGCTGGCGATCCCGGTCGATGCGGCGATGATCTATTATGAGGGCAGGGGCCAGAACTGGGAGCGGGCGGCCTTCATCAAGGCGCGCGCGGTTGCCGGCGACTTGACCGCGGGCGGCGAATTCCTGCGCGGGCTAGCCCCGTTCGTCTTCCGCAAATATCTCGATTACGCGGCGATTGCCGATATCCATTCGATCAAGCGGCAGATTCATGCGCATAAGGGCCACGGCGCCATTGCGGTCAAGGGTCATAACGTCAAGCTCGGCCGCGGCGGCATTCGCGAGATCGAATTCTTCGTCCAGACGCAGCAGCTGATCGCCGGCGGCCGCATGCCGGCATTGCGTGGCCGGGCGACGGAGGAGACGCTCGGTGAACTCACCAAGGCGAAATGGATCGACGCGGAAACCCGTGACGAACTGACGGAGGCCTACTGGTTCCTGCGCGATGTCGAGCATCGCATCCAGATGGTGCGCGACGAGCAGACCCACCTGCTGCCGGAGACAGATGCCGACCTGAAGCGCATCGCCTTCATGATGGGATTCAGCGACACGCCGAGCTTCACCGAACGGCTGGTCGGCGTGCTGAAGACCGTGGAGCGGCGTTATGCCCACCTCTTCGAGCAGGAGAGCAAGCTCTCGACCGACACCGGCAACCTCGTCTTCACCGGCCAGGGCGACGACCCGGATACGCTGGAGACGCTGAAGAAGCTCGGCTTCACCAGACCGTCCGACATTTCGCGCATCATCCGCACCTGGCACTACGGCCGCTACCGGGCGACGCAATCAGTCGAGGCGCGCGAAAGGCTGACGGAGCTGGCGCCGCAGCTCCTGCGGGTCTTCGGCGAAAGCAAGCGCGCCGACGAGGCGCTGCTGCGCTTCGACAGCTTCATCTCCGGCCTTCCCTCCGGCATCCAGCTGTTTTCGCTGCTCGGCAGCAACCCGGCGCTGCTGTCGCTGATCGTCAACATCATGTCCTCGGCGCCCCGGCTTGCCGAGGTGATTGCCGCCAGGCCGCATGTCTTCGACGGCATGCTCGATCCCGGCCTGATGGCCGAGCTGCCGACGCGCGACTATCTCGGCGAACGGCTGAAGGGCTCGCTTGCCCAGGCCCGCCACTATGAAGAGGTGCTCGACCGGCTGCGCATCTTCGCCGCCGAGCAGCGCTTTCTGATCGGCATCCGCCTGCTCACCGGTGCGATCAACGGCGGGATGGCCGCACGTGCCTTCACCCATCTCGCCGACCTCATCATTGCGGCGGCACTCGATGCCGTGGTCGGCGAGATGCGGGCAGCACACGGCGACTATCCCGGCGGGCGCATCGCGGTCGCCGGCATGGGCAAGCTCGGCAGCTTCGAGCTGACGGCCGGTTCCGACATCGATCTGATCCTGCTCTATGATTATGACGATGCGGCTTCCGAATCCGACGGGCCGAAGCCGCTCGATGCGACGCGTTACTTCACCCGCATCACCCAGAGACTGATGGCCGCCTTGTCGGCGCCGACCGCCGAAGGCGTGCTCTATGAGGTCGACATGCGGCTGCGCCCATCCGGCAACAAGGGGCCGGTCGCCACCCGCATCAATGCCTTCGGCAAATATCAGCGTGAAGAGGCATGGACCTGGGAGCATATGGCGCTCAGCCGCGCCCGGCTGATTTGCGGCGATGAGAGCCTGATCGCCGAGGCGGAACATATCGTCCGCGAGGTGCTGTCGGCCGATCGCGACATCGCCAAGGTGGCGCATGATGTCGCCGAAATGCGCGAACTGATCGACAAGGAAAAGCCGCCCTCCGGCCCGTGGGACCTGAAGCTCATTCCCGGCGGCGTCATCGATCTCGAATTCATCGCCCAGTATCTGGCGCTGATCGCGCCGACCAAGGGCGTCGGCATTGCCGTCAATGAGGTGAGCACCGGCGAAGCCCTGAAGGTACTTGGCGAGCCGCTGATGACAACAGTCGATCTCGACATATGCCTCGAGGCCTTCACGCTTTATACCGGCCTTTCGCAACTGATCCGCCTCTCCATCGACGGCCTGTTCGATCCGAAGGAGGCGCCCGCGGGTCTCGTCGAACTCGTCTGCCGCGCCGGCGACTGCCCTGACATCAAGACGCTGGAAGCGGAGGTGAAGCGGCTGTCGAAAGCGGTTCGGAAAATATTCCTGAATGTCGTGAAAGCCTGATCTCACATCAGATGGAACGACCGCGAGGATTATCTCGAGCGTCGCCTGTCGGATTCTCGTTTAGCCAGTCGTCCTCAGGACAAAGCTATGGAGAACACCAATGACGATTACCATTACCGCTTTTGAACGGTCGCCCGATCGCGGCAGGGGTCTGGCGCGTGACATGCGCGTTCGCTGGGCGCTCGAAGAAGTGGGCCAGCCTTACGACGTTCGTCTTGTTTCGTTCAAGACGATGAGAGAACCCGCGCATCTCGCACTTCAGCCTTTCGGGCAGATCCCGACCTATGAGGAAGGCGATCTCGCTTTATTCGAGTCCGGCGCGATCGTCTTCCATATCGGCGAGCACCAAGCGGGCCTCCTGCCGAACGATGCGAATGCCCGGGCGCGCGCGCTCACATGGATGTTTGCCGCGCTCAACACGGTGGAGCCGCCGATCTTCGACCGCGCTCTCGTCATGATCCTCGAGCGCGACAAGCCTTGGTACGACCATCGCCTTTCCGCCCTTGAGGACAGCATCCGAAAACGGCTGGCCGACCTCTCCCACCGTCTTGGCGATGCCGACTGGCTCGATGGTGCGTTCAGCGCCGGTGACCTGCTGATGGTGTCGGTGCTGCTCAGGTTGAAGGGATCTGCTATACTGGGGGAATATCCGAACCTCTCCGCCTATGTCGCCCGCGGCGAAACGCGGCCGGCATACAAGCGTGCTTTCGCCGCTCAGCTGGCGGTTTTCACCGCCGCATCGGCCGGTTGAAAAAGACCGGCTCTGGCCTGAGCTTAGATATCGTCAGGAATGCGCAGCGAGATCACGGTGCCGACCGCTTCGCGTGAGCGGATCTTCATGCGGCCGCCATGCAGCGAGGTCAGCGAGCGGGAGATGGCGAGCCCGAGGCCGGAGCCACCCTTGCTTTTGGCATATTGGCTCTGCACCTGCTCAAAGGGCTGGCCGATCTTCGACAGCGCCGAGCGTGGAATACCGATGCCGGTGTCGGCGATGGTGACGACGACGGCGCCGTCGACGCGGCGGGTGCGCACCGCGATGCGGCCGCCATTGTCGGTGAACTTCACCGCATTGGAGAGCAGGTTGAGCAGCACCTGTTTCATCGCCCGGCGGTCGGCCATCAGCGTTAGGCCGGAGCAGATGCGCTGTTCGATGACGATGTTCTTTTCAGCCGCGGGCATGGCGGTGAAGCGCAGGCTTTCCTCGATCAGCGGCACAAGATCGATGCGCTCGCAATGCAGCCTGACATGGCCGGCTTCGATCTTCGACATGTCGAGAATGTCGTTGATGACGTTGAGCAGATGTTTGCCGCTGTCATGAATATCGCGGGCATATTCGTCGTATTTCAGCGAGCCGAGCGGACCGAACATCTGGTTCTGCAGGATTTCCGAGAAGCCGAGGATGGCGTTGAGCGGCGTGCGCAGCTCATGCGACATGTTGGCGAGGAATTCCGATTTCGCCTTGTTGGCGGCCTCGGCGCGTTCCTTCTCCGCCTGGTAGTTGGCGTTGGCCGTCGAAAGCTCGGATTTCTGGATCTCCAGCGTCTGGCGCGAGGCGGAAAGATCGCCGATCGTCGCCATCAGCCGGCGCTCGGATTCGCGCAGCCGCTCCTGATGGCGTTTCATCAGCGTGATGTCGGTGCCGACCGAGACCCTGCCGCCGTCGCGGGTGCGCCGCTCGTTGATCTGCAGCCAGCGCTCGTCGGCAAGCTGCACCTCCGTCGTACGCGAATAACCGGAGCCGTCGGCATCGGAAATCCGCCGTTCGATGACAGGCCGGGCGGCGGCGGCATTGACGGTCGAGCGCTCGGTGCCGGGCACGAGCACGCTGTCCGGCAGGCCATAGGCCTGCTGGAAATGCGTGTTGCACATGACCAGCCGATCGTTCTTGTCCCAGAGCACGAAGGCTTCCGAGGTGCATTCGATGGCGTCGGCCAGGCGCTGGTCGGCTTCTGCGTAGCGCTGGGCGAGCCGATGCTGTTCGGTCACGTCCATCGCGATACCGATCAGGTGCATACGGCCGGAATTGCTGCGGATCACCTGGGCGCGCGCCCGCATCCAGACATAGTGGCCGCCGGCATGACGCATGCGGAAGATCTGATCGACCTGGCCGGAAGCGCCCTTGCCGATGGCGCGCGCGATCTCGTAGAGCCCGCCGTCATCGGGATGCATCAGGCGGGCGGCTTCGCCGAAACCCATCGTCTTGTCGGAGCCCGGCAGACCGAGCATGTCGTACATCGAGCGCGACCAGAAGAATTCGCGGTTCTCGAAATCGAAGTCCCAGAGGCCGCAGCGGCCGCGCGACAGCGCCGTCTCGACGCGCAGGTTCGATTCCAGGAAGATGTCGTCGGCGTCGCGGGCGCGCTTTACCTGCGTGTAATAGGCATAGAGGATGACGAGCAGGATGGAGGAGATGCCGGCAAACAGCGTGACGTTGAGCGCCAGTTCCTCGCGCCAGAGCCGGTCGATCTCGTCAAGCGAGGTGGCGGCGACGATATAACCGCCGGCATTGCCCATCAGCGTGATCTCGGCATAGTGCGGCACGCCGCCGATCGTCGTTTCGATGACGCCGGCGCGATCGCCGAAGCGGCGGATCGCCGAGACCTCGGGGAAGAAATCGCCGACATTGCTGCCAACATGCGAAAGCCCGGCGGTGGTCGCGGCAAAAACCTTGCCGCTTGCCTGCACGAGCAGCACGAAAGCGCCGCTGTCCAGCCGGTCCTGCGGCAGGTATTTGGCGAGGCGGGCCTGCGCCCCGGTAATATCGCCGCTGTCGAAGATGTCGGCCGCATCTGCAAACACCGCAGAGGCGGTCGCCGCCGAAAGTGCGGTGGCATGGCGCGCCGAGGCCTCCAGACGCCCATATTCGCTCATCATGCCGAAGAAATGCGAGGCGGCGACGACGGAGAGGAAGGCGACGATCAGCGCCGGGATGGCCCGCTTCAAGACCAGCTCGGCCTTCGGCAGATAACGGAGAAGTGGTTCCGATGTCGCATGGCCCGAAAGGCTGTCGCGCCAGGCTTTGAGCCCGTCAAAATCGACACGCAGCCGTCCTCCGGCCACGGTTGCCCGCCGCACGTCCATCATCTCTTCGCCTGTCCCTCATGTGATTCGCGCGCCGCTCGCTCGAACCTGACCTAGAGAATCATGGGTGATTCGCCTTGTCCAGAGGCAAAGGTAAAAATCCGTTAACTATTTATAATTTCGGGTTTTTCCAGGTGATTCGAGGTGCTGGGCGACCGGCCGCCGATTTTCTCCTGATGGCCAGTCGAAGCAAATTACCCTTTAAGCGTGCGCTCGACGATATCGCGCACGTCGGTCGAAAGATCGGCGGCTCGCTCGATCTCGATCAGCGCCGAGCGGGCGTGATCGGCACGCACGGGTTCGAGCGAGCGCCAGGAGCGCATCGAGGTGAGGATGCGGGCGGCAAGCTGAGGGTTGCGCCTGTCGATATCGAGAATCTGATCCGCGAGGAAGCGATAGCCTTCGCCATCGGCGCGGCCGAATCCCGTCGGGTTGGCAAAGGCGAAGGTGCCGACCAGCGACCGCATCCGGTTTGGATTGGTGCGCTTGAAGAGCGGATCGTCCATCAGGGCGCGGACCCGTCCCAGGGTTTTTACGCCCGGAATGCCGGCCTGGATCGCGAACCATTTGTCGATGACGAGCGCATTTTCCGCGAAGCGGTCACGGAAGGTGGCGAGCGCCTCGCTCGTCTCCGCGCTGTCGGGAAAACGATGCGCGAGGATCGTCAGCGCATGACTGAGATCGGTCATATTGTTGGCCGCATCGAAGGCGGCCTTGGCGCGGGCCGGCGTCTCTTCGGCATGCGAGAGGTAGGTGAGGGCGCTATTGCGCAGCGCCCGCAGGCCGGCGCTTTTCGCATCCGGGTTGAAATCGCCTGATGTCGTCATCGCTGCGTAGAGGCCGGCAAAGACATCCTTTCCGGCATCGGCGATCTGTTTCAGGACCGCCTGCCGGCCGGCATGGATGGCATCGGGATCGTTGTTGCCGCCAAGTTCACGGGCGATATCGGATTCGCTCGGCAGAGCCAGCGCCTGGGCGCGGAAGGCGGGCTCGAGGCTCTCGTCGGCGGCGGCGGCAATCAGCGTCTCGACGAAGGTCGCCTCGCAGATCACAGGCTTGCCCTCGCGGGCGTCGCGTGCCGCTTTCAGCAGGTTCGGCAGCGCCAGGTCGGTCAATGCCTGCCAGCGGGCGAAGTGATCGGTCTCATGGCGGGCGAGACGGGCAAGATCGGCCGGGCTCTGATCGAAATGCAGGTTGATCGGCGCCGAGAAGCTGCGGTTGATCGAAACGACCGGCCGCGAGCCAACGCCATGGAACACGGCCGTCTGCGTGCGACCTGTGAGATGCAGCACCTCGCCGGCATATTCCGCGCCGTCGACCGAGGTCGGCTCGATCTTGCCGCCGTTTTCGCCAAACAGCGCGAGGCTGAGCGGAATATGCATCGGCTCCTTGCTCGGCTGGCCGGGCGTTGCCGGGATCATCTGTTCGAGCGACAGGGTGAAGCTGCCGGCCGCCGCATCATAGCTGCCCGATGCGGTGACGAGCGGCGTGCCGGCCTGATGGTACCAGAGCGAAAATTGCGTGAGGTCGCGTCCGCTTGCATCCTCGAAGCATTTGACGAAATCCTCGATCGTCACGGCCTCACCGTCATGGCGGTCGAAATAGAGGTCCATGCCTTTCTTGAAGCCGTCCTTGCCGAGCAGCGTCGCGATCATGCGCGTGACTTCGCTGCCCTTTTCATAGACGGTCGTCGTGTAGAAATTATTGATCTCACGATATGTCGTCGGCCGCACCGGATGGGCGAGCGGGCCGCCATCTTCCGGGAACTGCTCCGATTTCAGGTGGCGCACTTCGGCGATGCGCTTGACGGCGCGCGAGCGCTGGTCGGAAGAGAATTCGTGGTCGCGATAGACCGTGAGGCCTTCCTTGAGGCACAGCTGGAACCAGTCGCGGCAGGTGATGCGGTTGCCGGTCCAGTTGTGGAAATATTCATGCGCGATGATCGTCTCGATATTGGCATAGTCGGCATCGGTGGCGATCTCGGGATCGGCAAGCACGTATTTGTCGTTGAAGACGTTGAGGCCCTTGTTCTCCATCGCGCCCATGTTGAAGTCGGAGACGGCGACGATCATGAAGATGTCGAGATCGTATTCGCGGCCGAACCTCTCTTCGTCCCACTTCATCGAGCGTTTCAGGGCGTCCATGGCATAGGCTGCGCGCGGCTCCTTGCCGTGCTCGACATAGATCTTCAGCACCACCTCACGGCCGGACATGGTCGTGAACGTATCTTCGACGACGCCGAGATCGCCGGCGACGAGCGCAAAGAGATAGCTCGGCTTCGGATGCGGATCGAACCAGGCGGCGAAATGCTTGCCGGGGCCGTAGCCGGCGCCGCCGAGGAAGTTGCCGTTCGACAAAAGCAGCGGGTTGGCGTCCTTGTCGGCGATGATGTTGACCGTGAACGGCGCAAGCACGTCGGGCCGGTCGGGGAAATAGGTGATGCGGCGGAAACCCTCCGCCTCGCATTGCGTGCAGTAGATGCCGCCGGTGCGGTAAAGGCCCATCAGCTTGGTGTTGGCCTCAGGGTTGATGACGGTGGTGATCGTCAGTTCGAAGGGCGCGCTCTCCGGCAGGTCGCGCACCGTCAGGCTTTCCGGTGTTGCGTCGTAACGCGAAGGGTCCAATTCCACCTGGTCTAACAGCAGCCCCGACAGCGTCAGTTCGTCGCCGTCGAGAACGATCGGCGCTGCCGGATCGGTGCCCGGGCGACGATGAAAGATCAGACGTGCCTCGACCTTTGTCTCCGTCGGGTCGAGTTCGAAGGTCAGGTCCACACGTTCCAGCACGAAGTCGGTGGGACGGTAATCTGCCAGATGAATGACCTGGCCGGTATCTGTTCGCATGGTGTTTCCTGAAGACCGTTATTTGATAACCGCGGAATACAGAGGCGGGCGCACTCTGCCATAAATTTTGCCGGGGATGATTACATTAAAGTCTGAACTAAACTTAAAGCAAATTGCCCGCGAACACCAAGTTCGCGGGCAAAATATCTTATTGGAAACGGATGAGCGCCACTGTGGGGCGACGGGTGCTACTTAAGGTTGAGCACAGCCTTGATCGTCGCGTCGTTTTCCGTCTGCTGCACGACGACGCCGTACCAGCCGAGCCCGTCGTAATCCTCGTAGCCGAGAGTGCGCGCGAAGGCGACGATCGAGCCGTTATTGTCGTAGTAGCTGCCTTTCGCCTGACCGGACGGATTGGCGAGCGCGAAATGCGAAAAGAGCAAGGCGGGATTGGTGGTGGCGATCACCCGGCTCTTGCCGTCGAGCAGCATGACCGTCGTTTTTTCTGCCAGCTGCGGCGGCAGGTTTGCCTCTTTCTCGACGATCGCCTGGCCCTGGTTCTGCCAGTCGAAATAGACGCCGAGCGTGCCGATCAGCCGCCCGTCGAGCTTGCCCTCCTCGCGGATGCCGGTGGCATAAACGAGCGCATGCCTGGCGTCGTGGAGCGGGCTCGATTTGACGTCGTCGACGATATAAGCGTCGCCGGAGGAGCAGGCCGACGCCGCGCGGAACCACGGATCGCCGGCAAGGCTCGTGCCGACGATCTTGCGCTGAAACTTGGGATTGGCGGATGCGATCACCTTGCCCGAGAGATCGGTCATGACGAGATCGAGGTAGACGGTGTAGAAGCGGTTGATGGCGCCGAGACGCTCCGCCGCAAAGGCGACGGTTTCCCGGCCCGGGTTCTGCAGCGCCTGCCAGAGCGCCGGATCTGTCGCCCACCAGCGCACATCGGCCGTGCGCTCGAAGAGATTGCGGACGATGAGCTGCACCAGCGTCTGCGCCAGATCGGTGAGACGAACGCCCTCCATCTCCTCGACCAGCGAATCGGCCATGGCGCGGCTGAGGCCGATGCGGCCAAGCACGTTGCTTTCGAACCTGCCGGTGATATCGGTCGCGATCTGCGCCAGTCGCTGCACCTCGTTGGCAACGACCGCAAAGCCCTTTCCGGTCTCGCCGGCTCTGGCTGCTTCGATCAGCGCATTGATCGCCAGCAGCTTGATCTGCTTGACGATATGGGTGTTGTCGGCGCTGAAGCGCTCGAGGTCGGTGCTGATGCCGTCGGTGACGACGCGCATGGAGCGCGGTGTCGCATTCTGCGACTGGGCAATGGTTTCGGCGCTAAGCGGCTTCATCAAATATGATCCTGGAAGGAGCGGGCAATTGTTTGTGTGGTGAAGAAAATTTCGAGATCAGCGATAAAAACGATGCTTGCCTATGGTTTTCAATTGGTTAACAGCTAGCCCCGCGAGATGAACATTTTCGGGGTGAATGGCTCAAAACGAGAAATTTCAGAGCGGTGGCGCATAAGCAGCACGGTTGGGCCTGCCGCTGACGGCGTTTCTGTGATTCTCTCACGTTGCTTGCGGTTTTTTCGCCAATCGGTTTTTTCTTTCGCTACGATGGAAGACGTCACCCGCTGCGTTCCCGAGTCGAACGCGTCCCCCCGTTCCGCTTGAGCAGTATTAAGAGCCAGGATCATGCACTCGGTTCTCAGAAACCCGATGAGAGGCATTGCGCTGAAAGTCTCGTCGGTCGTGGTCTTCCTGGCCATGCAGACCTTCATCAAGCTGGCGGGCTCAGACATCCCGCCGGGGCAGGTCACCTTCTGCAGGTCGTTCTTCGCGCTTTTCCCGATCATGGCCTATCTGGCCTATAACAGGCAGCTGCGCGCCGCCTTCTACACGGCCAATCCAGTCGGTCACCTGAAGCGCGGCACGATTGGCATCATGTCGATGGCTTTCGGTTTCTACGGCCTGCTGCATCTGCCGCTGCCCGAGGCGATTGCGCTCGGCTATGCGTTGCCACTCGTCGCCGTCATCTTCGCTGCCGTTTTTCTCGGCGAGACCGTACGCATCTATCGCTGGAGCGCCGTCCTGGTCGGCATCGTCGGAGTCGCCATCGTTTCCTGGCCGAAACTCACGCTGTTTCGCGACGGCGGCATGGAAGCAGAACAGGCCGTCGGCGCGCTCTGCGTGTTGCTCTCGGCCGTTCTCGGCGGCGTGGCGATGATCCAGGTGCGCCGCCTCGTCGAGGAAGAGAAGACGGCGACGATCGTGCTGTATTTCTCGATCACCGCCTCGGTCTTCTCGCTGGCTTCTCTTCCCTTCGGCTGGCTCATCCTGGCATGGCCGACGGCGCTCTATCTGATCGCCGCCGGTTTTTGCGGCGGTGTCGCACAGATCCTGCTGACGGAAAGTTACCGCCATGCCGACGTTTCCACCATCGCGCCGTTCGAATATACGTCGATCCTGCTCGGCGGCATTGTCGCCTACTTCGTCTTCGGCGACGTGCCGAGCGTGACCATGCTGATCGGCACCGTCATCGTCGTCGCCGCCGGCATCTTCATCATCTATCGCGAGCATCAGCTGGGCATCGAGCAGAGAGAGGCGCGCAAGGCCACGACGCCGCAAGCCTGACGCCTGCAAGCGCATATTTATCAAGGTTTTAACGCGGGGATTGCGGCGGCTTGAAACTTGCGCTCAAAGAGCGAAAAGAATGGTGAATTCTTGGGATACCGCCGGCCTGTGGAATATGATTGTTGAACATGAGAGAGTATCATTTATTCCAAGCTGTGCATGTCTGAATGGCCGCTGATGCCGGAGGAGCTCTCGGTGTCGTTGCTCCGAACGCTGGCCGGCGAGCGGGGGTGGAGAAAAGCATAATGGCATTCACAGCGGAGCAATTGGTGGGGAACTCTTCCTTCCTGATGAGCATTCGCTTTTTGGCCGGGCAGATGCGCGGCATGTTCGATGCCGGCCCACGATTGGCACGATTGCTCGCCTCGCATCAGCGCTGGCTTCTGACCCAGACTGCCTATGCCCTCAACCTGGAATATGACCCGCGCGACCCGACATCGGGTTTCACCGCCGTGCGGCTGACCGGGCGCATCACCGCGCACAAGGTGGCGAGCCGCAACACAGTGCTCGCCTTCATCGAAGAGCTCTTTACCTACCGCTTCATAACCCACACGCCCGGCGACGAGCGGCGGCGGCCACGTCATTTCGAGCCGGCCGATGTCAGCCATCAGGCGATGTTTGCCTGGATTCTCGGCAATCTCGGTGCGCTCGACCTGCTCGACGGCGGTCAAAGGGCAGCATTTTTCCAGGCAAATCCATCCTTGATGCGGCTCGTTCAGCCGCGCATTGCCCGCCATTGCCTGGAAGATGCCGCCTGGCGCGAGCCGCCGGAGCAGGTGGCGTTGTTCCTCTGGACGGAAGCTGGCGGCCTCGTCGTCGACAATTTCATCGCCCGGATGGATATGGACAGCAGCGAGCCGGACAGGTTTTCCATCGGCCGGGTCGAAACCCGTGCGCTCGCAGCCGATTTCATGATGTCGCGCACCCATCTGCAGCGGGTGCTGGCAAAGGCGGCGCAGCGCGGCTGCGTCGGCTGGCATGACGAGCCGCGCAAGACGCACCTTTGGATATCGCGGAATTTCGTCGAGGAATATTGCGCCTGGCAGGCGGTCAAGTTCGCCTATGTCGACGAAGCCTTCGAATGGGCGAAGGCCCAGATCGAAGAAATGGCCGTGTGATCAGAGAACGATGGCTGTAGCGTCTGCTCTAATAGGCGCGCCAGCATCGGCTGGCTTGACCGAAAGCTCGCGCTCATATTCCCGCGCGGCGCAGACCGCGACGCGGATATGCTCGAATGTTTCGATGTTGCGCAGAAGCGATATCAGGATCGTCGACATGTTGGGGTACTCTTGACACGAAAGGGCAGGCGAAGCGCTTGCAGCGCCGCGCGTCTTTTCAGACGCGCAAAGGACGCTGCAACACTTTGAGTCTCTGCTCAATATTGCTGGAAGTCCGAAAAAATGGCGTTCGGGCGCGCCGTACGGCTGTTGATGCCGGTGCCGCGGGCAATCATCTGTTCGTTCGTGACAAAGCCGAAACGGCTGTAGCCTTGAGTGGAACGAACCTGGTCGCCGGCGAGGCGAAGGGTTTCAAACCCGCTATGGATAGGACGAAAACGCTTGTTCATGGCCTTGGTTCCTGTGATTCCTCCCAAGACACAGCTGATATTGCGATGCAGCATAGATTCCGCAATGCGTCACGGCGGGATGCAGCCATGCGAAAATCGCATAGGTTGATTCACAAATTATTCAACTTTGGCTAATTTCTAAGCAAAGAGAGGGACTTAAGCTTCGCTTGAAAGGCGAGCAGGTCGTTCCAGGCCAGCCGCTTGTTTACAGGTGCGGTTAACAGATCCTGCGGATGCAGGCTGGCTATGGCAGGAATGACACAGTCCGCAGCCGCAATCTCCTTCCAACGGCCACGTAACCCGTGAATCGTATCGTTTTCGCCGAAGAAGAAACGCGCCGAAAAATTGCCGAGCAGCAGGATCGCCTTCGGTTCGGCAAGCGCGATCTGCCGCTCGATGAAGGGGCGGCAGATGTCCATTTCCGCGGCCGAGGGCGCACGATTGCCAGGTGGTCGCCAGGGGATGACCTGCGTCAACAGAATGGCTGAGCGCGTCAGCCCGATCGCCGCCAGCATCTTGTCGAACAGCTGGCCGGATTTTCCCGAGAAGGGCATGCCCTCGCGATCGTCTTCGGCGCTCGGCGCCGAGCCGATCACCATGATCCCGCTTTCGGCATCGCCGCTGGCAAAGATGGTCGAGCGGGCGCTGTGCTTGAGGTTGCAGCCGTTGAAGGCTTCGATCGCGGTCTTGAGCTCGACGAGCGATCGCGCGGTTTCGGCGACGAAGCGCGCCTGCTGCACCGCCTCGCCATCCGGGATTGCCGGTTGCGGGCCGGACGCTGCGCGTTCGGCAGGCGCTGGGCGTGCCGCTGCATTCGGGCGCAGCTGTGCCTGGCCTGGGGCAGAGCGTTCCCCAGCGGCGGGACGTTGCTGCTGCGCCTGTGCCGCCGCCGGGCGGCGGGCGGCCTTCATCGCCTCGAACTCGGCGAAGCGGTCGATCGCCTCTTCCTCCAAGAGCCATTCCACGCCGGCATCCGCATGGAAATGCAGAAGCGCTGCGAGCTCGGCTGGGGAAAGGTCGTTGGCGGAGATCATGCGGGCAAGCTTAGCGGAGTGACAGTGGCATTGAAAGGGCGGGCGACCGATTGCCCGCCCTTGCCGGCTCTATAGCACAGTCCATTGTGCGATGTCGTCGCGTTCGCCGATCAGCGCCAGGCCATGGGCAATCGACAGCAGCTCGCCGCCGCTTTCGATCCGGTCGCGCTCGAAGCGTTCGGTAAAGATGCGGCGCACCGCCGGCACGAAGGAGGTGCCGCCGGTCAGGAACACCTTGTCGATCTCCGATGGTTTCGTCTCGGTCTTGTCGAGCACGTCGTCGAGCGCGCCTTCGATGCGGGCGAGATCATCGGCGATCCAGCCTTCGAAGTCGCTGCGCTTGATGCTGCGATGTCCGCTGCGGCCAAGCGGCGCGAAATCGAAAGCCGCTTCCTCGGAGGCCGAGAGCGCCATCTTCGTCGCCGACACCGCCTGATAGAGCGGGTAGCCCTCGTCATGATCGATCAGGTCGATGAAGATTTCGAGCTTTTCCGGTTCCAGGCTGGTGCGCACCAGCTTCTTCAGATCCTCGAATTCGCGCGTCGTCTTGAAGATCGACAGCTGGTTCCAGCGGCCGAAGCTGGAATAGTAGTTGGACGGCACTTCAAGGATCTTGTCGAAGCTTTTGAAATGGCTGCCCTTGCCGATCAGCGGCGCGACGATGTTGTCGATCATCCTGTAGTCGAAATGGTCGCCGGCGACACCGACGCCGGAATGGCCGATCGGCGTTGCCGTCAGCTTGCCGGCGACGGTCTCGAAGCGGATCAGCGAATAGTCGGTGGTGCCGCCGCCGAAATCGGCGACCAGCACGGTGGCATCCTGCTTCAGGTTCTGCGCGAAATAGAAGGCGGCGGCGACCGGCTCGTAGACATAGTGGATTTCGGGAAAGCCGAAGCGCGACAGCGCTTCATTGTAGCGCTCGGTCGCCAGCGCCGGATCGGGGCTGGCGCCGGCAAAATGCACCGGCCGGCCGGTGACGATGCGGCTGACATCCGAAGGCCAGTGGTCGCCGGCATAGTTGCGCAGGCGCCGCACGAAGATCTCCATCAAATCTTCGAAATTATGCCGCTTGGCAAAGATCAGCGTGCCCTGGAACAGCGCGCTGGCGGCAAAGGTCTTGATCGACTGCAGGAAGCGACATTCGCCGGGATTGTCGACGAATTGGCGGATCGCCGCATGGCCCGCTTCCACCTTTAGCGCCGAAGCGCCGAGCTGGGCATCCTTCATGAAGGAAAGCGCCGTGCGCATGCTGTCTGCCGTACCCTCCGTGCTCGTGAACGCCATCGAGCGTGTCGCCCCGCCATCCGCCATGGCGAGAACCGTATTCGTCGTGCCGAAGTCGAAACCCAGCGCCTGAGCCATGCCCGCACCTCTTCATGCCGATTGTTATTGGAGACGGAGCGTTGCTCCGCAAGGGCGTGCGAACGCCCGGATCAAGGAGGGCGGGTGATGCCACAGAGGCGTGACACATTCAAGAGGAGCGGAAGTTGATGTGATCACGGGCGCACTTCTTCTCCCGGTTGGAAGAAGAAGTGCGCCGCAAGGGTCAATCGGCAATGCCGAACTCAGAGGGCCGTCATCACTCGGCAGCCATTGCCCTTGCCTCCTGCACCTCCGGCTCCTCGACCTTCTTGTGGCCGATGAGGCGGCCGAGGAAATTGCCGAAGCGGTCCATCTCGACGAAGATGACCGGGGTGATGAACAGCGTCAGCATCTGCGAGACGATCAGGCCGCCGACGACGGCAATGCCGAGCGGCTGGCGCAGTTCCGAGCTTGCGCCGGTGCCGAGCGCGATCGGCAGGGCGCCGAGCAGGGCGCAGAAGGTCGTCATCATGATCGGCCGGAATCGTCGCACGCAGGCCTCGTGGATCGCCACCGTCGCCTTTTCGCCCGTCGTGCGCATGGTCTCCACCGCCACGTCGATCATCATGATCGCGTTCTTCTTGACGATGCCGATCAGCATCAGCAGGCCGATCAGGGCGATGATCGACAGATCGAAGCCCATAATATCAAGCGCCAGCAGCGCACCGAATGCCGCCGCAGGCAGGCCGGAGAGAATGGTGAGCGGATGGATGAAGCTTTCATAGAGCACGCCGAGCACGACATAGATGGTCAGCACCGCCGCCAGGATGAGGTATGGCGTATTGCCCTGAGACTGCTCGAAGATCTGCGCTGTACCGCCATAGGAGGTGAAGACGTCAGCCGGCATGCTCATTTCCGTCTTGATCTGGTCGATTGCCGCGGTCGCGTCGCTGAGCGATACGCCTTCCGGCAGGTTGAAGGAAACGGTGGTCGAGACCAACTGGCCCGTCTGGTTGATTGTCACGGGGCCGACCGTGCGCTCGACATGCGCGAAGTTCGACAGCGGCACCAGGCTGCCATTGGAGGAGGCGACGCGGATCTCCGACAGCTTCTGGTCGTCCCAGGGTTTGCTGGTGTCGTATTCGACGATGACGTCGTAGCTGTCGCCGGTCGACTGGATTTCCGCCGCCGCATATCCGCTGAAGGATTCCTGCAGTGTCGTGCGTAGCGTGTCGTTGTCGATACCGTAGGCGGAGGCCCGCTCGGTATCGATGACGATATTGGCCTGCAGGGCGTTGTTCTGCGCGTCCGAGGTCACGTCCGTGAAGAGGCGATCCTTGCGCATCGCCGCCTGGATCTTGCCGGCCCACAGGTTGGTCTGGTCGGCGTTCAGTGCCTGCACGACCAACTGATATTGGCTGGCAGTCTGGCGGCCGCCGAAGCGCAGGCTCTGGTTCGGCGTCACGAAGGCCTGCAAGCCGGGGATCTTGTTGATCGCCGTGCGCAGTTCGCGCAACGTCTGGTCAAGCGGTACACGCTGCTTCTTGTCCTTGAGTTCGACGAACATAGAGCCGTTGTTCTGCGGCTTGTTGGGATTGCCGCCGATCGTCGACATCACGTGGTTGACCGCCGGGTTCGCTTTCACGGCGGCTGCCGCCTGCTGCTGCAGCGCCGACATCGCGGAATAGGAAATGTCCTGCCGGGCCTGCGTGCTGATCGTCAGGCGGCCTATATCCTCCTGTGGGAAGAAGCTCGTCGGCAGCGTCATGAAGAAATAGATCGTCAGCGCGACCGAGGCGAGGAAAACGCCGAGGATCGTGGGGCGGTGGCGAAGGCACCAGCCGACAGCCCTGTCATAGCCGCGCAGCGTCCGTTCGAAGCCGGCATCGAAGATGCGGATGATGAGCGGCGGGCGGCTCTGGTGGTTGGACAGGCGGGAGGCGAGCATCGGCGTCACGGTTAGCGAGACGATTGCCGAGGAGATGATGGCGATGGCGACCACCATGCCGAATTCGTTGAACACGCGGCCGACAACGCCGCCCATCAGCAGGATCGGGATGAAGACCGCGATCAGCGAAACCGACATGGAAATGATGGTGTAGCTGACTTCGCCCGCACCCTTGATCGCTGCTTCCCGCACCGGCATACCTTCCTCGACATGGCGCAGGATGTTCTCGAGCATGACGATCGCATCGTCCACCACGAGCCCCACCGCGAGCGTCAGCCCGAGCAGCGAGATATTGTCGATACTGTAGCCGAGCACATACATCATGCCGAAAGTCGAGATCAGCGACAGCGGAACGGCAAGCCCGGGAATGATCGTTGCGGTCGCATGGCCGGTAAAGAGGTAGATGACGAGAACGACGAGGCCGATCGTCAGCAGCAGCGTGAACTTCACATCGGAGATGGCATCGCGAATCGGCTTTGCTGCGTCATTCATGACGACCGTGTTGACCGAGGGCGGGATTTCGGCGTGAAGCTGCGGCAGCTTGGCGTTGATCGCATCGACGACATCGACCGTGTTGGCATCCGGCTGGCGCTGGATAGCGAGGATGATGCCGCGTTGGCCGTCATACCAGCTGCCGGTATACTGGTTCTCGACGCTGTCCTGCACGTCGGCAATATCGCCAAGGTGGATCGGCGCGCCGTTCGGATTGGCAATGACGAGCGAACGGAATTGCTCGGCACTGGTGCTCTGCGTGTTCGCCGTGATGGTCATGCTCTGCGAATTGTTCTGCAGCGTTCCCACAGGCTGCTGGCTGTTGGCGGCAGCGAGCGCCTTGTTGACGGTGTCGATGCCGATGCCACGGGTCAGCAGTTTGTTGGGATCGACCTCGACGCGCACGGCATAGGTCTGCGCACCGTAGACGCTGACCTGGGCAACGCCGGGAAGCGTCGAAAGCGACGGCGAGATGATGTTCTCGGCGATGTCGTCAAGTTTGCTGCGCGGCATGGTGTTGCTCTGCACCGAGAGCAGCATGACAGGCGCATCGGCCGGGTTCGTCTTGCGATAACTCGGCGGCGTCGTCAGATTGTCGGGCAGTTGCCGGGTGGCATGCGAAATCGCGGCCTGCACGTCGGCTGCGGCCGCATCGATATTACGACTGAGGTCGAACTGCAGCACGATGCTGGTGCTGCCGAGCGAACTGGAGGCGCTGATTTCGGTGATCCCGGGAATGGTCTCGAACTGCTTGATCAGCGGCGTCGAAACCGAGGTCGCCATCGTCTGCGGCGAGGCACCGCTCAACTGCGCCGAAACGTTGATGGTGGGAAAGTCGACCTGCGGCAGGGCCGCGACGGGTACGAGCTGATAACCGGCAAGACCGGCCAGAATGACGCCGATCGCAAGCAGCGTCGTTGCGACAGGGCGCTGGATACAGAAATTCGGGATCATTGCTGAGCTCCCACCGCGATCGTCTCGGAGGGCTGCTGTTGCCGAGGCTCTTCGGCAGAGGCGACATCAAGCGCCTTTTCGTCGAATTGCTCGTTGATCGCCTGCTGGTCGCTGAGCTGGCCCTGACCCTCGACGACGACGTGATCGCCTGCCTGAAGACCTGATTCTATAGCCGTGAAGCCGCCATTTGCGCGGGCAATGGTGACGGGCGTCAGATGCGATTTGCCGTCCTTGGCGACGAAGGCGAAGAAGCCCTCCGGACCAGGGCTGACGGCAACCGTCGGCACCACCACCTGCTGTTCGTCATTGTTGAAATGCACGACGATGTTGACCGACTGGCCGGGCCAGAGCGCGCCGGAGGCATTCTCGAATTTCGCCTTGGCGAGGATCGTGCCCGAGGCGGTATCGACCGTGTTGTCGTAGAAGCTGATTTCGCCCTTTCGCACCTGCCCCTTGGTGGAATTGGGGGCGGTGCTGACCTCGACCGGACCGCCTGCCAGAGCGCTCTTCAACTCGCGCAGGTAGCGTTCCTGCAGGTGGAATTTCACATAGATCGGATCGTATTTCGCGATGGTGACGATTGCCGCACCGGCGCTGAGGAAAGCGCCCTTGCTGACAACAATATCTCCGAGCCGGCCGTCGAAGGGAGCGCGGATGTCGGTGTGCTCGAGCAAGATCTGATCGGAGGCAAGCGAAGCCTTGTCGGCGTCAACAGTGGCTGCAGCGGTATCGCGGGCGGCGACCGCCTGGTCGAGGCTCTGCTGAGTGCCGGCCTTCTGGTTGAAGAGGTCCTGCGCGCGCGTCAATGCGGTCTCGGCTTCCGAAAGGGTTGCCGCGTCGCGCACGATCATCGCATTGTCCTTGTCGACGGTCGCCTTGGCCGTCCGGTCGTCCAGCTTGGCGATCAGGTCGCCGGCTTTCACGGTCGCCCCATCCTGCGCATCGATGCTGATGATCAGGCCCTGTTCCTGTGCGGCAATCGTCGTATTGTCATCGGCATCGGCCCAGCCGGTCGCCGTCACATCCATCGGCAGCGTCGTTTTCACGGCTGCAACGGTCTTGACGACGGTTGGGCCGCCGCCGCCCCGTCTGCGCCCGCCGCCCTGATGTTGGCCACCATCCTGCCCCTGATTGGACTGCCCCTGATCGGCCTGTGCCTGCTGCCCGCCGCCATTGCCGCCGGCCGGCTGTTTGATGACCTGCGAGAGGTAGGGAATGCGGGAGGCATAAGGGATCAGATTCCCGAATTGCCAGACGCCGATGGCGGCAATTGCGATAACGCTGACGGTGATCCAAAATTTCTTCATGGGCGAGAACCGGTCTTGAGCAAGGTTGCAAAATTTATGCTCTGATTGAGCTGCTTATATTGCGGCGCAAAAAAGACATAATTCCGGGCGCGCGATCACTAAGTGGTTATAACGGCTTAAAATTTTGTAATGAATATTCCGTAATATTCAAACTATACTAATATAGAGCCAGTGTAATCCGATGCCGTTCGACGGCGGCGGCGAAGGCGGTTCGCCAGGCGACGATGCCGACCCGTATGCCGTCCATTGCGCGGGAAGAACACGGAAAAACTAGAGAAGGCAGGTCGTCATGACTGAGTTGGACGCCAGCGAGTTTCGCTCTCTCATAACGAGCATATTTCCTGAACTCACTGCCTCCGTCTTCAAGCTGGCGGCGAAGGGCTGGGATTCGCTTGCCGTCGACGTCGATGACACGCTGATCTTCAAGTTCCCCCGCCATCCAAGTGCGGAAAGAGCGCTTGTGAAGGAAGCCGCCTTGCTCGATATCATTCGGCCGTCGCTGTCGATGGCGGTTCCCGACATGCGCATTCACGACGGGCCGCCGATCTTCTCCAGCCATGCCAAGCTCGACGGTGAACATCTCATTGCCGAAGATTACGATGCGCTTGGCGAAGGCGATCGTCAGCACCTCGCGGAAGATCTCGCGCGCTTTTACGCCGAGCTGCATGTGCTCGATGCCGATCGCATACTGTCGGCGGGTGCCGGGGCTATCCAGCCATGGCAATCGCCCGAGACGGTACGAACCAAGGCTTTGCCGCTGCTGCCGCCTGAGATCAAGAGCTTTGCGCAGGCCATTATCTCCGATTTCGAAGCCTTGCCGCCCGATCCCTACGGCAACATCTACGGCTTCTTCGACGGTCATGGCTGGAACATGGCCTTCGACCATGCGCAAAGGAGGCTGAACGGCATTTACGATTTCGCCGATTCAGGCTTCGGCCCGCTGCACCAGGAGTTCATCTACTCGAACTTCATCTCGCCCGATCTGACCGCACGCATCATATCGGCCTATGAAATGCTGACTGGACGCAGGCTCGACCGCCGCCGCATTGCGATCCTGACCGGTTTCCATCGTCTGTCCGAGCTCGCCGAACTTGCTGACGATCCGGCTAACGTCGAACAGATGATCCGAAGTGTGGCGACATGGGCGGCGGCCGCCCGCGTCGGCTGAGAGGGAATGTTCAGACGGATCGTGCCGCGCCGCCGTCGCAGCGGATGAGCGAGCCGGTGATATAGCTTGCCGGCTGGCTGCAGAGGAAGGCAGCCGTTGCGGCAAATTCCTCGACCCTGCCGTAGCGGCCGACCGGAATGCGCGCTTCCTTGTCGGTGCGGATCTCCTCGAGGCTCTTGCCGGTCCTCTTTGCCGCAGCCCCGTCGAGATCGTCGAGCCGCGCCGTCAGGATACTGCCCGGCAGGAGCAGGTTGGTGGTGACGCCGAAGCCCGCCACTTCGGAGGCAAGCGTCTTGCTCCAGCCGGCAAGGGCCGGGCGCAACGTATTCGACAACGCCAGATTGGCGATCGGTTCGATCACGCCGGATGAGGCAACCGTCAGGATGCGGCCCCAGCCCTGCGCCTTCATGCCGGGCAACAGCGCATTGGTGAGCGTGATCACGCGCGCGACCATGGAGAGGAAATAGATTTCGAGCTTTTCGCCCGTCATGTCCTCCGTCGTGCCGGGTGTCGGCCCGCCGGTATTGTTGACCAGGATATCGAGCCCGCCGAACTTTTCCTTTACCGCCGTAGTCACCATCTCGACGAAGCGTTCGTCCCCGAGATCGGCCCAGATCCAGTCGGCCCGGCCGTTGCCTTCGCCATTGATCGCCTTGCAATTGGCCTCCAGCTGTTCGCCGCTGCGCCCGCAGAGCAGCACGTTTGCGCCCTCACGCGCCAGCGCCACGGCGATGCCGAGGCCGAGACCACGCGAGGAGGCGAGGACGAGTGCCCGTTTGCCCTTGATGCCGAGATCCATGATTGTTCTCCGATAGCTTTGAGCGATGTATAAGGCGCAAGCGGCGGAAAAGGAAAGGGCATGTGACCGGTCCGGCAACGTTTGATATTTGATGTTGACGTAAACGTTATGTAATTCTGTCTCACGAGACGTCATCATTGTGCGAATTGGAAGATTGGCTGTCGTATCCCGGCTCGACAAGGCTTTCTCGTTTTGACAAGAAAGTGCCATGACGGGATGACGGCCGCGTGCCGCCAAGCGGAGACGAGTGAATGACCGAGACGACTGAGCTGCCCGAACGCGAGAGCATGGAATTCGACGTTGTGATCGTGGGCGCCGGTCCGGCCGGTCTTGCAGCCGCGATCCGGCTGAAGCAGGTCAATCCGGAACTCTCCGTCGTCGTGCTGGAGAAGGGCGCGGAAGTCGGCGCGCATATCCTCTCGGGCGCCGTGGTCGATCCGATCGGCATCGACCGGCTGCTGCCCGGCTGGCGCGACGAGGCCGATCATCCGTTCAAGACCAAGGTCAGCGCCGATCACTTCCTGCTGCTCGGTCCGGCCGGCTCTGTTCGCCTGCCGAATATGGCGATGCCGCCCCTGATGAACAACCACGGCAACTACATCGTCTCGCTTGGGCTCGTCTGTCGCTGGCTGGCAACCAAGGCCGAAGAACTCGGTGTCGAGATCTATCCGGGCTTTGCCGCAACCGAAGTGCTCTACAATGACGAGGGCGCCGTCATCGGTGTTGCGACGGGCGATATGGGCATCGAGAAGAACGGCGAGCCTGGGCCCAATTATACCCGCGGAATGGAACTGCTCGGCAAATACGTGCTGATCGGCGAGGGCGTGCGTGGCTCGCTCGCCAAGCAGCTGATTGCCAAGTTCGATCTGCAAAAGGACCGCGAGCCGCAAAAATTCGGCATCGGCATCAAGGAACTCTGGCAGGTCAAGCCGGTAAACCATCGGCCGGGCCTGGTGCAGCACTCCTTCGGCTGGCCGCTCGGCATGAAGACCGGCGGCGGCTCCTTCCTCTATCACCTGGAAGACAATCTGGTGGCCGTCGGCTTCGTCGTCCACCTCAATTACAAGAACCCCTATCTCTATCCCTTCGAGGAATTCCAGCGCTTCAAGACGCATCCGGCGATCCGCACCACCTTCGAGGGCGGCAAGCGGCTGTCCTATGGGGCGCGTGCCATCACCGAGGGCGGCTACCAGTCGGTGCCGAAGCTTTCCTTCCCCGGCGGCGCGCTGATCGGCTGTTCGGCCGGTCTGGTCAACGTGCCGCGCATCAAGGGCAGCCACAATGCGGTGCTGTCGGGCATGCTGGCGGCCGAGAAGATCGCCGCCGCGATTGTATCAGGCCGCAGCCATGACGAAGTGACCGAGATCGAGAATGAATGGCGACAGGGCGACATCGGCAAGGATTTGAAGCGCGTGCGCAACGTCAAGCCGCTGTGGTCGAAGTTCGGCACAGCACTCGGCGTAGCTCTCGGCGGCTTCGACATGTGGACCAACACGCTGTTCGGCTTTTCCGTCTTCGGCACGCTGAAACATGGCAAGTCCGATGCTGAGAGCCTGGAGCCTGCTTCACAGCACAAGCCGATCGCCTATCCGAAACCCGATGGCGTCTTGACCTTCGATCGCCTGTCCTCGGTGTTCCTGTCGAACACCAATCACGAGGAAGACCAGCCGGTGCATCTGCAGGTCAAGGACATGAACCTGCAGAAGAGTTCGGAACACGACATCTATGCCGGCCCGTCGACGCGTTACTGTCCGGCCGGCGTCTATGAATGGGTGGAGAAGGACGGCAAGGACGTCTTCGTCATCAACGCCCAGAACTGCGTGCACTGCAAGACCTGCGACATCAAGGATCCCAACCAGAACATCAACTGGGTGCCGCCGCAGGGCGGCGAGGGGCCGGTCTATCCGAATATGTGAGGCGGATTATCCCCACCGCGACAATTCTTGCCTCCTGACGCCTTCGTGATCGCCTTCTGCCGGAGGCTGTTAGCCGTTCGTTAACCATAATTTCCTTAGCTTGCGACATCAAGTTGACGCACTAAGGACACATTCATGACGATCTCCCGCCGGGGCTTTCTGATCGCTCTGCCGCTTTTCGTGGCCGGCTGCTCTTCGACCGGTCTGAACAGCCAGACAAACTATGCCGCACTTCCGGACGAAAAATTCCCGTTGAAGCAGGTGCCGATCGACAAGATCAAGCCGGAGCTCCGCCGCCAGGAAGTGGCCTACGAAACCACGCATGCTGCCGGCACCGTGATCGTCGATACACCTGCGCGCCGCGCCTATTACGTCCTCGGCGGCGGCAGGGCGGTGCGTTATGGCGTTGGTGTCGGCCGCGAGGGGCTGGCCTTTGCCGGTAACGCCTACATCGGCCGCAAGGCCGAGTGGCCGAGCTGGACACCCACCGAAAATATGCAGCGCCGCGAAGAGCGCTATCGCAAGCTCGCCGGCGGCATGCCGGGCGGCCTGAACAACCCGCTCGGTGCGCGGGCGATGTATCTTTACCGCGGCGGCGGCGACACGCATTTCCGCATTCATGGCACCAACCAGCCGCAATCGATTGGTCTCGCCATGTCGAGCGGCTGTGTCCGCATGATGAACCACGACGTGATCGACCTCTATAGCCGCGTCGAGGTCGGCGCCAGGGTCGTCGTCATCCAGGCTTAAGCAATACAGAGACGACACTTCTCATGAAAAGGCCGCCGCAGCGACGGCTGCAGGCGGCTTTCGATCTGCTGTTGGTGTTGGAGTTCAGCGGCGCGGCGTGGCGATACCCGTTGACAGCGCCACGCCGATGCCGGTGATCACGGCGGCGCTGATTTCCGTCATACCGATTGCTTCGCCAAGCAGCAAGCCGCCGCCAAGCGTCGCGAGAACCGGCGTCAGCGCCGTGAAGGCGGCAGCCTGTGTTCCGCCGAGTGTTCTGACGGCGGTGCCGTAGGCGACCATGGCGACGAGGCCGGAAAGAACGCCCTGGCTCAGCACCTGCAGGCCGATCTCCTGGAGAGTAGCCTCTGGCAGCGAGATGCCGAAGACGAGGGCAAGCGCGCCCATGATCAGGAAAGACCAGACGGCGATCAGGGCGCTTGCCTGTACGGCGGTCAGACCGGAGCGGCGGAAGGCATGCGTATAGCTTGCCCAGAGAATGGCGCCTGATGGTAGCAGCACGAAGCTGGTCCATGGCAGCGAGGCGTCCGCAAGGCTGCGCGTGAGCAGGATCAGAACGCCGGCGACGATCGCGACGAGCCCAGCGATGCGCGTGCCGTCAGGCCTCTCGCGAAACAGGGCAATCCCGATCAGCGCCGCGGCAAGCGGCATGGAGCCGCCGAGCAATATGCCTGAGGAGGCGGCCGGCGTGGAATGGATTGCCAGCGTCGTCAGCAGGAAGAAGATGGCGCCGGAACCTGACACCATGATCGCCAGCAGGTGAAGCGGCAGGGCCTTCGGCAGCAGTCCCGTCTTCAGCCAGACAGGCGAAAGCACCAGCGCCGGAATTCCGAAGCGGATCAGCCCGATATCGATCGAACCGAGCGGCGTTGCGGCGCTGTGGCGGGTGACGAGAAACCATGTCGCCCAGATCAGCACGGTAATAGTGCCGCCGGCATAACCCAGTACCTGCGACGGCGACTTGTCGTTCGTGAAAGCAATGGTGGTCATCGTCCTGTCCTTTCCTTCATCCGGAGCCTTTCCGGTTGAAGAGAAGACTAGCGCCAGAGGTCAGGGCATGTCCTTGCTATCTATGGCTCAAAAATCATGCTATGCGCAATCTTCTGCCAATTGATGCCAGCAGGGATCGCGAAAATGCCAAATCTCGATAAATTCGATATTGCCATCCTGAAGTGCCTGCAGGAGGATGCGCGGGCCACCAATGTCGAGATCGCCGAGAAGGTGAACCTTTCGCCGTCGCCCTGCCTGCGCCGCATCCGCAATCTCGAACGCTCCGGCATCATCCGCGGTTACACGGCGGATATCGACCGCAAGGAGGTCGGTCTCGGCCTCACCGTCTTCGTCGAATTCAAGGTGGTCCAGCACAGCCGCGAAAATTCCGAGGCCCAGCAGAAGGCGCTGCTCGCCATCCCCGAGATCGTCTCCTGCTTTCTGATTTCGGGTACGGCCGATTTCCTCGCCGAAGTGGTGGTGGAGGATCTCGCCGCCTACGAACGGCTTCTGACGGAAACGTTGTTGACCTTGCCGAATGTCAGCGACATCCGCTCGAACTTCGCCATCCGCAGCATCAAGACGCATGGGCCGTTGAAGCTGCCCGAGGGGAAATGATTCCCCTCGGGGCATGTTTGCGGGTTAGAGCAGCGTCCCGCTGAGGATAAGCAGCGCCACCGAGAAGTAGATGACGAGCCCGGTGACATCGACCAGCGTGGCGACGAAGGGGGCTGACGCGCTGGCCGGATCGAGCCGGAGCTTCTGCAGCACGAAGGGCAGCATCGAACCGCAGATCGAGCCGAAGGTGACGATCCCGATCAGGGCAGCAAACACCGTGACGGCGACCATCTGCCAGTGCGGGCCGTAATTGTAGAGCCCGGCCGACTGCCAGAAGACGATGCGGACGAAGCCGACGAGGCCGAGGATCGCGCCGAGCACGACGCCCGTCGGCAGTTCGCGCAAAAGCACCTTCCACCAGTCCGAAAGCTTCAGCTCGCCGAGCGCCAGCGCCCGGATGATCAGCGAGGTTGCCTGCGAACCAGAATTGCCCCCGGAGCTCATGATCAGCGGGATGAACAGCGTCAGCACCACGGCTTTTTCCAGCTCGCCTTCGAAATGCTGCATGGCGCTTGCCGTCAGCATCTCGCCGAGGAAGAGCGCAGCGAGCCAGCCGGCACGCTTGCGGATCATGCCGGCGAAGCTGATCTTCATGTAGGGCTGGCCGAGGGCCTCCATGCCGCCGAACCTCTGGGCCGCTTCCGTCGTGTCCGATATCATCGTGTCGATCACGTCGTCGACGGTGACGATGCCGAGCATCTGCCCATGTTCGTCGGTGACGGGCAGGGCGAGCAGGTCGTGTTTGCGGATCAGCCGGGCGACATCCTCCTGCTTCATCAGCGGATCGGCCGAAACCGGCGCGCCCTTCTGTGCCACCGAGAGGATCGAAGCGTCCGGCTCGCCCGTAATGAGGCGACGCAGCGTCACCACATGCAGCAGCGCATGGCTGACCTCGTCCAGCACATAAATGGCGTAGACGGTCTCGCGCGAGCGTTCGACCTGACGCACATGGTCGAGTGTGCGGGCGACGGTCCAGCTGTCAGGCACGCTGACGAACTCCGTCGTCATGATGCCGCCGGCCGTGCGCGGCGGATAGCCCATCAGGTGCTGGATCGCGATGCGCACCGGTTCGTCGAGGCTGGAGAACAGCCGGGCGCGGGTCTCGCCGTCGAGTTCGAGCAGCACGTCGGCGACGCGGTCGTTCGACATGCCGTGCAGCAGCCGGGCAGCATCCTCGGCGCTGATCAGCGCGAGGACCTGTGCGGCGTTGCGAAGCTCCGGCCGGTCGAGGATGTTGACCGCATAGTCAAGCGGCATGCCGGTCAGCACCCGCCCGGCGTCCTGGACGCTGAGTACGTTCAACGATTCGACACGTTCGGCGATCGTTGCGCCGCGGCTGTTGTTGATGAAGGCACGGGCGGCATGGCCTGCCCGAAGAGGGAAGCGATTGATATTCATTTGAGGCTCGCCTTTCCGTCGATCCGCCGTAGCGTCCGATCGGGCGAGCCGACAGGAGTCGGTCAGCGCACGAGGGTCGCGTACGGCAAAGGCAATCGACTGCTACTGTCGCTTGGCATCGTTATGATGGCTCCGTTGAAATCCGTGCCTGACGAGTGTCATCCACGTGAATGCTAGGTGGTCCCGAACGCGGAAAAAGTCAAGCGGGGTAAATGCTTAACGCCAGAATGTCGCACCCTGCGATGCGCCATTCCAGGCGGGTATGGTTTATATGACCTTGCAGGAAACACCGGGCCTGCCGGCTGCGATCTCAGAATCCTGCGAGCACAGCCTTGCCCTTCATCCTGCCGCTTTCGACCATGGCATGCGCCGTCTTGAGGTTTACCGCATTGATCGGCCCGACGATCTCTGAAAGCGTCGTGCGGATCTTTCCAGCGTCGATGAGCTCGGAAATCTTGTTCAGCAGCTTATGCTGCTCGATCATGTCAGGCGTGCCGTAGAGCGGGCGGGTGAACATCAGCTCCCAATGAACGGAGACGGCCTTGCGCTTGAAGGGCACGATGTCGAGCGTCTTCGGATCGTCGATCAATGCGAAGCGGCCCTGCGGCGCGATCGCTTCGACGATGTCGCCGATATGGCTGTCGGTATTGGTGGTCGAGAATATGAATCCCGGCGCGCCGATGCCAAGCGCTGCCACCTGCGGCGCGATCGGCCTGGAATGGTCGACGATATGATGTGCGCCGAGTTCCTTCACCCAGTCCTGCGTTTCCGGCCGCGAGGCCGTTGCGATCACCGTCAAGTCGGTCAATGCCCGGGCGATCTGGATGGCGATCGAACCGACGCCGCCGGCGCCGCCGATGATCAGGATGGAGCGTCCCGCTCCCGAAACCGCGTCCTGCACCTTCAGCCGGTCGAACAGCGCCTCGTAGGCCGTAATCGAGGTCAGCGGCAGGGCGGCCGCGGCAGCGAAGTCGAGGCTCTTCGGTTTGGTGCCGACGATGCGTTCGTCGACGAGGTGGAATTCGGCATTGCTGCCCGGGCGGCTGATGACGCCGGAGTAGAACACCTCGTCGCCGGGTTTGAACAGGGTGACATCGGCGCCGATGGCCTTGACGACGCCGGCGGCATCCCAGCCGAGCACCTTAAGCTCGTCTGCGGGCGGTGCGGAATGGGCGCGCACCTTGACGTCGACGGGATTGACCGAAACCGCTTTGATTTCGACGAGCAGATCGTGGCCCCCAGCCTCCGGCATCGGCAGCTCGACATCGATCAGCGAGGTTTCGGCGGAGATCGGTTGGGGCGTTTTATAGGCGACGGCGCGCATGGGAAACTCCTGTGTTCGTTGCACGGAAGCTAGATGCGCATTATGTGCTGACAACGCAAGAATGCACAAATTCTGTACGTAGTACCCAAAAGGATACTGTAAATGTCATTGCCGCGCGCCAAGCTCGTCAAGAATTTTCCCGGCTGCCCGGTCGAAGCGACGCTGACTTACCTCGACGGGAAGTGGAAGGGCGTGATCCTCTTTCATCTGATGCAAGGAACTCTGCGCTTCAACGAATTGCGGCGTAAGCTGCCGGCTGTGACCCAACGCATGCTGACCAAGCAGCTGCGTGAACTGGAAGAATCCGGCCTGGTGTCACGTACCGTCTATCCGGTCGTGCCGCCGAGGGTCGAATATGCAATGACGCCGCTCGGCATGACGCTGAAGCCCGTGATCCAGGCATTGGCCGCCTGGGGTGACGCTTATGTCTTCTGCAGCCCGGAAGGCCGCGAGCTGCGCCTGGCCTCAGACGGCCTGCGCGCTCCGGTCGCGGCGCTCGAGGCGTAGCGAGGCCGCAAAGACGAAGAGGCCGAGGAAGGACAGCGCCGCGCCGACATAACCGGTTGCCGCAAAACCGTAACCTCCGGCGATGACGAGGCCGCCGAGCCAGGCGCCGATCGCATTGGCGATGTTGAAGGCGGAATGGTTGGACGCGGCCGCAAGCGTCTGCGCGTCGGCGGCAACATCCATCAGCCGCGTCTGCAGCGCCGGGCCGGCGGCAAAACCGCAGCCGACGAGGAAGACGGAGAGACCGAGCAAATAGGGATTGGCGGCGGTCAGCGAGAAGGTGGTGAGCACGACGATATTATAGATGAGCGACCCGCCGATCGTGCCGAGCAGCGATTTGTCGGCGAGCCACGAGCCGATGAAATTGCCCGCATTCATGCCGACGCCGAAGAGGACCAGCATGATCGGGACCGCCGTTTCCGGCAGCATCGCCACCTCAGTCGTCGTCGAGGCGATATAGCTGAACATTGCGAACATGCCGCCGTAACCGACGGCGGCGATGCCGAGCGTCAGCCACACCTGCGGCCGGCGGAAGGCGCCGAGTTCGCGCAGGAAGCCCGCTTCCGCGGAAACCCGGTCCTTCGGAACGTAGAACCAGATGAGCGCCACCGTCAGCAGGCCGAGCACGCCGACCGAGAAAAACGCCACCTGCCAGTCGAGCGACTGGCCGAAGAAGGTCGTCAACGGCGTGCCGAGAAGTGTCGCGACGGTCAGGCCGAGCATGACGCGGCCAACGGCACGGGCGCGGCGATGCGCCGGCACCATCGAGGCGGCGACAAGGGCCGCGACGCCGAAATAGGCGCCGTGCGGCAGGCCGCTGACGAAGCGCAGCAACGTGAAACTTTCGAAGGTTGGCGCCATGGCGCTTGATATATTGCCGGCGGCGAAGATCAGCATCAGCATCAAAAGCAGCGTGCGGCGCGCCATCTTCGCGGCAAGCACGGCAATGACGGGCGCGCCGACGACGACGCCGAGCGCATAGGCGCTGATGACGTAGCCGGCTTGCGGCGTGGTGACCGAGAAGGTCTCGGCGACATTGGGCAGCAATCCCATGATTGCGAATTCGCCGGTGCCGATGCCAAAGCCGCCGCAGGCGAGCGCCAGCTGGACCAGCGCCACGGTCATTGCCGATGGCAGCGCTTCATCCTGGCGATCAATGGAGTTCCGGCTATCGACTGAAATATTGGCGGCAATCTCACTCACGAGAGCTCCTCGAGGCGGTTTCTGCTTGGCAATGGCCCCTGGCGCAGGCGCGGCCGCAAGCCGATCGGTGGAAATGGCGGGAGGTGGAGATGATGTCTCCGGTAGACCCATCTATCCGTGAGCTCGCGGCTGCCGTCGAGTGCATTTTTTGCAGTGCAGCGTCCTGCTATGTGCATACGTCTATTGCAATTTTTGCATTTCTGCCCTTTGTCAGGAAAGAAGGCTGCGCTTGAAATCGCCGATATTGCAACCATCTCAGGGGCAAGGCAGGAGCATTTCCGCGCCAGGGACGGGAGCTCTTATGAAGCTTATAGGCTTTTTCAATCGCGACGGCGGGACCTTTAAGACCACCGACATGCTGGCCTACGAAAAGAGGGCAGAGGCGGCCTTCCGCGAAGCGGGGCACGATTTCGACGCCATCGTCTTCTCAGGAAAGGAAATCGTTCCCGCCATGGAGCGGGCGGCCAAGCGCGACGATATCGACGGTATCGTCGCCGGCGGTGGCGACGGCACCATTTCGGCGGCGGCATCGATTGCCTGGAAAAACGGAATTGCGCTCGGCGTCGTGCCCGCCGGCACCATGAACCTCTTTGCCCGCTCGCTGCGTGTGCCACTCGATATCTGGCAGGCGCTCGATGTGCTTGCCTCCGGTGAGGTCGACAATGTCGATATCGCCAGCGCCAACGGCCGGCCCTTCATCCACCAGTTTTCCGCCGGCCTGCATGCCCGCATGGTGCGCTACCGCAACGCCTACAGCTATCGTTCCCGGCTGGGCAAGATCCGGGCAAGCACGAAGGCTGCCTTGGGCGTCATCTTCAACCCGCCGGAATTCGAGGTCGAGTTCGAGGCGATCGGCATGCGCGAGCGCCGCAGGGTGTCGGCGATTTCAGTCTCCAACAATCCCTTCGGCGAGAACGCGCTGCTCTACGCCGATAATTTGAGAAGCGGCGAACTCGGCTTCTACACGGCAAATCCGTTGAAGCCTCTCGGTGTCGCCCGTCTCGCCATCGACATGCTGCGCGGCAAGGTCCGCGAGAATGCCGATGTCATGGTGATGCACCCGGCCGAGGTGCAACTGCATTTCCCGAAACTGCGCTTCAAGGCCAATTGCGTCATGGACGGCGAGTTGCTGCCGCTCGAGCGCGACGTCTCGATCCGGCTGCATCCTGGCGAATTGAAGGTTCTCGTCAAGCAGGGGCTCGCCGCTCAGGTGAACGCGGACGAACGCCGCGAGCCCGCTGCGTAAGTCGGCCCGCTGCGTAAGTCGGCCCCCGCTTAATTTCAGAGCCGCGGCAGATAGGTGCGGTAGTCGAAATCCGAGACGGTGCGCAGATGCGCAAGCGCTTCCTTGCGCTTGGTGTCGCCATAGAGCGCTTGATAACGCGCGCCGAAAATATCGGCGATGAACGGCGAGGTGCGGAAGGTCTCGACGGCGCTGAGGAAATCATGCGTCAGCCGCGTCGTATTCGCAGGTATGTGCGAGGGCGTCGTCTCCTCGCCGGGGTCGAGCTCGCCATCGAGACCGGCGAGCATGCCGCCGAGGATTGCCGCCAGCAGCAGATAGGGATTGGCGTCGGCGCCGGCGACGCGGTGTTCGATGCGTGCGGCCGGACCATCCTTGTCGGGGATGCGGATCGCCGTGCCGCGATGGCCGCTGCCCCAGGTCAGATCGACAGGCGCAAACGAGCCCGGCTGGAAGCGGCGGTAGGAATTGGCGAAGGGAGCGAAGATCAGCTGCGCCGCGCGCATGGTATCGAGCAGGCCTGATATCACAGATTTGATGAGCTTCGGCTCGCCGCCCTCGGCATCGAGAATGTTGCGGCCTTGCCCGTCGATGATGCTCGCATGCACATGCAGGCCGGAGCCGGCATGTTCGGAATAGGGCTTGGCCATGCAGGTCGATTTCAGCCCGTGGCGGCGCGCCGCCTGTTCGGCGATGCGCTTGAGATAGAGGCAATCGTCGGCGGCTGCCAGCGCATCCGCGCGGTGCAGCAGGTTGACCTCGAACTGGCCCGGACCGAATTCCGCCGTCGTCGCATCCGCCGGCAGGTCCTGCGCCCTCGCATAGGCCCTGAGAGTCCTCAGGTAGTCGTCGAGCGCGTCGACGGCGCTCATGTCGTAGAGCTGGAAACCGTTCGGTTCGCCGCGATAGGTGAGGCTTTCGGGCGGGCAGGGGCGTCCGGTCTCTCGCCAGTCTCCCGACATCACGTAAAATTCCAGCTCGGTGGCGACGACGGGCGTCAGCCCGCGCGCCGCATAGCGCTCGACCACCGAGGCGAGGATGGCGCGCGGATCCATGAAGCTCGGGCTGCCGTCGAATTCGTGCATGGTGGCGAGCACCTGCATCGAGCCCTCGGGCGCCCAGGGCATCGGCGCCAGGCTGCGCCAGTCGGGGATGACCTTGCCGTCGGGATCGCCGATCGTCAGCGACAGGCCGGTGATGTCGTCATTATCGTCGCCCCAGATGTCGAGCGACTGCGTCGAGGTCGGCAGGCGGATGTCACCGGCCCAGACCTTGTCTTCGGCGCCGGCCGGAAGCTGCTTGCCGCGCAGGTCGCCGTTCATGCCGACGATCAGGATCTCGAAACGCGGGTCGTCGCCTTTCGTCTTGCCGTCCATCCTGTCGCTTGCCATGACCTTGAAAATCCCCCGGGACAAGGCCAAGCTCCTATCCCATCGACATCAGCCTTTCAATCCGCGAGGGTCTTTACCAATCATGCCCGATTCTTACCCACCCTCGAATCTTGCCGCGATCGACGCCGCGCACCACCTGCACCCCTTCGCCGACATGAAGAAGCTGAATGCCGAGGGCGCGCGTATCATCCAGCGCGGCGAGGGCGTCTACATCTTCGACAATCACGGCAGGAAATATCTCGATGGCTTCGCCGGCCTCTGGTGCGTCAATATCGGCTATGGCCGCCGCGAGATTGCCGATGCCGCCACCAGGCAGATGAATGAGCTGCCCTATTACAACACCTTCTTCGGCACGACCTCGACGCCGGCGACGCTGCTTGCGCAGAAGGTCACCTCGCATGCCGGCGAGCGTTTCAACCATATCTTTTTCACCGGCTCCGGTTCGGAGGCGAACGACACCTGGTTCCGCATGGCCCGCGTCTACTGGAGCGCCGTCGGCAAGCCGTCGAAGAAGATCGTCATATCAAGGAAGAACGGTTATCACGGCTCGACCGTCGCCGGTGCCAGCCTCGGCGGCATGAAATACATGCACGAACAGGGCGACCTGCCGATCCCGGGCATCGTCCATATCGGCCAGCCCTATTGGTACGGCGAGGGCGGCGATCTCTCACCCGCCGAATTCGGTCTCAAGGTTGCCCGCGAGCTCGAAGCGAAGATCGACGAACTGGGCGAGGAGAATGTCGCCGCCTTCGTCGCCGAGCCGGTGCAAGGCGCTGCCGGCGTCATCATCCCGCCCGAGACCTACTGGCCGGAGATCGACCGCATCTGCAAGGCGCGCAACATCCTGCTGGTGACCGACGAGGTGATCTGCGGTTTCGGCCGACTGGGCGCCTGGTTCGGCCACCAGTATTTCGGTGTCGAACCCGATCTGGCGCCGATCGCCAAGGGGCTTTCCTCCGGCTATCTGCCGATCGGCGGCGTGCTCGTCAGCGACCGCATCGCCGATGTGCTGATCAACGAGGTCGGCGACTTCAACCATGGCTTCACCTATTCCGGCCACCCGGTCTGCGCTGCCGCAGCCCTCGAAAACCTGCGCATCATCGAGGAGGAAAGACTGGTCGAACGCGTGCGCGACGATATCGGCCCCTATTTCGCCAGGGTCTGGGCAGCGCTGGCAGACCATAATCTGGTCGGCGAAGCCGTCAGCATCGGCCTGATGGGCGGCCTGCAGCTTGCCGCCGAGAAGAGCACGCGTACCCGTTATGCCAAGCCCGATCAGGTCGGTGCGCTGATGCGCAATCACGCGCTGGCGAACGGTCTGGTGCTGCGCGCCACCGGCGACCGCATGCTCGCCTCGCCGCCTCTCGTCATCAGCCACGCCGAGGTGGACGAGATGGCGAGGATTACCAGGCTGGCGCTGGATTTGGCCTGGAAGGAGCTGAAATCCTGATTGCGCTCAGCCCGGCTGATTGACCCAGGCATAGCCGAAACGATAGCTGTCGTCGCCGCGCCCATAGACATAGGGCACGTCGATCACCGACGCCTGCGGTGCGGACACGCCGAGATTGGCCTGTAGCCATTGAGCCATGGCCGGGGGAAGTGTTTCGCTTCCGCCCTTCTGCGGGAGGAGCCACACCAGGAGAAGCGGTCGCCGGCCGGTAAGATCCGGGTTGAAGCCGGGATAGTCCACAGAGAGGATCGGCACACCGGGAATATCCTGCCTGAGATTACCGGCAAGCAGGCTGTCGTCGGCAAGGATCGCCGCCGGTTCGGCCTGTTTGCGCAATGTTTCCAGCATGCCGGCATAGGGCCTGTTCAGCCGCTCGTAATGACCGGTAAAGCGCGCAGTCGCAACGCTCCCGTAAAGGGCCGCCGGTACGCCGATCATGATGACGGCGAGGATGGGTATAAAACGCCGGAACGCTCTGTCTGTTGTGACGCCTGCGGCCTCGATCTTCAGGCAGAAATAGAGCGGCAGGATGAAGAGCATCGGCACCAGCCAGCGATCCTTGATGCCGGCCGCGCCGCCGAAGACGATCAGAAGCAGAATGCCGGCCAAGAAGACGAGCATCATCCGCTCGAGAAGCCGCGTCCATTCCGAGCCGGAGGCGAGCGCCGGACGAAGGCTCTTGCCGAAAACGATCGCGAACACCGCCACGGTCAATGCGGCAAAGCTGATGGTGGCGAGGGCGAGCGAACTGACGCCCATGGACACCTGCTTAAGATAGCTCGCATCGCCGCTCGCAGTCATCTTCTCCAGCGTGCGTGCGGTGGCGAAATCGAGATTGTCCTTCAGCCAGAAGAGATGCGGCAGGGTGATGACGAGCGCCACCGCCGCCGTCAGCACCAGCCGCCAGTCGAAGATCCGCGGCCGCAGGCGCGCATCGGCCAGCGCGGCAATCAAGGCTGCCGCCGGCAGGATCGCGAAATTGTATTTGGCAAGCAGTCCGAAACCAATGCCGATGCCTGATATCAGGTAGGAGGCAAGGCTCGGCTGCTTCAGGCTGCGAATGAAACCGTAAAAGAAGATGCTGGCCGAGAAGAACACCGCGACCGTGTGAGTCAGGTCGCGCTGCATCTCGAAAGCCATCTGCGGGATCGTCAGCAGCCCGAGCGTGGCGATCGCCACCAGCGCCTTGTCGCGCAGGACAAGCCGCGCGGTCAGGCCGTACAGCAGATAGGAGATGAACAGCAGCAAGTTCTTCACCACCGAAAGCGCGGTCAGCGAGACGCCGGCAAACTGGAAGACGGTGTATTGCAACCAGTTGTAGAACGGCGGCTGCGGGCCGTAGCCGGCGGCAAGCCATTGCGATCGGAAGGCCTGTTCGGCCTCGTCGAGATCGAGCGAATGCGAGGTTGCGAGCCGCACGCCGACCTGGAGCACGAAATAGGCTGCCAGCAGAACGAAGATCCAACTGATGTCGCGACGGTTGCTCTCGGTCATCCTATCTGGTCTCCGGCCGAACCCAGGCGTAGCCGAGCGCGAAATTGTCGCCCTGGCGGCCGAAATAATAAGGAAGCGACAGCGAGCCGATCTCCTGCAGCGCGATGCCGGCCGCCGTCAGCGCTGATGAGAACCGCTCCGGCATGACCGCATCGGCAGCCGTCGCCGTCTGCTTGCCGCGCCAGACGATCAGCACCGGCCCCTTGGCCTCGGCATAGGCCGGAATGCCCGGTGCCGGAAAATCCGGGATCACCACCGGCACATCGGGAAATTGCAGCCGCATGTTTCCGCCGATATAGGTGTCGGAAGCGATCACCAGCGCCGGCTCCGCCTGTCGCGTCATCTCGCGCGAAAAACCCGCCATCGGCACATTCGGCCGGCTGTAAGTGCCGATCAGCCCGGCACCGACGACGCGGAAGCCGAGTGCGATCAGCACGCAAGCCATCAACACCGGCAGCACCAGCCGGAAGCGGCGCAGTCCGGCGGAAAGCTCGAGCCCGGCGGCTTGCATCTTCGCAAGGAAATAGATCGGCAGCACCAGCAGGAAGGGGTCGAGCCAGCGCTCGCGAACAGTCGTCGAGCCGGTCAACAGCACGATCAGAACGATGCCGGCAAGACTTGCGAGCATCATCCGCTCCATCATCCCAGTCCAGCGGTTGCCCGCCGAAAGCGCCCGGACAAAATCCCGGCGGAAGGTGGCGGCGAAGATTGCGACAGGCAGCGCCGCAAAGGCGATGATGGCGACGAGAAAGGCGAGAAGGCCTTTGCCGATCCGCACGGCGCCGGCGGGTTCGCTGCCGGCGGCCATCTTGACCAGAGTGTCGGAGGAGGCGAATGCGAGATTGCCCTGCAGCCAGATCGCGTGCGGCAGGACGATGACGAGCGCAACAGTGATCGCTGCCAGCATGCGCCAGTCGAGCGCCCGGCGTCGCCATTCGGCATCGGGCAGGATGGCGATCAAGGCGACGATAGGCATCAGCGCGAAATTATATTTCGAGATCAGCCCGATGCCGGTCGCAAGCCCGAGCAGCAGGTAGCTCGCCATATCGGGCCGGTCGAGCGTGCGGAAGAAGCCGTAGAGAAACAGCGCGCTAGCAAAGAGCAGCGCCGTCGTGTGGGTCAGATCCTGCTGGGCCATGTAGGAGACCTGGGGCAGGGTGATCAGCGCCAGCATGCCGACGGCGGCAAGCGCCTCGTCCTTCAGCGCGCGCCGCCCGGCAAGGCCATAGAAGAGATAGGACAGGAACAGCAGGATGTTCTTCGGAACGATCAACGCGCCGATCGACATGCCCGTCACCGAAACGACGGCATATTGCATCCAATTGTAGAAGGGCGGCTGCGGGCCGTAGCCCGCCAGCAGATATTGCGAGAAGAAGGATTGCTCCGCCTCGTCGAGCTCCAGCGAATGCGGAAGCACGATACGCAGCACGATGTTGAGCACGAAATAGGCTGCAAGCAGCAGGCCCGCGGTTTTGATCGTCCTCGTCGCGCGCTCCAGCATCGTGCTGCCGGCTTAGGCTTGGCTTTGATCGTCGAAGATCTGCCGCACGATATAATTCGGTGAGGCATCGTCGCGGTAATAGGTGCGCGCGATCATTTCCGCCAGGATGCCGGTGGTGATCATCTGCACCGACGACAGCAGCAGTACCACGCCGACCATCAGCATCGGTCGCGTGCCGATGTCGTTGCCCAGGATGAACTTGTCGAAGCCGAGATAGAGCAGGATCAGCATGGCGAGGGCGCCGAGGCCCAGGCCGAGCGAACCGAAGAAATGCCCCGGCCGCGCCTTGTAGCGCATGAAGAACATCACCGACAGCAGATCGAGGATGACGCGGAAGGTGCGCGAAATGCCGTATTTCGAAACGCCGTGTTCGCGGGCATGGTGGGTGACCGCCATCTCGCCGATGCGCGAGCTCGGGACGACACCGGCGACCCAGGCGGGGATAAAGCGGTGCATCTCGCCCATCAGCTTCACCTGCTTGATGATCGAGGCACGGTAGATTTTCAGGCTGCAGCCGTAATCATGCAGCTTGACGCCGGTGATGCGGCCGATCAGGTAGTTGGCGCACCAGGAGGGGATCTTGCGCAGGAACAGGCCGTCCTTGCGGTTCTTGCGCCAGCCGACCAAGAGATCGAGTTCACGCCGTTCCAGCTCGGCGACCATCGAAGGAATGTCCTTCGGATCGTTCTGCAGGTCGCCGTCCATCGTCGCGATAAGGCGGCCACGGGCGGTATCGATGCCGGCCTGCATGGCGGCTGTCTGGCCGAAGTTGCGCTGCAACTCGACGATCCTGAGCGCCAGCCCCTCGTGTCCGACATACTTCCGGGCGTTGACGAGCGTCGCATCCGTGCTGCCGTCGTCGACGAGGATCAGCTCCCAGCGATGGGGGTAGCTGACCATCGCAGCCACGACACGCTCGACGAGCGGGCCGACGCTTTGCTCTTCGTTGAAAATGGGCACGACCAGCGACAGTTCGAGCGATTGTACCGGATCATTCGTACCGCGAATGGGCTCTACGGTTGTCTGCAACTTTCATCTCCAAAAGGCCGGGCGGCCGAGCAATCTTGAATGCTGCCGCCGCACTTGCGGAAGGCTACTACATGAAGTGTCCGCCGGTTGCCAGCCGGCAATGCCTGTTTCCCGCAATCGGCTGATCTGCCGGGGCGCTATTTCGCGCCGCCTTCCACCCAGGAGTAACCAATGGAGAAGCTGCGTTTGCCGTCACCGAAGAGATAGGGCAGGGTCAGCGTCTTCAACTCTGGCAGATGAATGCCCGATTTGACGAGGTCATTGGCGAAGCCGGGGGAAATTGTTGGATCATCTGCGGTCTCGCCGCGCCAGATAACCAGAACCGGCCCCTTCGCAGCCGCATATTCGGGAACTCCGGGACCGGGGAAGAACGGGATCACGACGGGAACGTCGGGAAACTCCAGCCGCATGTTGCCGGCAACGAACTTGGTTCCGGCCACGATGAGAACCGGCTTGCGGGTCGCGGTCAATTCAGCCACGTAGCCGGAAAAGGGTACGTTCGTTCTCGTATAAGTGCCGATATATTGAATGCCGACGATCCGGAAAAGAAGGATCGACAGGATGACGACCATGAAGACCGGCACCACGGGCCGGAAGCGCGCAAGACCGGCGGAAAGATCGATGTCTGCGGTTTCCAGTTTCAAGAACAGATAGATCAGTAGGACGAGCAGGCATGGGTCGAGCCAGCGCTCGTGGATATCGCTCGCGCCGGCGAAGAGGACCACGCCGACGAAGGCGAGCAGGCTGATGGCCATCATCCGCTCGATCACCCGGATCATCGGGCTGGAAGAGGAGAGTGCGCGAAAGAAGTCGCGCCGGAAGGCGGCCGCGATCAGAACGATCGGCAATGCGACGAAGCCGAGGACGGCGATGACGAGAGACAGCAGTCCTTGACCGATGCGGGGAAGGCCGGCCGGCGCCAGGTGTTCGGCGGTCATCCGCTCCAGCGTCGGTGCAGACGCGCTGAGGAGATTGTCAGGCAGCCAGAGCGCATGCGGCAGCACGATCAGAATGGCAAGGACGGCGGCCGGCAGCAAACGCCAGTCGATGAGACGGCTGCGCCATTCCCGCTCCGGCAGCACGGCGATGAGGGCGGCAAAGGGCAGGATGGCGAAATTATACTTCGAGATGAGCCCGATGCCGGTGGCGATGCCGATGAGGAGATAGCTCCCGATCGTCGGCTGGCGCAGCGTGCGGAAAAAACCGAAGAGGAAGAGCGAGGTTGCAAACAGCAGGGCAACCGTATGGGTCAGTTCGCGCTGTGCCATCAGGCCGACCTGCGGCAGGGTAATCAGGCTCAGCATGGCGACGGCTGCGAGCGAACGGCTCTTCAGCACCTCGCGGGCAGCAAGCCCGTAGAAGAGATAGCAGCCGAAGAGAATGATGTTCTTCGGCACCGAGAGCACCCACATCGATATGCCGGTCACCGAAACGATGGCATATTGGATCCAGTTGTAGAAGGGCGGCTGCGGGCCATAGCCGGCAAGCAGGTATTGCGAGTAGAAGGATTGCTCCGCCTCGTCGAGATCGAGCGTATGCGGCAAGGCGATGCGAAGCGCGATGTTCAGCAGGAAATAGCCTGCGAGGAAAATGCTTGCACTTGTAATGCTTTTGGTAATCCGCTCCAACATCGTCTCCACGTCAAGCCGGCAAGGCGCCACATTTACCGGTCGGCCGCTCGGATCATTGGCGTGGAAGCCTGTTCGCCGCCGCCGCCATCAACTCCGCCGTTGTGCGCAACCTTCATTTCTCCTAAAAGGCCTGGCGACGGAACCGCTGCCTATGGCGACGCCAAGCGAGGAATGCCTACTACATGAAGAGTTCGATCGTTGAAAGCCGGCAATCCTGGTTTATGCGCAATCGCATGACCGTTCTGACGGTCGTCATCGTCGCAGCCTATGGCCTCTTCATCCAATGGTTCTGGGGTTGGCCTGTTATCATCAGGCAGTGGGCCGATGTCGGCGCAGGTCCGGTGATCGGTGCGCTGGTGCTGCTGACGAGCACCTATTTCCTGCGCACCTGGCGCATCTATGATTATTTCCCGAACGAGACAGCCGGCCGGTTCGCGGTCCTCTTCCGCGTCACGCAAATCCACAATCTGCTGAACATCATGCTGCCCTTCCGCGCCGGCGAGACCAGCTTTCCGCTGCTGATGCGCACCGAATTCGGCATTCCGCTGACGCGCGGAACCTCGGCGCTCTTCGTCATGCGGCTGCTCGACCTGCACGCGCTTCTGGCCGCCGCCGGCATCGGCTTTGCCGTCGCTTCAGCCGACGCGGCTGTTGCCTGGTCGCTCTGGACTGTCTTCCTGCTGCTGCCGGTCGCGGCCTTCGCCGCCCGCAAGCCGCTGCTGCGCCTGGCCGCCAGGCTGTTGCCGAACAAGGCGCAGAAATTCGTTGCCGAGATCGAAAACGGCTTGCCGCTCGATAGTGTCGCCTTTGCGCGCGCCTGGGCGATGACCATCGTCAACTGGCTGGTGAAGGTGATGGTGCTTGCCTGGGCGCTCGGCCTGATGGGCGTGCTGCCGATGGCGGCAAGCTTCGGCGGCGCGCTCGGCGGCGAGCTCTCCTCCGTGCTGCCGATGCATGCGCCAGGCGGCGTCGGCACTTATCCGGCCGGCATCACCGCCGGCGCCATCGCCCTGGGCGCCTCGAGCGAGCGGATGGCCTTGGCCGCGCTGGCGCAGGCAAGCGTCAATGCCCACCTGCTGATCATCGTCTCGGCGCTGACCGGCACCGCGATCTCACTGCCGCTCGGACGTCGCGGCAAGCTCTGAAATCCGTCTTCTCAGAAACGCTTGTTCCGGCTCCTGCCGGCAGAGCGACAGCGCTGTTTGATAGGCGGTGATCGCCTCTTGCCTCCGGCCGAGACGGCGCAGGAAATCGGCGCGCGCCGAATGGGCGAGGTGATAGGCCTGCAGCTCCCCGCGTTCCAGAATGGCATCGACCAGCTCCAGCCCCTTCGCCGGCCCCTCCGCCATGGCAATCGCCACCGCGCGGTTGAGCTCGACGATCGGGGAGGGCTGTGCTGATAGAAGCAGATCGTAATAGAAGGCGATCCGTCGCCAGTCGGTCTCTTCGGCAGCCGGCGCCCGGGCATGTTCGGCGGCGATAGCCGCCTGTAGCGTATAGGTGCCGATCTCTCCCGCTTCCATCGCCGCGGCGAGCAGCGCCAAGCCTTCCGTAATCTTCGCATGATCCCAGAGCGAGCGGTCCTGATCGGCAAGCAGCACCAGCGATCCGTCTCCGACGCGGCGGGCGGTGCGGCGGGAATCCTGCAGCAGCATCAAGGCCAGTAGGCCGGAGACGTCTGGATGAGGCAGCAGCGTCAGAAGCAGCCGCGCCAGACGGATCGCCTCCGCGCTCAGGTCGGCGCGGACCACGTCCTCGCCGGAAGAGGCCGAATAGCCCTCGTTGAAGACGAGGTAGATGACGTGCAGCACGCGGTCGAGCCGCGGCGGCAGCGCCTCGCGGCCCGGCACCTCGTAGGGGATCTTCGCCGCCCGGATCCTGCCTTTGGCGCGCACGATCCGCTGGGCCACCGTCGGCGCCGGAATGAGGAAGGCATGGGCGATCTCTTCGGTGGTCAGTCCGCAGATTTCCCGGAGCGCCATCGCCATCTGCGCATCGGCCGGGATGAGCGGATGGCAGCAGGTGAAGATCAGCCGCAGCATGTCGTCCTCGATCGGTTCCATGTCGCCGATCTCCGTTGCGTCGGGCGTGTAGAGGCTGTCCTCGATGTGATGCTGCGAAGCATCGAAACGCGCCCGCCGCCTGATCGTGTCGATCGCCTTGAAGCGCCCAGTGGAAACGAGCCAGGCGAAGGGATTGCCGGGAATGCCGTCTGTCGGCCATGTCCGGGTGGCGGCGGCAAAGGCGTCGTGAAGCGCTTCCTCCGCCCGGTCGAAATCGCCGAGCAGACGGATCAGCGTCGCCAGCACCCGGCGCGACTGCGTTCGGTAGATCTCCTCGATCACACTTTCCAAAGGGGCACCTCAGTCCGGCAGGGTCAGTATCCGCACGGGCCGGAGTTCGACCGCGCCGAAACGCGCCGACGGGATCCGTCCGGCAATCTCCCTGGCTATCATCACATCCGGCGCCTCGATGACGTAGAAGCCGGCCAGGTGCTCCTTCGTCTCGACATAGGGGCCGTCCGTGGCGGAGAGCGTGTTGTTGCGGACGCGCAGCACGGTCGCCTTGTCAGGCATCTCCAAGGCATCGGAGTGGATCATGATGCCGTCGCGGCACAGCTCCTCATCAAAAGCGAAATGCGCTTTGATAAGTTCGTCGGTTTCATCAGGCGTCAGCGTTCCGTCGGTGTCGGTGCTGTTATAAATCAGGCAGATGTAGCGCATGACTATTTCCCATCCTGGATAGCGTAGGTCGGGCGCACTTCGATCGAGCAATATTTGAGGATCGGAAAACTCGACACGATCGTCTTCGCCTCGTCGATATTCTCGGCTTCGATCAGCACAAAACCGCCGAGGTGCTCTTTGATTTCGGCAAATGGGCCATCGGTCGCAGAGACGTCGCCATTGCGCAGGCGGACCGTGATCGCTGTTGACGGTTCATGCAAGGCGAGCGCCACCAGCAGATGACCGCTCTCGCGCCAGCGATTGTCGCTGATGATGCACTCCTGTGTCAGCGCATCCCATTCGGTCTGAGGGACCAGCTTGCTTTTTTCCGTGTCGAACCAGATCTGGCATAGAAATTTCATTTGGTCTCTCCTCACTTAGCTCCGAATTCGTGGATTGGCCGCACTTCGATCGCGCCGAGCATGGCGAGCGGGATGCCCGCGGCAATGCGGATCGCTTCGTTGAGATCCTTGGCCTCGATCAGGATAAAGCCGCCGAGCGCCTCCTTCGTCTCGGCGAAGGGACCGTCCGTCACCGACGTCTCGCCATTGCGCACCCGTACGGTCACCGCCGATTTTGGCGGCTGCAACGCCTGGGCGACGATCATATGCCCGCTTTCGACGAGGTCCTTGTCATAGTTCAAGGAATTGGTGTCGAGTTCGGTCTTCTCCTCTTGCGTCATCGCGTCGAGCACCCCGCCATCGAACCAGACCTGACAGAGATATTTCATCGCGGCAGCCTCCTTGCCCTGTTCCCATAAACATGGACGAACGACCTGCATGCATTTCGACAGCGCCGCGAAAAAAATTGTGCGGACGAGGTGTCGAAATCGCAAGGCAGCACGCGACAAGGCTTCATCGAAACCTGTCGAGGAGAATGGAAATGAGCATTCTTGAAATCGCCCTGGCAAGTCACATCTGGGCACGTCGCCACGAGAAGCGTCAGCTGGTAGTACCCGACGATGCCGATGCGCTGAAGGTTCTCCTGCGCATCGCTTTCGTCGTGGTGGCCTTCACCCTGCTGATAGCAGGGCTGAATCTTGCCGCCGGTAAGCCGCAGATGGTGGCCGAGGGCTCGGCGCCTGTCGTGACGGGCAGATGAGGAAACGGCCTATTGGAAGGCCGTTTCGAAGAAGCTGCGCAGCTTGCGTGAATGCAGCGCTTCCTTCGGCATGGCGGCAAGCTTCTGGACGGCGCGGATGCCGATCTGCAGGTGCTGGTTGACCTGCGTGCGGTAGAAGGCCGTTGCCATGCCCGGCAGCTTCAATTCGCCGTGCAGCGGCTTGTCGGAGACACAGAGCAGCGTGCCATAGGGCACACGGAAGCGGAAGCCGTTGGCGGCGATCGTTGCCGATTCCATGTCGAGCGCGATCGCGCGCGCCTGGGAGAGCCGCTTCACCGGCCCACGCTGGTCGCGGAGTTCCCAGTTGCGGTTGTCGATCGTGCCGACGGTGCCGGTGCGCATGATGCGCTTCAGCTCGAAACCCTCATAGCCGGTGATTTCGGCAACGGCGGCTTCGAGCGCCACCTGCACTTCGGCCAGCGCCGGGATCGGCACCCAGACCGGCAGGTCGTCGTCGAGAACATGGTCCTCACGCATATAGGCGTGGGCGAGAACATAGTCGCCGAGCCGCTGGCTGTTGCGAAGACCGGCGCAATGGCCGAGCATCAGCCAGGCATGCGGGCGCAGCACGGCGACGTGGTCGGTGATCGTCTTGGCGTTGGAGGGGCCGACGCCGATATTGATCATGGTGATCCCGGCATGGCCCTTCTTCTTCAGATGGTAGGCCGGCATCTGCGGCAGGCGGGTGAGGGCGGAATCCGTTTCCGGCGCGTTCGAGCCGGGAAGGGTGACGACATTGCCGGGCTCGACGAAGGCGGTATAGCCGTCGCCGCCCTCCGCCATCAGCTTGCGCGCCCAGCCGCAGAACTCGTCGATATAGAACTGGTAGTTGGTGAACAGCACGAAATTCTGGAAATGTTCCGCATGCGTCGCCGTATAATGCGACAGCCGGGCGAGCGAATAATCGATGCGTTGCGCGGTGAACGGCGCCAGCGGCGAGGGCTCTCCCGGCGGCGGGATATATTCGCCGTTGGCGATCTCGTCGTCGGTGGTGTTGAGGTCGGGCGTGTCGAAGATATCGCGCATCGGAACGTCGACGAAGGCGTTGGTCGACGCTTCTACATGCGCTCCCTCACCGAAGGCGAAGTGGAGCGGGATCGGCGTCGACGATTCTGAGACGACGATCGGAACATTATGGCTCTTCATCAGCAGCGACAGTTGCTCCTTGAGGTAATGCTTGAAGAGCTTCGGCCGGGTGACGGTCGTCGTGTAGATGCCGGGTGCCGTGACATGACCGTAGGAAAGCCGCGAATCGACATGGCCGTAGCTTGTCGTCTCAATGCTGACCTGCGGATAAAATGCGCGGTAGCGCGAGGAGATCGGCGCGCCCTGCGCAAGTTCGCTGAAGCTCTCGATCAGGAACGCCGTGTTGCGCTCGTAAAGCGCTGTCAGCGTCTCGACCGCCTTGGCCGGATCGTCGAAGCTCTGGGGCTGGAAAGGCGGTGGAGAGGATGTGTCGAGGGGCGACAAAAGGGAGATTCGTTTGTTCATGACGCATTATAGAGAGTTGTTCTTGACAAGCAAACGACGCGCGCCGGCGGATTCCGATTTTTTGTCCTCTTCCGCGTCTGCTGCGAATGCCTGTCGCCCAACGTGCGCAGCGGTTTTGAGACGACGACATGCATAAACGAAAGACTTAAAGCGCATCGCGATGCGCTTTACTCACCGCACCGCAGGCGCGCAGAAGGTGCCGTTTCTCTCCAGGCAGGTATAGCTCGCCCCGAAATGCGACTGCGCGCCGCCGCCGCCATCGTGCACCACGACTGCCGAAAACGTGACCGCGAAGATCGCCGCAAACAGTGTGATGATGCTAAGGCGTCTTGCCAGAATATAGTGGTTCATTGCCTTGCCCCCGATACGCAACTCTATCGTGACATGAGTTTTGCCATGCGGTGGCTGAATGAGTGCTGAGATGCCGGTTCATCCGCCGTTCAGCTTGCCGGGCCGGCTCGGGCCGGTCGCCAAGGGTTTCGAGGCATGCCTGCGTCGACATGCTTGGCGTTTTGGAGGATGGCTGCGCAACTGCGTTACGATACGCTTATAAGTTGGTTCGACTAGTCTTCGGCCGGCCAATCCCGCGCGGTATGGATCACCCGCAAGATGACGACGCTTTCGCGTCCCGCGACCGACCGCAGCTCATAGGAAATTATGTAGGGGAGCCGGGTGAGGGATTTTTCATAAGTGCCAGTTATTCGTCCTGGCCGACCGGTTGCAAATTCGCCAAGTTTCTTGCCGGCATCCTCGATGGCGTCCACAACCCTTTCGGCCGCATCGGGGTTGTTCTTTGCGATGTAACGCAGAATTTCCAGATTATCCTGATGTGCTTCCTTCGACCAAAGAACCGGCCTCATCCGCGCGGGGTTTTCCTACGCTTGGCATCCGCGATGACCTTACGCATTTCGGCGACAGCCTGCTCGTGCGGTATAACGCGCTCAGCTTCCGCATCGGCCATGCCGCGCTTGATACCCTCGATGATTTCAAGCTCGCGCTCCACATAGGCCGCTACGGCCTCGCCAGCGAGGAATGATTTGCTGCGTTGCGTGTCGGCCGCAATCCTGTCGAGCTTTTCTTTTACGTCGGGGCGGACCCGAATTGTCATGGTCGTGCTGCCGGCCATTTCGAAAACTCCTGTGTTGAGCTGTGTACACTCTAACACATCCCGGCCGTTGCCCGCTATCCGCCCCGCGTTCTCTCAGAGCCGCGTCCAGGTCTGTGACTTGCAGAGGATCTTCATCACGCAGCCCTGCATCCTCAGCGAATTGCCGGAAATCTTGCCCGAGCCGCTATAGGTCTTCTCGGCGGCCGGGTCGGTGATCTCGCCGGCATAGCTGCCGCCGGTTCCCGCAAGCGTGCCGATCTTCCGGCCGGCATATTTACCGGTCTTCAGCGTCACGCAGTAACTGCCGCCGCAGGATGCGATCACCGCCGTATCGCCGGCGGCCGTCTTCCAGTTGCCGACGATCGGCTCCTCGGCATGCGCGATACCCGCGATGACTGTTATGAAGCCGGCGAGAACGAAGCTGCGGATCATCTTTTCCTCCATGATATCCTTGATCGCCGCGAAAATAACTGACGCGAACGTAAAGGTAAACAGGGTCGATCGCTATCATGTTGACCGGCTGAAAATCACGAGAAAAGCCGTGCGGCGAGCTTTCAAAGATATCGCCTGCTGATTTCATGATGAACGATCCGTTTATTTTCAAATCTGAATCTTTCGTAAAATCCGCTCGAAAATCCTTAATTCGCAGGGAGTCCGATGTTTAACGAAAATCCAATTTTACCAAGTGTTTGCACTTTGTTTGTCTCAAATTAATCATGCATTTTAGGCGTTTTTTGAAAGCCGTTTGGCATAGTGAACCCATCAAACGAGCGGGGCAAACCCGCCGGACCGGAAGGGCCGCAAGCCGCGATAGACGGCAAGGCCTGAAGGTAAAACAGGGTCAGTCATAAACAGGCTAACAGGGATAAAACCGATGGCACGCTTTGAAATGCACAATGCTGAAACGGCCACCATGGGTGGCGACAACAACAGCGCCGATGTCTTCTGCGAAATGGGTCTGATGTATGCGACCGGCCGCGGCTGCGAAGTCGATCTCGTTGCAGCCCACAAATGGCTGAACATCGCCGCAATCAAGGGCAACGACCGCGCCGCCGAGCTTCGTGCCGACGTGGCCGCCGCCATGGACAAGATGCAGCTCGCAGCAGCGCTGCGCGCCGCCCGCGAGTGGATGACGGTTCACTAGAACCGTCTCCGATCAATTCGACAAGAGCAGCAATAACAACCTCAAAAAGAGGGGGCTGGCGGGGCGCTTTGGACGGGGCCGACGCCGGGAGAACGGAACCGCGACCGGATCCTCCACCGGCCGCGGTTCTTCGCTTTATCGGCCGATCTGTTTCAGAACCTGCGGCAGAGCCTGTTCGAGCAGCGCCATATCCGCCTCCGGCCCGACGCTGATGCGGATGCAGCGGTTGAGGGGCGCCACACCAGGCATGCGGATGAAGACGCCGTGCTCTATCAGGCCGTCGACGATCGACCGCGCATAAGCGCCGTCGCGCCCTGTGTCGATCGCCACGAAATTTGTTGCCGAGGGCAGGGGGACGAGGCCGTTCGCCCGGGCGATGCCGCCGATCCGCTCCCGCGCCGCATGGATTTTCCCGACCACCTCGACGAGATAGGCCTGGTCCTTGAGGGCGGCGAGCGCTGCAGCCGTTGCCAGCCGGTTCATGCCGAAATGATTGCGGATCTTGTCGAAGGCCTGCGCCGTGCCTGCCGTCGAGATCGCGTAGCCGGTGCGTGAGCCGGCAAGTCCGTAAGCCTTGGAGAACGTGCGGGTGCGAACGACGTTCGGCAGCTCGATGAGCGAGGAGATCGACGGCAGCGAACCTGCCGGCCCCGTCTCGCTATAGGCCTCGTCGAGCACCATCAGCGTCGTCTCGGGCAGCGCACGGGCGAAAGCGACGATGCTGTCGGCATCCCACCAGCTTCCCATCGGATTGTCGGGATTGGCGAAATAGACGAGCGGCGCATTCTCGCGTTTCACCGCATCGAGCAGCCCGTCGAGATCCTCGCGGTCGTTTGCGTAGGGAACGGTCACCAGCCGACCGCCGAAGCCGGCGACATGGAAATTGAAGGTCGGATAGGCGCCGAGCGAGGTAACGACGGGCGCGCCCGGCTCGATCACCAGCCGGACGATCTGGCCGAGCAATTCGTCGATGCCGCTGCCGATGGCGATATTGGCGGCCGAGATGCCGAGATGGGCGGCAAGCGCTTCCCTGAGCGCGAAATTCTCCGGGTCATTGTATTTCCAGATATTGCCGGCCTCCTCGCGCATCGCCGCAAACACGGAAGCTGCTGGGCCGAAGCCGTTCTCATTGGCGCCGATGCGCGCCGAAACGACAAGTCCGCGCTGGCGCTCGATCGCCTCGGGGCCGACGAAGGGGACTGTGGAGGGCAGGGCGCTGGCAAGAGGTGTAAAGCACGAAAAGGCGGACATGCGACGGCAGTTTCCCGGACATAATGACTATTGGCGAAACAATAGGCCCGGGCACGGCCAACGCAAGCAAGATTATTTCCGCAACGACTCGGCCTGTTCAGGCGCGGAAGATCGGCGCGCGTCGGGCAGCGATTGCTTCCATGTTGCCGACAAGGAAATCGGTACGGACGACGCGGCGCAGAACCTCGGGGTCCATGATGTTGATGAACCGCACCCCGATGCGTTCCTTATGGCGATAGACCTCCGCGCAGCCGATCCGGTAGGCGAGGCCAAGAATGTTGAGATAATAATGCTTCGGCAGGCCGGCCGTGGTCGAGACGATGAAGGTGGCGCCGCCCTGGGAGATATCGATGATCTCGGCGCTTCGCATGGAGACGCCTGTGAGGCACGGCCGGACGGCGACGATGCGGGCTGGCCGTTTGACGCTGAATTCTTCCCAGCGCAGGTCGTAGACAGCGGACTTGACCGTGGCAAGGTGTGTGGCGCGGAGCATAGTCATTCACATTCTCCGTCAGTCAGGACGCATTGGGGGGTTATCTCAATCAAGCTGACCTTGATCTCATTCAGGCTGGCTTAGTCGAGCAACTGGTCTTGATCCCAACCAAGGTCACATGAATGTTTTGCACATTCGTCAAATATAAAATTACAATTTTAACGAGTTCAACCTTTGTTCCCAAGCGGGACGCCTTCATGTTCATTATCGGGACGCGGTTTCCATCCCGTGGCTCAAGTCTCAGCCAAAAAATCTGATGGTAAGATATCCGCCGGCGGCGGTCAGCGCCGTCAGAGCCGTGCCCCAGGCCATGTCGACCAGGCTCATGGCGAGCGGCCAGTTGCGAAGCGTGGCAAGATTGGTGATGTCATAAGTGCCATAGGCTGCCAGTCCCAGAATGGCACCGTGGAGAAACGCGGTGGTGATCGAGCCTGTCGATAGGGCCGGCAGCACGGCAAGCACAACCACCGCGGCGGCGAAGAAAAGGTAGAACAGTGCGCCGACCGCAAGATTGGGCGAGGGCAGCATCAGCGCTCCCAGTTGGTCGCGGTAGAAGTTGCGGGCGATGAGGCCGAGCCATATCCCGTCGCAGACGAGAAGGGTGAGAAAGGTGCCGGCATAGGCGAGCAGTGATGTCTTCATCGTCAATCTCCCGAACTTGGACTTTCTACGCAGCAAGGGCCAGCCGGATCGCCGCCGGTTCGATTTCGGCGCAATTTTCCCGAACTCTTTCAATGGCCAGGCGTTCTGCCTTGATCGATGAAGCACGGCGCGCTTCGAATGACGACAGCGAGGAGTTGAAGATGACCGACGTTAAAATCCCTTGGAAATCATGGGTCGTGGTCTGCAACGGAGCCAAGGCTCTGATCATGCAGAATGCCGGCGATGCCCAACTGATGAACCTGAAGGTGCTGGAAACTCTGACGCAGCCGAGCGAGCCCGACCGCGAAATCGGCGCCGACAAGCCCGGCCGCAGCCATGCCGCCGATGGCTTCAGCCGCAGTGCTGTCGAGGAGACCAACTGGCAGGATCAGGCTGAAGCCCAATTCCTGAAACAGGTCGCGGAAAGGCTGGATGAGCTGGCGCAGGAAAAGGATGTCCGCCGCATCGTCCTCGTTGCGCCGCCGAAAGCACTCGGCGCGCTGCGGCCGGCGCTCAGCGCCGATACGCAAGCAGCGATCTCCGTGGAATTGGCGAAGGACTATACCAATATGCCTGTCGACGAGATCGAGCGGCATCTCGCCGCCTGAGCCGGTTAGCAACCTCAGAGAACGCGGGTCGAACGGCCCGCGTTTTCTTATGTCGCCGCCTTATGCCCGGCAAACAGTTCTTCATGATCGGCAAAGAGCGCCGCCAGGCGGTCGATGACGATCCTGACTTCCGGCCGCTGCCGCTCGTCGTCATGCGCAACTATCCACATTTCGTAGGTCAGTTCGTCGATGACAGGCCCGGCGCGGACGAGCCTGCGCTCCTGATCGCCGATGAAACAGGGGAGCACGCCGCGGCCGGCACCGCCGCGGATGAGGTAAAACAGCATATGCGGCGTGTTCGTCCAGCTGGTGATCCAGGAATCCGGCTGTTCGAACGTCCATTTGTCCGCCGGCGTGATGGCGGTATCTGTGCCGAGCGAGATCCAGTTGCAGTTTTTCTCGTCATAGCCGGCCGCCTGATAGGCCGCATGCGCCACCTTGACCGAACGGCGGATCGCGACGTTGCCGCTCTCCGGTCGGCTGTGGCGAATGGCGATATGCGCCTCGCGATAGGTGAAATCGACGCTGGCGTCGCAGGTCTTGTAGCACATGCGGAAGCTGTCCTTCGGCGTCCAGACGCTGGCCAGATGGTCGGCGACGAAGCGCGAGGTCCAGCTGTCGGCGGCCGTCGAGACGATCGGAAGCGTCAGCACCTCGCCGCGCCAGTCGGAGATCGCACGCGCCGCATCCTGCATCAGCCGGACGCGATCGAGCAGTTCCTGTCCGTCCTTGGCGAGCAGATAACCGGTGGGGCCGCGGCTGAAGAGCGAGCGGCCCGTCACCCGTTCGAGCGCCAGCATGCGCCGGCCGATCGTCGGCGCGCTGAGCCCGGTGCTCGTCGCCGCCGCCGAAAGCCCGCCGCCGGTCGCAACATGGAAGAAAAGTTGCAGGTCGTCCCAGCTCGCATCTTTCATGGATGAAAACCCCCTTTCCCCAGCGCCTCTACATCGGAAGGGCGCGAAGGCTTAGCTCAAGTGCCTGAGCCAAATAGATGGAGAATGCAGCAATGGATCTCAACTGGGTTGTTCTCTTTAGGGAAATCGAAATCGGCAATCGCCGGATCCGCCATGATCCCTTGGCCGATCCGCTCGATCGTCCGGAATGGCGCGGATTTCTCTGGGCTGTTCCGATCATCGCGCGTCTCGCCGCAAGACGGAGCGGCGAAACAAAGGCGACGCGCCGCGATGATTCACGGATCGGAAAAAGCCTCAGGTTTCGAAGTTCAATCGCAACACGTGGTGCAGGAATTCCGGATTGATCAGCATGTTGAAGCTGATCGTCACCAATTCGCCTTCGCGTTTGACCACGGTCGCACCGATCTCGTCATGGATGCCGAGGATTTCGAGGAAGAAATGGCTCGGTATTTCCAGGTTCGGGCTGACTTCGAGCAATGCGCCGGCAAGCGTGATCGTGCGGATCAGGCAGCGCACCTGCGTTCCGGTGCTGAGGTGATGGCCGACGAAGATGATGTTGCCGGGCCTGTCGAGATTGAATTCCCTGTAAGCACGTTCCGGCTTGGGGTGTTCTGTGTCGAGGTGCATCTGAAAGGCCCTTTTAGCCTCCGCTTGTAATACGACAGGATATTACGTGAAGAATGCTGACATTTGCTGAAGAACATCGTTAAGATTGAATCCTTATGTGACAGCCGCGGGAAAATCGCATCGATTTCGTGCAGATTTGCCCCAAAGTTGCGCATTCCCAAGGCAGATGCGCCATTCTTGACATGTCGGCGGCGTTCGCGCATACAAAGGCCGGTTCGAGGCACCGGCCGCTCGCGGATGAAAATCCATGGTGAAGTCCTCGCGATCATGGTCACGGCCCTTTGTGCATGCTGACTGGCGGCAATGCGAGCTCCCATCCACAGTCGAAGAGCATGCCTTGCGAAGGCTCACTCCATGACGACGACCTATCCTGCCATTGACGAATTGAAGGCTCAAGCCAAGCGCCTGCGCCAGGCGATGAACGATCGCTGCACCCCGCTCACCCACAGTGCGGCTCTGGAAATGATTGCCCGCCAGCACGGCGCGCGCGATTGGAATACGCTCGCAGCCCTTGCGGCAAAGCCCAATGCTAGCCCGAAGACGCCGCTCTTCGTCGGCGCGCATATTCGCGGCCGTTATCTCAATCAGCCGTTCACCGGCGAAGTTCTGGCACTTTCGGCCCTGCCGGGCGGCGATCTGCACAGGATCACCATCCATTTCGACGAGCCGGTGGATGTCGTCACCTTCGAGAGCTTCTCGGCCTTTCGCCAACGCGTGAACGCGCAGATCGATGCCGACGGCGTCTCGCCGCGGAAGACCTCGAACGGCGTGCCGCATCTGGTGCTCGATCTCTAGATTGTTTTTGTCCTTTTGAGACCGTCCGGATCCGGATGACTTTTAAGCCGGATCGGGCCCGCCTCATATCGCACGGATTCTCCATGACCGATCCTTCCCAAGGCAATGCCTTTCTCACCGGCTGGCTGCCGGGCGTCTTCATCAGGACGGCGGCACCGATCGTCGCCGTCACCACCGTCAACGGCCTGTTCACCGTCGTCGACGCCTATTTCCTCGGCGCCTATGTCGGTCCGGACGCGCTCTCTGCCGTCAGCCTGATTTTCCCCGGGCTGATGCTGCTGGTCGCCTTGCAATCGCTGGTCTCGAACGGCATGGCAAGCATCCTTGCCCGCCGGCTCGGCGCCGGCGATCGTCAAGGCGCGCGTCGGGTATTTGCCGGCGCGCATGCGCTGGCGTTCGCCGTTACCCTCATCCTCAATCTGGTCTACTGGACGGTGGGGCGGCAGATCATCGATGCCGGTGCCGCCGGCAATACCACTGTTGCCAATGGCGCCAGGCTGTTCATGGGCGCGATGATCACCTGTGCGCCGGTCGGCTTCTTCCTGTCGCTGCATCTCGACGGATTGCGCTGCGAAGGCAAGATCGGTTTCATGACGCTGGTGACGCTGTCGGCCTCACTGCTCAACATCCTCGCCAACTGGCTGTTCATGGCGGTGATGCATTGGGGCGTGCTCGGTTCGGCAGCCGGCTCCATCGCATCTCAATTCGTCTGTCTCGCAGCCGTGCTCGCCTATCGCTGGCGCCGGCCGGCGGCACTCAGGCCGTCCCCGGGGTTGGCTCTTGCCGAATGGCGCGGCATCGTCGCCTTCGGCGCGCCGATGAGCCTCGGCTTCATCGGCATATCGCTGGCCTCGGCCGCCATTCTGCTCAATGTCTCGCTCTGGAGCGTGGCAGACTACGTCGCAACTGTTGCGGCCTATGGCATCATCACCCGGATCATGACTTTCACCTATCTGCCGTTGCTTGGCCTCAGCATCGCGCTGCAGACGATCGTCGGCAACAATCACGGTGCCGGCCTCGGGCTCCGCGTCGGCCGCAGCCTGCAGATCGCCATGCTCGCAGCACTCGTTTATTGCACCCTGGTGGAGATCACCGTCGAATTGCTGGCCGGCCGCCTCGGCGCCGTCTTCGTCGCCGATCCGGCGATCATTGCCGAGGTCAGGCGAATTCTGCCCTGGACGATCGGCGCCTATTTTCTCTTCGGGCAGATGCTGATCCTGTCGTCCTATTTCCAGTCGATCGGCGATGCCCCGCGCGCGGCGATCTTCGGCCTGTCGCGGCCCTATCTGCTCACCCTGCCGCTCACCTTCCTGCTGCCCTTCGTCTTCGGCGAGCAGGGGATCTGGATGGTGCCGGTCTTTGCCGAGGCAGGCATGTTCATCCTTGCCTTCCTCGTGCTGTCGCAGAACGCCAAACGCCGCGGCTGGCGCTACGGGCTTCTGCCCGCCTGAAACGCAAAAGCCGCGCACCCCGGCGCGGCTTGTCTCATGTTGTTTATTCTTTGCCTGCCGAAGCGGCCGATGTCGCAGCTTCGGCCTCATTCAAGGCCTCGGCGCATTCCTGGCAGCAGACTTCGACAGCCTTTCCGCCGAGCTTGACGGTGATGGTCTCCGCACCGAGTTCGCAGTCGCAGGCGGCGCATGTGGTCTTCTTCATCTGAGGATCCTCTGTTGATCGTCCCGCGATCGGGACAAGCTCATAAGATCATCGAAGACCGCATCGTCGCTGTCGAAATCTTTAGCGATTGATGGGAGCTTTTACCTGTGTCGCAACTGCGCCGCGCGTTGGAATTCGGCCGGAGTCTGTCCGAAAGTCTGCTTGAAGGAAGCGCTGAAATGGCTGTGGCTGGAAAAGCCGAGGTCGAGACCGAGCGCCGTCAGATCCTCATATTGGCCAAGCAGATCGAGCGCGCGGGCAAGCCGCAGCCGCAGCTGGTAGCGGTAAAGTGGCGTCGCCTCGACCTGCTGGAAGACCTGGGTGAGATAAACGGGCGAGACGCCCACTTCGGTGGCAATTTCCGAAAGTGTCCAGCGCCGCGCGAGATCGGAGGAAAGCACCAGCTTTGCCCGGTCGACGAGTTTTTGTCGGCCGGCGCTGGCACCCGCCGCATGCGATGTGCGCTCGCCGAGCGAGCGGCGCACCAGCGTCAGGGCCAATATCTCCGCCTCGAGCGTCTCGGCGACGTTGCGGCTGAGACCATGACGCAGAAGCGCAACCAGCGCCTGCGCGCGTGGATCGATCCGCCGGCGCTGGCGGCGGAAGGAAAAGGGCGGGCCGGGCTGTGCCTGCTCCTTCGGCGTAAGCTCTTCGAGCATGGATTCGTCGATCGCCAGATCGATGCAGGCGTCGCCACCCTCGATAGGGTGGCTGATTCGATATCCCTGGCCGGCATTGAAGAACAAGACCTGATTGGCTTCGGCCACCGTATCATTGCGGCCGACATGCCGCATGAAGACGCCGCGATAGGGATAGACGAGGCTCGTCCTGTGGGCGCATTCCTCGTCGCTCCTATGACGGCACTCGCCATTGCAGACGATGTCACGAATAGTGACCATCTTCGTTTTCAGAAGCGGTGCCGTTGAGAACTGCGACATTGCATATTCCGTATCAGACAGGCCAGGACCGATAGTCCTTATAACAGCACTTTAGTAGCGGCTGTAGACGTGAACATCGCTTTCCGCCTGCCCCCTGGAAAGGCCGATATCCTTCAGCTGTTCGTCGGAAAGCTCCATCAACGCATTCAGGTTGCGTCGTTCGTTTATTTTGCCCGCCAGCCAGCGCGCCGCCGTGATGGCGGCAAGGAAGAGGCCGGGCCGCGTAAGACGCGAAGAGCGAATATTTCTGGCCGGTATCGTGAAATTCGAGCTGTGCATGGTGATCCTCCATCCGTGTTTGGATGGAGGCAGTGAACCATCAGCGGCGGTTCCGCGCTGTCAGATTATTTAGCGATCGAACGCGACGCTTACGCTTTCAGCAGCCACTCGTGCTCGGCAGCATTGTGGAATTTCCAGATCCGCTGCGGTCCGGCCATGACGTTGAGGTAATAGAGATCGTAACCATGGCAGGCGGCGCAGGGGTGATAGCCTTTCGGCACCAGCGTCACGTCGCCGTCCTCGAGCGCCATCGCTTCGTCGAGCGAGCGATCGTCGGTGTAGACGCGCTGGAAAGCGAAGCCCTGCGGCGGGTTGAGACGATGATAATAGGTCTCTTCCAGGAAGCTCTCGTTCGGCAGATCGTCCTGATCGTGCTTGTGCGGCGGGTAAGAGGAGGTATGGCCGCCCGGCGTGATCACCTCGACGACCAGCAGCGAATGCGCCGAGCTATCGTCCTCCGGCATGATATTGTTGACATAGCGCACATTCGTGCCCTTGCCGCGCGTCACCTGCGGGTGCGTGCCGGGCGGGATGGCCTTTGCCTGATAGGTGCCGCCGCCGGGTGCGGAGCAGACGGCGAGCTCCAGATCGGTCTCCGCCGTCACCGACCACGTCGATTCCATCGGGATGTAGAGCGCATGCGGGGCGCCTTCGAACGGGCTCATCCGGCCGCCGAGCGTGCCGAAATCCTTGGTGCCGGCAGACGCTTTGCCCTTGCCGGTCACCCAGACGAGGCAGACTTCGCGATCGCCCGTCTCTCCCGAGACGGTTTCGCCCGGCTTCATCCGATGCAGATCGAAGCCGACATAGGTCCAGCCGGCATTTTCCGGGGTGACATGCGTGACGCGGCCATGCGTGCCTGATGGTTTCACCTTGAGATTTGGCATTGGTGTTTTTCCTCGTAAGTTGGCGGGTGCGGCCCCCTCATCCGGCTGCCGCCACCTTCTCCCCGAGGGGAGAAGGGACATGCTGCGCCGCTTCCATTCCCCTTCTCCCCACCGGGGGTCCGAAGGACGGGTTGAGACCGGTGGCTTAACCCAGGCAAAGGTGCCCGTAGGGCGGATGAGGGGGTTCTTGCTCCAGCAGTCCGGAAAGACGAACTCCTTGTGGAAAGAATCTCCGGACAAACAGTTTTTACGATCCCTTGGGGAAGCCTTCCGTTTCCACGGTATAGCCCGCAGCCGTCATGACGCGCATCAACTCGGCGTGACCGATCTCGGCCATTTTCTGCGGCGGGGCCTTTCGCGGATCCTGTTCGGCCTCGACGACGAACCAGCCTTCATAGCCGTGATCGGCCAGCCGCTGGACGATGGCGGCGAAATCGAGCGAGCCGTCGCCAGGCACCGTGAAGGCGCCAAGCGCCACCGCATCGAGGAAGGACTGCCGGCTGCGATCCAGCCCATCCACCACAGGTTTGCGGATGTCCTTGACGTGAACATGGTTGATACGGGCGTGGTGGTTGCCGATGGCGCGCAGCACGTCGCCGCCGGCAAAGGCGAGATGGCCGGCATCGAGCAGCAGCGGGATGCCTTCGCCCGAATGGCGCATGAAGGCGTCGAGTTCCGGCTCGGTTTCGACCACGGCCGCCATGTGGTGGTGATAGGAAAGCGGCATGCCCTGCTCGGCGCACCATTCCCCGAATTCCGTGACGCGACGCGCATAGGCCTTCATCTCGTCATCTGAGAGGCGCGGCTTGGTCGCGAGCGGCTTGGAGCGGTCGCCCTGGATGGAGCGACCGACTTCGCCATAAACGATGCAAGGTGCATTGACCGCCTTGAACAGCGCGATCATCGGCGCGATGCGGTCCTTGTTGGCGGCAAGCTCCTCATTGACCAGCGTGCCGGAGAACCAGCCACCGCACAGCGTCACGTCGGCGGTGCGCAGGATCGGGAGCATCTCTTCCGGATTGCTAGGGAAACGGCGGCCTTGCTCCATGCCGGTGAAACCGGCGCTGCGCGATTGCCGCAGGCATTCCTCGAGGGACACATCGTCGCTGAGCTCAGGAAGATCGTCGTTCCACCAGGCGATGGGCGACATGCCGAGTTTGGCCTTCATCAACATTCTCCTTAAAAGCATTGCGGAAGAGCCGGGGCGCTCTTCCGAGAAATGGTAGCACTACAGCGCCGCGCGTCTTTTCAGACGCGCAAAGGACGCTGTAGCACTTCGAATTGCTGCATAATTTTGTCCTTAAATCGATCCCGATTTAAGGAATTATGCAGTAGATTAACCGATGCGCTGGGCGGCGCGTGCTTCGACGTAGCCCTTGCGCGCTTCGTTGACCTCTTCGCGCGGGCTGACCTCAGGCACCGCGACATCCCACCAGTGGCCGCCGGCCTCCGTGGTGATCAGCGGATCGGTGTCGATGACGAAGACCGAGGTGCGGTCGTTCTTCTTGGAGGCGGCGAGCGCCTGCTCCAGCTCCACGATCGAGGCGACCTTGACGGCGATGGCGCCCATGCTTTCGGCATGCGCGCGGAAATCGATCTCCGGCATCACCTCGTGATAGGAGTCCTTCAGCAGATTGTTGAAGTTGGCGCCGCCGGTTCCCATCTGCAATCGGTTGATGCAGCCGTAACCGCGATTGTCGAGCACGACGATGTTGAGCTTGAGGCCGAGCATGACCGAGGTGGCGAGCTCGGAATTCATCATCATGTAGGAACCGTCGCCGACCATGACGACGACATCCCGTTCGGGACGCGCCATCTTGGCACCGAGCCCGCCGGCGATTTCGTAGCCCATGCAGGAAAAACCGTATTCCATGTGATAGCTGCCCGGCGCCGTCGCCGGCCAGAGCTTGTGCAATTCGCCCGGAAGGCCGCCTGCAGCACAAAGAACCGTCGTATTCTCGCCGCCGATCGTGCGCGCCACCGCGCCGATCACCTGCGCATCGGAGGGCAGGGCGGCATTGGTGGTTGCCATCGCCTTGGCGGCGGCCTCCAGCCAGATTTTTTTCTCTAAAGATGCCTTTTCTGCAAGCGCTGCCGGCGCCTTCCAGGCGGAAAGCCCGGCCGAAAGCGCCTTCAGCCCTTCGCGCGCATCGGCCACCAGCGGATGACTGTCGTGCTTCACCGCGTCATAGGCGGCGATATTGAGGCCGATCATCTTGAGGCTGTCGTTCTTGAACAGCGCCCAGGAGCCCGTGGTGAAATCCTGGCAGCGCGTGCCGACGGCGATGACGAGGTCCGTCTCTTCGGCGATTGCATTCGCCGCCGAGGTGCCGGTGACGCCGACCGAACCAAGCGCCAGCGGATGGTTCTCGTTGATCGACGATTTGCCCGCCTGGCTGACGACGACCGGAATGCCGTGGGCCTCGGCAAAGGCGGCAAGCTCCTTCGTCGCCTGCGAATAAAGCACGCCGCCGCCGGCAACGATCACCGGCTTCTGCGACGCCTTGATCAGCGCGATGGCATTCGCCAGCTCGTCCGCATCCGGCTGCGGCCGGCGGGTCGTCCAGACTTTTTCATCGAACAGGCTTTCCGGATAATCATAGGCTTCTGCCTGAACGTCCTGGCAGAGCGACAGTGTCACCGGGCCGCAATCGAGCGGATCGGTCAGGACCTGCATGGCGCGCTTCAGCGCCGAGATGATCTGCTCGGGCCGGGTGATGCGGTCGAAATAGCGCGAAACCGAACGGAAGGCATCATTGGCCGAAACCGTGCCGTCGCCGAAATCCTCGATCTGCTGCAGCACCGGATCCGGCGCACGGTTGGCGAAGACGTCGCCCGGCAGGAAGAGAACGGGAATACGATTGACATGCGCCACGCCGGCGGCCGTCACCATGTTCAGCGCGCCCGGACCGATCGAGCTCGTGCAGGCCATGAAGCGCGTGCGGAAATTCGCTTTGGCATAGGCGATCGCGGCATGCGCCATGCCCTGTTCGTTGTGGGCGCGATAGGTCGTCAATTCGCCGCGCACCTGATAGAGCGCCTCGCCGATGCCGGCGACGTTGCCGTGACCGAAGATCGCCCAGACGCCACCGAAGATCGGCACTTTCTTGCCGTCGACGATCGTCATCTGTACTTTCAGGAAATGCGCGACGGCTTGTGCCATCGTCAACCGTATCGTCTTGCCCATCGGGTCCTCCCGCAATCTTTCTTTTCGCGTTTTCCCCTCCCCAACCCCTCCCCACAAGGGGGAAGGCTAACCTGCCGGGCTCTCTACATTCTCGCCGCAACGTCTCCTCCAAAAAGAAGCTTGCTGATGGCGTGAGGCGGTGCTCCGGGTAAGTCCCTTCCCCTTGTGGGGAGGGGTTGGGGAGGGGGCTTAATTCTAAGTCTACGGATGTCCGCGCGTCTTCAGCCACGCCTCTGTCAGTTGCCGGAAGCGGCCGGCCATGTCGGCGATCGCTTCCTCGTCGTTCATTTCGCCTGAAAGCCAGGCGCGCGCCGGATCGGCAAAGATCGTCCGGCCGACGGCGAAACCCTTCACGGAGGGAGCTGCCAGCGTCGCCTCGAAGCAGGAAATCAGCTCGTCGGCAGGCGCCTCGAGCCCCAGGAGCACGATACCGCGGCACCATGGATCATTTTTGGCGATCACTGCATCGATCTTCTTCCAGGCTTCACGGGATGCTTGCGGCTCCAGCTTCCACCAGTCCGGCTTGATGCCGAGCGCATAGAGCTCCTCCAGCGCTGTCGCGATCGTATTGTCGGTCAGCGGCCCGTTCTTGCCGGCGATGATCTCCACCAGCAGCTCGCGGCCGACCTTGCGGGCGGCCTCGAACAGCGTCCGCAGCTTCTCCTGCTGCTCCGTCTTCAATTCAGCCGGATCATCAGGATGATAGAAGCACAGGCATTTGATGCAATGTCCGAGCGGCCATTCCACAAGCTGCGAGCCGATATCCTGGCTGAATTCGAAGCGCAGCGGCTTCGAGCCCGGCAATTCCACCGGCCGGCCGATCCAGGAGAAATTCTTTGTCGCCGCATCGAAGAAAGCGTCGCGGCCGAAGCGTTCGTCGATCAGCATGCCGTAGCCGTCGCGGCCGTTCGAAACCCGCGCCGCTGCCGCCACCGCCAGCCGCTTGAAGGCGACAATCTTCTCATGGCCGACGCCGAGCTCATCGGCGACGCTGACGAGTTGCGAACGGTGGTCGATCGCCAGCGCCATCAAAAGCGGGATTTCGCCGCGCCGGGTCGATGCCCAGTGGATATGGTTGAGCGCCTCGTCCTTGCGCAGCGCCCGGTGTTTGCTGCCGGTCGTCAGGAAGAGGTCGAGTTCCGCCCAGGTCGGATATTCCGGCGAGCAGAGCAGGCGGGAGACGGCGAAGGCGCCGCAGGCATTGGCCCAGGTGGCGCAGGTCTTCAGCGGCTCGTCGCGCAGGAAACCGCGCAGGAAGCCGGACATGAAGGCATCGCCGGCGCCGAGCACGTTGAAGACTTCGATCGGGAAACCCTGGCCGATGATGCCGGCTTCGAGATCGTCGGCGATCGGCCCGTCATAGACGATGCAGCCCATGGCGCCGCGCTTCAAGACGATCGTCGCCGGTGACAGGCGGCGGATCTCCTTCAGCGCGCCGAGCACGTCGTCGGCGCCGGAAGCGATCAGGATTTCTTCTTCGGTGCCGACGATGAGATCGCAGTCGGGCAGCGTCTCCTTCATCTTCGAGGAGACCCGGTCGGATTTCACATAGCGCTCGAAGCCTTCCGCATGGCCGGCAAGGCCCCAGAGGTTCGGCCGGTAATCGATATCGAAGATCACCTTGCGGCCGTTCGCCTTGGCGATGCGGATAGCCTTGCGTTGCGCGGCTTCGGTATTCGGCCGTGAGAAATGTGTGCCGGAAACGAGAACGGCGCGCGACGATCTGATGAAATCCTCGTCGATATCGCCTTCATCGAGCGCCATGTCGGCGCAGTCCGACCGATAGAAGATCATCGGCGACACACCCTCGGCCTCGACCGCCAGCAGCACCAGCGCCGTCAGCCGCTCCTTGTCGGTGACGATGCCGTCTGTCGCGACACCTTCGCGCGCCGACTGCTCGCGGATGAAGCGTCCCATCTGCTCGTCGCCGACGCGAGTGATGAGGCCGGATTTGAGGCCGAGCCGCGCCGTGCCGATGGCGATATTGGCCGGGCAGCCACCGACGGACTTGGCGAAGGAGCCGATATCCTCCAGCCGCGAACCGATCTGCTGGCCGTAAAGATCGACCGAGGAACGGCCGATGGTGATCACATCAAGCGCCGGCTCCGGCTGTGAACCCGGATTCGATTGTACCATGATGTCCTCCCGCTAGATTTTGCGCGGCTTCCAGTGCCTGCGAATTTTCAATAATGAAACATCGGTTCCGATATTTTGTCAATTCGGAATGTTTATTCCATTTTGCCTTTTGCAGCTTTTGACTGCTGATCCTTGCGCCGCCGTTCGGCGATTGCAACCGGCAGTGCCATGGTGAGCGCCATCGAGGCAGAAAGCGAGCGGAAGCCGGCGAAATCGGCCTCCGCCACCTCGAACCAGTGCGTGGCGCAGGCGGCCAGCGGCGAGAAAGCCGAATCGGTGATCGCGATGACGGGGACGCCGCGGTCGGCAAGCTCCTGGCTCTGGCTGAGGCTGTCGGCCGCATAGGGCGAGAAGCTCGCCGCGATCGCTGCATCCTTCGGTGATGCGAACTGCACCATTTCAGGGTCGACGCCGTTCGGCGAGGCGACGATCTGGTGGCGGATATTGAGCTTGGAAAAAGCGTAGGTCATGTGCGCCGTCAAAGGGTAGGAGCGCCGTTTGGCGATCAGATAGATCGTCTCGGCGCTGGCAAGGATATTCACAGCTTTGGTGAAAGTATCGCTCTGTACCGTCGCCGCCAGCCGGTTGACCGATTGACTTGCCGCGGCAATGAAGCCGGAGAGCAGATTGGCGTCCTCATCGTCGCCGCTGGATTGCTCCAGCGTGACCAGCCGCTCTTCATAGCTCAGCGTCCTGTCGCGCAACCTTTCGCGAAAGATGCTCTGCAGGTCGGAAAAGCCTCCGTAACCCAGATGATGCGCCAGGCGCACCAGCGTCGACGGCTGGACATCGGAGGCGGCCGCGATGCTCGCCGTCGTTCCGAAGGCGATCTCGTCGGGATTGCCGAGCGCGAAGGCGGCGACCTGCGCCAGCCGCTTCGGCATGCTCGCCTTGCGCTCGATGATGGTGCTGCGCAGGCTTTCGAAATCGCGCGGCACACGCGCGTGCCTCTGGGGATCGTTATCCATGCTTGTGGCTCACGAGATGAAACAAATATTCCATATTGTCGAACATAAACGATTTCAAACGACACCGCTAATTGTTTTTAATCCACTGTAATTGAAGGCTTTTGAACAGTATCTTCGGGAAATATGCAGAAATGCCTGCGACTAGGTCCCTTGTCAAAATGATCCAAATATTCCAAAAATCCGCGCGCAGCTCTGGAGGAGACGGAAATGAAGCCACTCGGCATCGGTTTGATCGGCACCGGTTATATGGGCAAGTGCCATGCATTGGCGTGGAATGCGGTGAAGACGGTGTTCGGCGATGTCGAGCGTCCGCGTCTCGTGCATCTGGCCGAAGCCAATGCCGGGCTTGCCGAGGCTCGTGCCGGTGAATTCGGTTTCGAGAAGGCGACGGCCGACTGGCGGGCGCTGATTGCCGACCCCGCGGTCGACGTCGTCTCCGTCACCACGCCCAATCAGTTCCACGCCGAGATGGCGATTGCAGCCCTTGCGGCCGGCAAACATGTCTGGTGCGAAAAGCCGATGGCGCCGGCCTATGCCGATGCCGAGCGCATGCTGGAAACGGCGAAGAAATCAGGCAGGGTTGCCGCCCTTGGCTATAATTACATCCAGAATCCCGTCATGCGGCATATCAGGACGCTGATTGGCGAGGGCGCCATCGGCACGGTCAACCACATCCGCGTTGAGATGGACGAGGATTTCATGGCCGATCCCGATGTCTTCTTTTATTGGAAGAGCGAGCTTTCCGCCGGCTACGGCGCACTCGACGATTTCGCCGTGCATCCGCTGTCACTGCTCTGGTATCTCTTCGGCCATGTCGAGGCCGTCATAACGGATATGGTCAAACCCTATGCCGACCGCCCGCTGAGCGAGGGCGGTCGCCGTGCCGTCGAAAACCACGATGGCGCCAACGTGCTGATGCGGCTTGGCGGCGGTATCTCCGCCGTGCTGATGGCGAATCGCGCCGCCTGGGGTCGCAAGGGCCGCATTGCGCTGCAGATTTATGGCTCGACAGGCTCGATCGTCTACGACCAGGAGCGGATGAACGAATTCGAACTCTATCAGTGCGAGGGTCGTGGCTCCGAGCAGGGCTTCCGCAAGATACTGGCGGCACCCGCCCATCAGCCTTATGATCGGTTTATCCCGGCACCAGGCCACGGCCTCGGCTTCAACGATCTGAAGATCATCGAATGCCGTGAGCTGATCCGGGCAATATCAGGCGAGCCGTCGTCGATCGTGACATTCGAAGACGGTCTCAGGATAGAGAAGTCGGTGCATGCCATGGCACAGTCCTTCCACGAGCGCCGCTGGATCGAGATCGGCTGAATGTAAGAGGCCGCTTTCCGTTGACGGGGCGTGGGGTAGGGAATAGGCCTTGGCGTGGTTGTCGGGCGCAGCTTCAGGAGTGAGATCGTGACGGATAGACTGGTGATCATCGGCGCGGGACAGGCCGGTTTCGCATTGGCGGCCAAGCTGCGTGCGTTGAAGGATACGCGCCCGATCACCCTCATCGGCGCGGAAGACGTCGCCCCCTATCAGCGCCCGCCGCTCTCAAAGAAATACCTGCTCGGCGAAATGGCTTTCGACCGCCTGCTGTTCCGTGCCGAGCACTGGTATGCGGACAATGACGTCGACCTTCGCCTTTCGACCTGGGCCGAGCAGATCAAGCCGGACAGCAAGCAGGTTCTATTGCAGGACGGCTCCGTTCTTGATTACGGCACGCTGGCGCTCGCCACCGGCTCGACGCCGCGCCGGCTGCCGGCCGCAATCGGCGGCGATCTCGAAGGCGTCTATGTCGCCCGCGACAAGCGCGATGCCGATCTGCTCGCTGACGAGATGCGCCCCGGTCGCCGCGTCCTCATCATCGGTGGCGGTTATATCGGTCTCGAGGCGGCGGCCGTTGCCCGCCATCGCGGCCTGGAAGTCACCGTCATCGAGATGGCCGACCGCATCCTGCAGCGCGTCGCGGCGAAGGAGACCGCCGACATCATGCGCGTGATCCACGAGGCCCATGACGTGGTGATCCGCGAGAAGACAGGGCTCAAGCATCTGATCGGCAAGGATGGCCGCGTCACCGGCGCCGCACTTTCCGACGGATCGGTCATCGACATCGATTTCGCCGTCGTCGGTATCGGCGTTGCCCCGAACGATCAGCTTGCCAAGGAAGCCGACCTCGAAGTCGCCAACGGCATTGTCGTCGACGAATTCGCCCGCACCTCCGATCCGGCAATCTTTGCGGCTGGCGATTGCGCCGCACTTCCCTGGCAGGGCGGCCGCATCAGGCTCGAATCGGTGCAGAACGCCGTCGACCAGGCCGAAGCGGCGGCAGCCGTCATCGCCGGCGGCAGCGAGCCCTATGATCCGAAGCCGTGGTTCTGGTCCGACCAGTATGACGTCAAGCTGCAGATCGCCGGCTTCAATCTTGGTTATGACGAGACGCTGCTGCGCCCCGGCGCCCGCGAAGGCGCCCATTCGGTCTGGTACTTCAGGGAAGGCCGGCTGATCGCCGTCGATGCGATCAACGACGCGAAAGCCTATGTGACCGGCAAAAAACTGCTGGAATCCGGGACCAATCCCGACAAATCGATTCTCGCCGACCCCTCTGCTGACCTCAAGAGCCTGCTCAGCTGAGCTTGGCTTCTTCATCGAAGAGAACGAAGCGCGATCAAATTCCGCGGATTTTGCCAGGAAATGCGGTTTGTTGGCGCAACCGGCCGAATTGCAGCTCGCTGCATTTCTTCTGGTAAAAACTCAAAAAACCCTTGCATTCACAGACCGGTCACCATAGTTAGGCCGCACCGGAGAGGTGGCCGAGTGGTCGAAGGCGCTCCCCTGCTAAGGGAGTATACGTCAAAAGCGTATCGTGGGTTCGAATCCCATCTTCTCCGCCATCCCGATTTCTTAAGCGCGCATCGATCGTTAGTTTCTGGCCGGGAATCATGTTCGCTTAGTTGGCTAGGCCGCGCGACGAAAAAATCTCTCTGCCTCAAGCGAGAGAATCGCCCGCGGGAATCACCTCCCGCGCTCCAGCCACCAGCAGGGGCGAAAGCGGATCGGTGCACGTCGGGTTACGCTTCCCATGAATCCCCCGCAAGAGCCGCATTTTGTCGAAAAAGTGTCACGAATGTGTCGCAAAGCGCATGTCCAATCCTTTGCTGGTCTGACCTAAGCCTCCGCAAAATCAGGGTTTTCTTAACAAAGCATAAAGGAAATCGAGGCCGGTTGCCCGACTTGTGTCCTTTCAGCAACAGAATGTCGGGAAGGCTCCCTCAAATCACCCATCCGAGTAAGTTGGTGATTGCGTGACGGCTTCCGTCTTGTATTTTCAGCGTCGGAAGCAAGGGCGACTGATCGTCCACTTCTTGAAACACGGGGATGGGGCAGGGAACGCTGCTCAGCGAAAGATCCCAAACCCGATCGAAACTTTGAATTGGAGGTCATTTATGAACATCAAGAGCCTTCTTCTCGGCTCCGCTGCTGCTCTCGCAGTAGTTTCCGGTGCTCAGGCTGCTGACGCTATCGTTGCTGCCGAGCCGGAACCGGTTGAATATGTTCGCGTCTGCGACGCTTACGGCACCGGCTATTTCTACATCCCGGGCACCGAAACCTGCCTCAAGATCAACGGCTACGTCCGTTTCCAGGTCAACGTTGGCGAAGATGTCGGCGGCGATTCTGACTGGGATGCATTCACCCGCGGTCAGGTTCAGTTCACGGCAAAGAGCGACACCGAGTATGGTCCGCTGACCGGCGTCATCGTCATGCAGTTCAATGCTGACAATGCCACCGATCAGGCTGCTAAGCTCGACTCCGCTTACCTCGACATCGCCGGCTTCCGCGCTGGTCTGTTCTACAGCTGGTGGGACGATGGCCTCTCCGGCGAAACCGACGACATTGGCTCGCCGGTCACCCTGCATAACTCCATCCGTTATCAGTACGAAACCGACGCCTTCTACGCTGGCATCAGCGTCGATGAACTCGAAGACGGCTTCTACAAGACGGACGAAGAAGCCAACAACGTTGGTGTTGCAGTTGGTCTCGGCGGCAAGGCTGGTGCATTCAGCTACCAGATCACTGCCGGCTACGACGTCGACAACGAAGACGGTGCTGTCCGTGCAATGGGTACGGTTGACATCGGTCCTGGTACGCTCGGCCTCGCTGCCGTATACGCTACCGGCCCGAGCTCCTACTACACCAAGGCTGAATGGGCTATCGCTGCCGAATACGCGATCAAGGCAACCGACAAGCTCAAGATCACTCCTGGCGTCCAGTACTACAGCAACTACTACGTTGCTGGCGACGACTTCAGCGACGGCGATGCCTGGAAGGTTGGTCTGACGGTTGATTACCAGATCGTCGACAACTTCTACGCCAAGGCTTCGGTTCAGTACCTCGATCCGGAAGATGATGACGACACCACGGCTGGCTACTTCCGCCTGCAGCGTGCGTTCTAATCTGATCTGACTTCGGTCAATCAGGAAAGCCCGGCTCTCGAGCCGGGCTTTTTGTATTTGGACGAATGGCCCATTGTGTCAGTTGAGCAATTTCGCGAGGTTATCGGCAGGTGTCGAGAAAAACTCGAATTATCGTGGGAATATTGCCAAGATGCAGGAGCGGGGCGTGTCCTTGACCTTCGGCGGTATGAAGGATCATCCCAGAATGCCGCCGCGCCATTTCGCCGGCGCTTTCCAGTGAAAGCAGCGACGTATTTTCGCCGCGGATCAGCATGAGCGGCAACCGGCTCAGGCCTTCGAATTGCCCCCAGAGATCAGGCAGCGGCTGGCTGAAATCGATCGATTTTAGTGCCTCCGCGATCGCCGGGTCGAAGTCGGCGACCGGCCGTCCGCCGATATCGCGATAAAGGGCAAGCGCCATCTCGCGCCAATCTTCCTCTGCAAGCGCGGTAAACGACGCGCCATGATTTTCCTTCAATATATCAGCCGCCTCGTTCCAGTCCGCCGGCTTCCTGCCGCAGTTGAGGTAATCGCGGATCCGCGCCAGCCCCTCCGCCTCGAGCACAGGCCCGATATCGTTGAGGATGACGGCTTCGAGAAGATCCGGCCGTGTCGCCGCGATCAGATGCAGGATCAGCCCGCCCCGCGACGTGCCGACGAAGATCGCCCGCTCGATGCCGAGCGCTTCGCAGGCGGCAAGGACGTCGCCGGCCTCGATGGCGAGATTGTAGTTCGCCTTGTTCTCATCCCATGCCGAGTTTCCCCGTCCGCGCGAATCGAGCGCAATCACCCTGCGAGGCATTGTTGTGTCCCGGGAGAGAAGCAGCGCAAGCGGATGAAAATCCCGTGTATTGCGGGTCAGGCCGGGCAGGCAGATCACCGGCAGCCGTCCGGCGGTTACCGCCTGGTCTGGTTGGTAGTCGCGGGCATAAAGCCTCAACCCATCAGAAGACGTGAAAAATCGTTCCTGGAAACCGTCTGCATCCGTATCCGGCATCGCATCCCTCGAGACCTGTTTGATCCCGAAGATGTAGCTTGCTTTTCAATCCGCGCCAAATGGCTTCAGGAGGCGCTTCGTCCGCCGATCAGGTCGCGCTCGATATCGGTGGGTTGGCCGAGACGGGCTTTATAAACCTCGTAATTCTCCATCACCCGCTGCACATAGTTGCGCGTTTCGGGGAAGGGGATGCGCTCGATCCAGTCGACGATCTCGTCGATCGGCCTGCCGCGCGGATCACCGTAGCGGCCGATCCATTCCGGCACCCGCTTCGGCCCGGCATTATAGGCAATGAAGGTGAGGATATAGGAGCCGCCGAAGGCGTCGATCTGCTCGCCGAGATAATGGGCACCGAGTGTCGCGTTATAGCCGGCATCGGCCGTTAGCTTGTCCTTGGAAAAGGCGATGTTGTGGCGCTTGGCCACTGCCTGGGCCGTTCCCGGCAGAAGCTGCAGCAGGCCGCGCGCGTTCGCCGCCGATACGGCGGCCGGGTTGAAGGCGCTTTCCTGCCGGGCGATGGCATAGGCAAGCGCCTTGCCGGAGCCCGTTATATTGGCGTTCGCCGGGATCACGCCGACCGGAAAGGCAAGCGCTGCGACATCGATGCCGCGTCCATAGGCGATCTTGCCGATCTGCAGCGAGAGATGATGATCGCCGGATTGCTCGGCCCGTGCCGCAAGGACAGCCAATTCGCCGGGGCTTTGCAGTTGATCGGCGAGCGCGAGATAGAGAATGGTGGCCCGCCATCCATGGCCGGCGGCCTCCAGCCGGGCGATCGCCTGCACGGCTTCGCGTGCCTGGAAGCGCTGCCGGTCGGCCGTGCTGGGTGCGGGATAGGTGACATTAAGCGTCTTTCGCCCCAGCCTTTCGGCCGCGAGCTGTCCATAGAAGGTGCCGGGAAAATTCGCGGCCTTCGCATAGAATTCGCTGGATTTGCCGGGGCCTCCGGCCTCCGCTGCTCGTCCCAGCCAATACCAGGCGCGTGAAACCGAGATCGGTCCGTTTGATGTCTGCAGGATCTTGCGGAAATGTCTTTCCGCCGTTGCCGGGTCCTGGAGGCCGCGAAGCGCGTACCATCCGGCATGGAATTCAGCCTCGACGATATCCGTCGGGCTCGTTGCGGCGTAGTTTGCGACGATGCGATAGGCAGGCTTGAACTGTCCCTGGTCGACGAGACCACGGCTGATGATGCGCTGCTCGTTCCACCATTCGCCGGAATTGACGAGTTCGCTGCGCTCGGGCGGCATCTGCTCCAGAAGCACAGCCGCTTCGGCATATTTGTCTTGCTTGCGCAGATATTCGATCCGCGCAAACAGCAGGCCGGCATCGCCGCGCCATTTCGCATCGACGGCGTTGAGCAAGGCGCCGGCATTGCCGGCTTTGGCGTCGACGGCAGCCCAGGCCGTGTAGAGCGACTGCACCTGGCCCATGTCTCCGAAGCGCTTGGCCTGCGCCACCCGGCCGCGATACATCAGATAGTCCATCCGCGCCTTATGGTCGGCAGGCGTCAACAGCGCGGAAAACTCGATGAGGATCTTGTCCTCGATCGCCTTGTCGAGAGCCTCTCCGCGCCAGACCTTGCGGATATATTTTGCCGCCTGCGCCTGCTTGCCTGACGCAACCAGCGCCCGGCCGAGGATGACGGCGCCCTGCGTCGTCTCGGGCGCGGTATCGCCGAAGGCGGCGAGCACGGCGGAAGGGGCGGGATTTTCGTCATAGATCGCGCGTTCGGAAAAGGCGCGCAGCCGCGAAAGTCCCGGCCAGCTCTTGAGCTCTTGCGCGGCGCTGGCGATTTCAAAGGAGGGAACACCCTTCAACCCGGAAACGGCGATCGCCCAGGTGAGGATATGGCGGTCGAGCGTCCCGTCGCGCATGCTGTCGCGGATCGAAAGTGCCAGCTGCGGGTCCTTGTCGGAAAGCGCGTCGAGGCCGGCTTTCAGGTCGCCGTTGACGGGCGCGATGGCCGGATTGCGCGGAATGGCGCCTGTCGTGATCGATTCCGGTATGGCTGTTTCGGGAATGAAGCCGAGCGGCTTGACGGCAGGCATGGCAGTGCTCTCGCCGGGAAGCGGCGACGCAACACTGCTCCACGCGGCGGCAATGAAGCCGAAGGCGGACAGAATCAGGACAGCTTTCTTCATCCGGGATCTCGCAACGAAAACACGCCCTGCCATTTGGCTAGAGGCATCTTAACGAAACCTTACCGTACCAGGTAAAATTCATTCACATCTGCTATCGGAATTTGCCCTAAACCGAACTCTGCGCGCTTGTCGCGATGATTTCGGCGCTCTATGGTGCGCAACTCATATTCATGGAATGCGGCCGAAGCAAGGATTTGGTCGTGAGGAGCTTTGCATGTTCAATGGGTCCATTCCCGCCCTCGTCACCCCCTTCACGGATGCCGGACTGATCGACGAAGACAGCTTCGCCGCTCATGTCGACTGGCAGATCAAGGAAGGCAGCGGTGGTCTCGTTCCGGTCGGCACGACCGGCGAATCCCCGACGCTGTCGCATGCCGAGCACAAACGGGTGGTGGAGCTCTGCATCGAGGTTGCCGCAAAACGCGTTCCCGTCATGGCCGGCGCAGGCTCGAACAATACGCGTGAAGCGATCGAGCTAGCCCTGCATGCCGAAAAGGTCGGTGCGAACGCCGTTCTGGTCGTCACCCCCTATTACAACAAGCCGACGCAGAAGGGTTTGATCGCGCATTTTTCGGCGATCGCCGAGGCCGTCGATCTGCCGATCTATATCTATAACATCCCCGGTCGCTCGGTGGTCGACATGACACCGGAAACGATGGGTGCGCTCGCCAAGGCGCATAGGAATATCGTCGGCGTCAAGGATGCGACGGGCAAGATCGAGCGCGTCTCCGAACAGCGTATCACCTGCGGCGCGGATTTCAGGCAGTTATCCGGCGAGGATGCGACGGCGCTCGGCTTCAACGCCCATGGCGGCGTCGGCTGTATTTCGGTAACGGCCAATGTCGCCCCACGCCTCTGCGCCGACTTCCAGGCGGCAACGCTGGCAGGCGACTATGCCCGCGCCCTGGAGTATCAGGATCGGCTGATGCCGCTGCACAAGGCGATCTTCCTTGAGCCAGGTCTTTGCGGCGCCAAATACGGGCTCTCCAAACTTGGCCGGATGAGCCGCAACGTTCGCTCGCCGCTGCTTTCGACGCTGGAGCCGGCAACCGAATCGGCGATCGACGCCGCGATGCGCCATGCAGGCCTGCTGAACTGACGAGACCGGCCGTCTTCACAAGACGGGGTCTCTCCCTTACATAAAGGGCAAGGAATGAGGGTGCGGCTTTTCGCGCCCTAGATCCGGATGATTTTAGGCCTGACTGGCCTGAAATCTGAATCCGGATCTACATCAAAGAAATAGAGCATGATGGCACCCGAAAACCGCTCACACTTTTCGGCATCATGCTCGGAAGCAATTGGAATATCGTCATGGCCCCCAAAGGCAGCCAGCGCGTGGTGAACAAGATCGTGGCCGAAAACCGCAAGGCCCGCTTCAACTACGAGATCATCGATACTTACGAGGCGGGCATCGTGCTGATGGGCACGGAGGTCAAGTCGCTGCGCGAAGGCAAGGCCAATATCGCCGAATCCTACGCCTCGGATGAGGGCGGCGAGATCTGGCTGATCAATTCCTATCTGCCGGAATATCTGCAGGCCAACCGCTTCAATCACGAGCCGCGCCGGCGCCGCAAGCTGCTGCTGTCGGGCCGTGAAATCCATCGTCTGCGCTCTGCCATCAACCGCGAAGGCATGACGCTGATCCCGCTGAAGATCTATTTCAACGATCGCGGTCGGGCGAAGATGGAACTGGCGCTCGCCAAGGGTAAGAAATTGCACGACAAGCGCGAATCCGAGAAGGAGCGCGATTGGAACCGGCAGAAGAGCCGCCTGCTGAAGGCTCATGGCTGACCGCGCTGCCATGGTTTATGATCACGTCCTGATTGTCGCGGCCACTCCGGTTCGGGATGGAGAGGTCAATCCTCGAGATCGCTGACCGGGGCAACTTCGGCCGGGCGTGGCGCCCGCTCGGAGGGATCACGACCGATTTCAGCCTTCAGAGACAAGAGATCGATGAAATGATCGGCCTGTCGGCGCAGGTCGTCGGCGATCATCGGCGGCTGGGTCGCCATGGTCGAGATCACCGAGACCTTGCGACCTCTGCGCTGCAACGCCTCGACCAGGTTCGTGAAATCACCGTCGCCCGAGAAGATGACGAGATGATCGACCGTTTCGGACTGCTCCATGGCGTCGATGGCAAGCTCGATGTCCATGTTGCCTTTGATCTTTCGGCGGCCCATGGAATCTGTGAATTCCTTGGCGGGCTTGGTGACGACTTTGTAGCCGTTGTAGTCGAGCCAGTCGATCAGCGGCCGGATCGATGAATATTCCTGATCTTCGATCAGAGCGGTATAATAATACGCGCGCAGCAGATATCCGCGTTTCTGGAATGCTTTCAAGAGCTTGCGGTAATCGATGTCAAAGCCGAGGCTCTTGGATGCAGCGTAGAGATTGGCGCCGTCAATGAAGAGTGCAATTTTTTCGCGTGGGTCAAACATCGCTTACCAATCCAATGAGAGCAATCGAAATCCGCATGGGACAAACTTAAATAAAAACAATAGCTTGTGTTTCGATTTCGATCCGGTCCTTACTTTATGAATTATTCATATATGAAAGATTTAGGGCACGATTCGACATATTCCAAGCAACCTTCGGTGGAATTATGACATTCTCCATGGGAATCTAGCTCAGCCGCGGATAAAGACGAGGGGAGCCGGAATGAAAAACTTGTATTTGCCCGGTTTTAATTGTATCGGGCGTGTTAATCCCGAAATGACGACCGTAAAGGACAGGCAATGGCCCGTGTCACAGTTGAAGATTGCATCGACAAGGTGGAGAACCGCTTCGAGCTGGTTCTGCTCGCCAGCCACCGCGCCCGGCTGATTTCCCAGGGTGCCTCGATCACCATCGATCGCGATAACGACAAGAATCCTGTGGTGGCCTTGCGCGAAATTGCCGATGAGACGCTTTCGCCCGATGACCTCAAGGAAGATCTGATCCATTCGCTGCAAAAGCATGTCGAAGTCGACGAACCCGAGCCCGATCCGGCAAGCATGATCGCCGCCGGCGGTGTCGCCGCAGCCGACAGCGAAGAGCAGGACGATGTGCCGGAGACGATCACTTTCGACCAGATGTCGGAAGAAGAGCTGCTTGCCGGCATCGAAGGCCTCGTGCCGCCGGAAAAGAGCGACGATTACTAAGCGCGCCGGCTGAATCTCTCGTCGCATCGGTCAGATGCGACCCTGAAAAAGCTGCATGCGATGCAAAAGAGCGACGATTACCAATCGTCAATCTTGCACCTTTATTGCTTAGGCATATTATTGCCCATGTGTGCGCCAATCGTTGATTGGCGCGCTTTTATTTTTATCGGAGTGGCTTTGGAATGATGCGGCAGTACGAGCTCGTGGAGCGGGTTCAGCAATACAAGCCCGATGCCAATGAAGCACTGCTGAACAAAGCCTATGTTTATGCCATGCAGAAGCATGGCCAGCAAAAGCGCGCGAGCGGCGATCCCTATATTTCCCATCCGCTCGAGGTCGCCGCCATTCTCACCGACATGCACCTCGATGAATCGACCATCGCGGTTGCCCTTCTGCACGATACGATCGAGGATACGACGGCGACACGCGCCGAGATCGACGAACTCTTCGGCGAGGATATCGGCCGCCTGGTCGAGGGTCTGACTAAGATCAAGAAGCTCGATCTCGTCACCAAGAAGGCCAAGCAGGCGGAAAACCTGCGCAAGCTGCTGCTGGCCATTTCCGACGATGTGCGCGTGCTGCTCGTCAAGCTTGCCGATCGCCTGCACAATATGCGCACCCTCGATCACATGTCGGCCGACAAGCGTGCCCGCATTTCCGAGGAGACGATGGAAATCTATGCGCCGCTCGCCGGCCGCATGGGCATGCAGGACATGCGCGAGGAACTCGAGGAGCTCTCCTTCCGGCATATGAACCCGGAAGCCTACGAGACCGTCACCAAAAGGCTGGAAGAGCTTTCGAAGCGCAACGAGGGCATCGTCAAGAAGATCGAGGCCGAGCTACGCGACCTTTTGGTCGCAAGCGGCCTGACGAGCGCCTACGTCAAGGGCCGGCAGAAGAAGCCTTATTCGGTCTTCCGTAAGATGCAGTCGAAGTCGCTTTCCTTCGAGCAGCTTTCCGATGTCTATGGCTTCCGCCTGATTGTCGAGGACATCCCCTCCTGTTACCGCGCGCTCGGCATCGTCCACACGCGCTGGCGCGTCGTGCCCGGCCGCTTCAAGGACTATATCTCGACGCCGAAGCAGAACGATTACCGTTCGCTGCACACCACCATCGTCGGCCCCTCCAGCCAGCGCATCGAACTGCAGATCCGCACCAAGCGCATGCACGAAATCGCCGAATTCGGCATCGCCGCCCACACGCTCTATAAGGACGGCGCCACCAATGCCGATGGCGACATCCTTTCTCGCGAATCCAATGCCTATTCCTGGCTGCGTCATACGATCGAGGCCTTGGCCGAGGGTGACAGCCCGGAAGAATTCCTCGAGCATACCAAGCTCGAACTCTTCCAGGACCAGGTCTTCTGCTTCACGCCGAAGGGCAAGCTGATTGCCCTGCCACGTGGCGCCACCCCGATCGATTTCGCCTATGCGGTGCACACCAATATCGGCGACACCACGGTGGGCGCCAAGATCAACGGCCGCATCATGCCGCTGGTGACGCGGCTTGCGAATGGCGACGAGGTCGAGATCATCCGCTCCGGCGTACAGGTTCCACCGGCCGCCTGGGAGGAGATCGTCGTGACCGGCAAGGCGCGAGCCGCCATCCGTCGCGCCACCCGCATGGCGATCCGCAAGCAATATGCCGGCCTCGGCCACCGCATTCTCGAGCGCACCTTCAATAGGGCCGGCAAGATCTTCTCGCGCGAGGCGATGAAGCCGGCGCTGCACCGTCTCGGCCAGAAGGATGTCGAGGATGCGATCGCCGCCGTCGGCCGCGGCGAAATGTCCTCGCTCGACGTGCTGCGCGCCGTCTATCCTGATCATCAGGACGAGCGCGTCACCGTGAAGCCCTCCGGCGATGACGGCTGGTTCAACGTCCGCAGCGCCGCCGGCATGATCTTCAAGATCCCCGGCAAGACCAAGGCAGGGCATGACGGCGGTCATTCGGAAATCGACGCCGATGCCGACATCGGGCCCATCCGCGGCCTGTCCGGCAATGTCGACGTCAAGTTCGCGCCGACCGGCGCCGTGCCCGGCGATCGCATCGTCGGCATCATGGACCAGGGCAACGGCATCACCATCTATCCGATCCAGTCGCCGAGCCTGCAGCGTTTCGACGATCAGCCCGACCGTTGGATCGACGTGCGCTGGGATCTCGACGAAGCCAACAAGTCGCGATTCATGGCGCGTATCATGGTGAATGGGCTGAATGAACCCGGCACGCTCGCCAAGGTCGCCCAGACGGTCGCAGGCCTCGACGTCAATATCCGCTTGCTGAACACGGTGCGGGTGGCGGCGGATTTCACCGAAATGATGCTCGAGGTTGAGGTCTGGGACCTGCGCCAGCTCAACCAGTTGCTCGCCCAGATGAAGGAACTGGATTGCATCGCCACGGTCCGGCGGCTCTACGAGTAAGCTTTTGTTAAGTCCCTCAGGGGTTTGAGCGAAAAATTGCACATTTTATGATCGTTTTAGGATCGGAATGGCGCATCAAAAAGGCGAGTAATGCAGTGAGCGCATGGCTGTCTCCATGTTGCGGTGGTGGTAATTAACCTCTGCCGGGCCTATCTTCTGGTCATCGAAACGTAAACAGAAGATGAGACAAGATAATGTTTGACCCTATCAAGAAATTCGCTCGTGCCTTTCGCGCTCCGACCACGCAGGAACGTGAAATGGCATATTTGGATGGCTCGTTCGATCGTATCGACCTCGAGTTTCGTCAGCGCCAGGTCGACCGCGGTCTGTTCCGCAATCGCTAATACCAAACTTATACTTGAGACAAGTGAGGGACGTTATGCATAACGGACGCCCCGCGGCATGAAGAAGCTCCTCTTCACAGAGAGAAATGAGGGGTGGATTTTCGAGCGGTATCATTTGCCGCTCTTGTCATGGTGGTGTGCGCTGCACTAAATACCGGCCATGTTGTTTCGCCGTCGCAAACCTGCGGGATTCAAGGAGAAGATGCGGGAGCTTTTGTGGCCTCGCAAGGGTTTCCTTCGCCCGATCCGTTACCTGACAATGCGCGTCCTGCGCCTGAGCGCTTCGCCGCATGCGGTTGCCGCCGGCGTCGCTGCAGGTGTCTTCGTCTCGTGGACGCCTTTCATCGGCGTGCATTTCGTCATGGCTTTCGTCATCACCTATTTCCTCTCCGGTAGCATGGTGGCCGCCGCCCTCGGCTGCGCCGCCTTCGGCAATCCGCTGACCTATCCCTTTATCTGGGGGATCACCTGGGAGATCGGACATTTGCTGTTGAGCCGCAAGGATCAATTGGCCGGTCAGACGGTGGATCTCGCCGCCCTTTTCCACAAGCTGAATTTCACTGAATTATGGAAGCCGGTGCTGGAGCCGATGCTGGTCGGCGCCATCCCGCCGGCGATCGTCACTTCCGTTGCGCTCTATGCGTTGACGTTCTACACCGTCAGGGGTTTTCAGACGCGCCGGCATATACGGTTGATGGAGCGGGCGCGCCTGCGCCTTGCCGTTCCAGCCGGCAACATGCCGAGCATATGAACCCGATCAAGAATTCTTAAGCGACGGAAGGTTCCGGCATGATCATCGGCATTGGCAGCGATCTGATCGACATTCGCCGTGTCGAGAAATCCATCGAGCGCTTCGGCGAGCGTTTCACCCATCGCTGCTTCACCGAGATCGAGCGCGCGCGTTCCGATAAGCGGGCAAACCGTGCCGCATCCTATGCCAAGCGTTTCGCCGCCAAGGAGGCCTGTTCCAAGGCGCTCGGCACCGGCATAGCGCAGGGCGTCTTTTGGAAGGACATGGGCGTCGTCAACCTGCCGAGCGGCAAGCCGACCATGGTTTTATCGGGCGGCGCCGCCCTGATCCTCGAATCGCTGCTGCCCGCGGGCCACAGGCCCGCCATTCATTTGACAATAACCGATGATTATCCCTTGGCGCAGGCCTTCGTCATTATCGAGGCGTTGCCCGAGAGCCTCTGATCGCGACCTCGGGCGCTGTTGATCGTGACCTCGGGAGCTGTTGATCGCGACCTCTCGTCGCTTTTGATGTTGTCGCCATTGCCGCAACCGGCCGAAGCCGCTAGAGAGAACGACAGAAAGAATTGCGCCGCCGCGGCGTCTTGAAGGAATAAGACTGCGTGTCCGAAAAAGTCGAAGCCAAGCCGAACGCCCTCTGGGAAAATATCAAAGTCATCATCCAGGCGCTGATTCTGGCGATGGTGATCCGAACGGTGCTGTTCCAGCCCTTTACCATTCCGTCCGGTTCGATGATGCCGACACTGCTGGTCGGCGACTACATCTTCGTTAACAAGTTCGCTTACGGCTATTCGAAATATTCGCTGCCCTTCTCGCCAGATATCTTCAGCGGCCGCCTGTTCGGCGCCGATCCGAAGCGTGGCGACATCGTCGTTTTCCGTTTCCCGCCGAACCCCGAGATCGACTATATCAAGCGCTGCATCGGGCTGCCGGGCGACCGTATCCAGGTTACCGACGGCGTGCTCTACGTCAACGGCAAGCCGGTTCCAAAGGTGGCGGACGGTGCGTTCACTTCGGATTACAAGCTCGACCCGGGCGAGGACGTGCCGGTATTCCGCGAAACGCTCGACGACGGCAAGTCCTACGACACGCTCGATCAGTCTCCGGTGTCGCGTGGTGATAACACTCGCGAATTCATCGTGCCGGAAGGCCATTATTTCATGATGGGCGACAACCGCGACAACTCGCTCGACAGCCGCTTCGACGTCGGCTTCGTGCCTGCCGAAAATCTTGTCGGCCGCGCCAGCGTCATCTTCTTCTCGCTCGGCAACGACACCTCCTTCCGCGAAATCTGGAAGTGGCCGACGAATATGCGTTGGGACCGCCTCTTCAAGGTTGTTGAATGAGTAAGGCGCAGACGCTTTCTGCGGCGGACCGCGCAAAGCTTGAAGCCCTGATCGGTCATGACTTCGCTGAAAAGGAACGCCTGGATCGCGCGCTGACCCATGCCAGCGCCCGCACCGAAAAGGGCGGCAATTACGAACGGCTGGAATTCCTCGGCGACAGGGTCCTCGGGCTCTGCATCGCCGAGCTTCTGTTCCGCACCTTCGGCACGGCGGGAGAAGGCGAGCTCTCGGTTCGCCTCAACCAGCTCGTCAGCGCCGAAACCTGTGCTGCGGTCGCCGATGAACTCAATCTTCATCTCTATATCCGCACCGGCGCCGATGTGAAGAAACTGACCGGCAAGCGGATGATGAACGTGCGCGCCGACGTCGTCGAAAGCCTGATCGCCGCGATCTATCTCGACGGCGGCCTCGAAGTCGCCCGCCGGTTCATTCTGCGTTACTGGCAGGGCAGGGCGGTGCGGGCCGATGGCGCCAAGCGCGACGCCAAGACCGAGCTGCAGGAGTGGTCGCACGCGAAATTCGGCGTCACGCCGATCTACCGGGTTGATGAACGCAGCGGACCGGATCATGATCCGCGCTTCAAGGTGACGGTGGAAGTTGCTGGCATTAAGCCCGAAACCGGCGTAGAGCGGTCGAAGCGTGCCGCCGAACAGGTGGCGGCAACGAAGATGCTCGAGCGCGAAGGCATTTGGCAGCAATCGCCTGCCGGAAACTGACGGGACAATGACACAAGAAGAAGAGATCGCGGCCGAAGCTGCCGCAGAAACCAATGGTCCGACGCATTCGGGCTTCGTCGCGCTGATCGGGCCGACCAATGCCGGCAAGTCGACGCTGGTGAACCGCCTCGTCGGCGCCAAGGTCTCGATCGTCAGCCATAAGGTGCAGACGACGCGGGCTATCGTTCGCGGCATCGCGATCCATGACAATGCCCAGATCGTCTTCATGGATACGCCTGGTATCTTCAAGCCGCGCCGCCGGCTTGACCGCGCCATGGTGACCTCGGCCTGGGGCGGTGCGAGGGATGCCGATCTGATCGTGCTGCTGATCGACAGCGAGCGCGGCCTGCGCGGCGATGCCGAAGCCATCCTCGAAGGCCTCAAGGAAGTCCGGCAGCCGAAGATCCTGCTGCTCAACAAGATCGACCGCGTCAACCGCGAGGATCTGCTGGCACTGGCCGCTGCCGCCAACGAGAAGATCGCTTTCGAGCGCACCTTCATGATCTCCGCCGAAAACGGCTCCGGCTGCGACGACCTCATGGACTATCTGGCGAAAACGCTCCCTGAGGGGCCGTGGTACTATCCGGAAGACCAGATCTCCGATCTGCCCATGCGCCAGCTCGCCGCCGAGATTACCCGCGAGAAGCTGTTTCTGCGCCTGCACCAGGAGCTTCCCTATGCCTCGCATGTCGAAACGGAGACGTGGGAAGAGCGCAAGGACGGCTCGGTGCGGATCGAGCAGGTGATCTATCTCGAGCGCGACAGCCAGAAGAAGATCGCCCTCGGCAAGGGTGGCGAAACCATCAAGGCGATCTCGACTGCGTCGCGCAAGGAATTGTCGCAGATCCTCGAACAGCCGGTCCACCTCTTCCTGTTCGTCAAGGTTCGCGAGAATTGGGGGGATGATCCCGAGCGGTTCCGCGAAATGGGTCTCGATTTCCCGAAATAAGCATGGCAAGGATTTCGTCGGGTTGGCGCCAGCCCTTTGTTTCCGCTTTAAAAATCCGCCTCGCTCATGGAACAAATCCATGCCTTGCGCATTTGTTAACGAACGGCGCGCCGATTTTGCGACGGTAGGGCAACTATGGCGACGTCGAGACCCATCAATTCTTTCAAGACCCCTTGCGAGCAATGTCCTTTGCGGCCCTTGCCGCATTTCAGGGAATTCAGCCGCGACGAGCTGGAATTCGTCTCGAGCTTCAAGAGGGGTGAGCTTGCCGTCGATGCCGGCTCCACGATCCTCGTCGAGGGCGCACATAGCGCTCATCTCTTCACGGTGCTCGCCGGCTGGGGCTTCCGCTACAAGATGCTGGAGGACGGACGCCGCCAGATTCTGAATTATATCATGCCGGGCGACCTGGTCGGCCTGCAGGGAACGATAGCCGGTGAGATGCAGCATTCAGTCGAAGCGCTTTCGCCCGTGTCCCTTTGTGTCTTCGAGCGTGACAGGCTGATGACGCTCTACAACAAACACGCCTCGCTCGCCTTCGACATCACCTGGATCGCCGCGCGCGAGGAGCGCATCCTGGATGAGCATCTCTTGAGTATCGGCCGCCGCACGGCGCTGGAAAGAGCAGCCTACCTGATCGCTTTCCTGTTCGAGCGCGGCCGGAAGCTCAATATCTTCAACGGCCGCAAATTCATCCCCATCACCCAGCAGCACATTGCCGACACGCTCGGTCTTTCCATCGTTCATACCAACAAGACCTTGAAAAAGCTCAGCGAACGTGGGTTGATCCGCTGGCAGGAGCGCGGCTGCGAGGTGCTGAACGGCGAGGAATTGATGGCGATATCAGGCTGGGAAGGGCTCGGAGAGGGCAAACGCCCGTTCATCTAAAGCGCGTTGCGATCTTTCAGATTCGCCCTTCGCGCTTTAGGTCTTTGTTTTGCGCATGCCGCTGTCGCAAAACCGCTGCACACTTTTGCGCGACCTGCCTGGCCAAGCAGCTTGGTTATGTCTTTTTTAAATGCAGATTAGCAGCAAGGAAAATAAGATCGGCCGTCGTCTTTCCTCCGATTTTGATTCTTATCGACCGGGCAGAAAAATGGTTTATTCAGAAAAGGTGGCGGAATTCACCGATAGCGTGCCATGCGGGGCACCGGAGGGCAATGATGTTGGCGAAACGGCCGGGGCGCTGCGACAGGCGCCCGACGAGGGGCATCGAATCATGAGCGCAATCCGTGTTCTGGTTCTTGAAGACAGTCTGATCATCGCGATGGAGGCGGAGGATATTCTGCGCCTGGCCGGCGTCGAGAGCATCGATATCGTCGGCAGCGTCGAACAGGCAAGGGCTGCCATTGCTGCGGAGACATATGATTTCGCCCTTCTCGACGTCAATCTCGGCGAGGGCATGAGCTTCGGATTTGCCCGCCATCTTCTCGATATCGGCATCCCCTTCGGCTTCGTCAGCGGCTATTCCGATACCGGCGATTTCCCGCCCGATCTGCAGAACATACCGCTGCTGGTGAAGCCTTTCGACGAAACGGCGATGCGGGAGTTCCTGCAGAGGCTTTTCCCGGCTGTCGCCTGACGCGGTTCATGACGGAAGCCAGGCCTTGCATTACAGCGCGTCTTTTCAGACGCGCAAAGGACGCTGTAACGCGTTGAATTATGCAGTAGGATGGATTCGTCAGCCGTAAGGACTTCTTTCGATGCAGTGGCAGGACCATGCGATCATCCTGGGCGTCAAGCGCCACGGTGAGACGAGCGTCATCGCTGAGGTAATGACGCGTGATCGCGGCCGCCATCTCGGCCTGGTGCGCTCCGGCCGCTCGCGCGCCATGCAGCCGGTGCTGCAGGCGGGCAATGCCGTGGAGGTCATCTGGCGTGCCCGGCTTGACGAGCATCTGGGCGAATTCCGCGTCGAGCCGGTGACGCTGCGCGCTGCCCGGCTGATGGAAACGGCGACCGCCGTCTACGGTGTCCAGGCGATGGGCGCGCTGCTGCGGCTGCTGCCGGAGCGTGACCCGCATCCGCACCTCTTCGATGCGCTGGAGGTCATCCTCGATCACCTGCACAACCCGGCCGATGCCGGCGAACTCTTCGTGCGTTTTGAGCTTGCGGTGCTGAATGACCTCGGCTTCGGCCTCGATCTTGCCGAATGCGCCGCGACCGGCGCCCGTTCCGATCTCGTCTATGTCTCGCCGAAATCCGGCCGCGCCGTCAGCCGCGCCGCTGGCGCCCCCTGGGCGGACAAGATGCTGCTCCTGCCGCCGTTCCTCAGCATCGAAGGCAATCATGCGGCCGACTTCGATAGTCTCTCAGCCGCATTCCGTCTGACAGGGTTCTTTCTGCATCGGCATGTCTACGAGCCGCGCGGCATCGAAGCCGTGGCAGCCCGCGACGGCTTCGTTCAGGCGGCACTCAAGGCGCTTAATCCAACCCTACGGACGCTTTCCGGTCCGAATGGTGTTTCCGCCTGACCTCCGTTTTTTACGGGTGCAAAACATCCTCCGGATTTGGCGGTTTACCCACTCGTGAGCGCCTCCTATGTCTTCACAGGACTGCCACTCAAGGAGGATCTCATGCTGACCAAGCCCGCATCATCGACAACGATCACGCTCTGGAACGGCCGCGAAATTCCGCGCCTCGGCATGGGATGCTGGGCGATCGGCGGTCCCTTCTTTGCCGGCGACACGCCGCTCGGCTGGGGTGATGTCGACGACGATGAATCCGTGGAAGCGATCAACCGCGCCATCGAACTCGGCATCCGCTTCTTCGACACGGCCTCGAACTACGGCGCCGGCCACTCGGAAGAAGTGCTCGGCCGGGCGATCGGCAATCGCGACGATATCGTCATCGCCACCAAGTTCGGCTTCGCCACCGATCCGGAAACCAAGCAGGCAACCGGCGCCTTCGCCGATGAGGCCTTCATCCGCCGTTCGGTCGAGACCTCGCTGCGTCGCCTCAAGCGTGATCGCCTCGATCTCCTGCAGTTCCACCTCAATGATTTTCCGCTTGAACAGTCGGATGCTGTCTTCGATACGCTGGAGGCGCTGCGCGCCGAAGGCAAGATCGATGCGTTCGGCTGGAGCACCGATTTTCCCGATCGTGCCGCCCGTCATACCAGCCGCCAGGGCTACGTCTCGATCCAGCATACGATGAATGTTTTCGAACCGGTGCCGAAGATGATCTCGGTGATCGAGGGGAAGGGCCTGATGTCAATCAATCGCGGTCCGCTGGCGATGGGGCTGCTGACCGGCAAGTTCACTGCCGACAAGGCGGTGGGCGCCAAGGATGTCCGTGGGGCGGCCCTTGACTGGATGGTCTATTTCAAGGACGGACGCATAGCCCCGGAATTCGCCGCAAGGCTCGATGCCGTCCGCGATCTCCTGACATCAGGCGGCCGCACGCTGACGCAGGGCGCGCTTGCCTGGCTCTGGGCACGCTCGCCGCGGACTCTTCCCATTCCGGGGTTCCGCACCGTTGCCCAGGTGGAGGAAAATGCCGGCGCGCTGGAGAAGGGACCACTGCCGGCTGATGTCATGGCAGGCATCGATACCGCACTCGATCGCTTCTGAGGGTTCCAATACATGTCGCCCAAAAGTGTGCAGCGGGACGCGACGCGCTTTAGGCTGCGGCGCGACGCTTGAGCGCCCAGCCTTCCGGCCTCTCTTCAACGATGCGGACGGTGTCACCGATCGTAATCCTGCCGCTGCCGCGCGGCGTGACGTTCCAGCCGAAGAGCGGGCCGGGCACACGCCGGTCGGCCGACATGCGGATGCGGCCCATGGCGGGCATCGGGTTTGGTCCCTCGCGGGATCCGGTCAGCTGGTCCTGCGTCGTCATGATGCAGCGGGAGCAGGGTTTGACGAGATCGAAGCGGATACCGGCGATCTCGATCGCCGCCCAGCGGTCCTCCGCCCAGGCCTCGTCGGTATCGATGACGATGTTCGGACGGAAGCGTTCCATGCCGACGCTGCCCTCGCCATGGGCGGCGAGATCGGCATTCAACGCTTTCAGCGAGCCGGTCGTCGTCACCAGGATCTGGTAGCCGTCGGTAAAGGTGACGGGCGTGGCTTCGCCGGCCCATTCGGCATTCGCCGTCCGCCGTGCCTGCCCGTCGAAGAAGACCAGGCGCACCTCGCGGCCGAGCCATTCGGAAAGCTGCCGGTTGCTCTCCGGATCGGCGACGGCGGCGCTGACGGCAGATTTCCACACGATCACATCTATGCGGGCTTCAGGCTGAGGCGGTGGTACCGATATGTCCGTTTTCCCCTGCATCAGCAGCCGAAAGGCACTCGCTTCCGGTCGTACCTCGATGCGTGCGAGGTCGGGCAACTCGCGCTGGGTGATGAAGTGCCCTTGCGCATCGGTGATCATCGCCCGCCGGTCGCCGGGAAGCCCATAGGCGTCGATGTCGGCGGCCGGCAGCGCAATGCCGCGCGCGCTCTTGAGAGGGTAGATGAAGAGGTCGCTGACAAGCATGCCGTTCTCCTAGATTTCGTCCATGAATTCCGAGAGAAAATCGCGCAGGCTCTTGTCACGCGCGGCCGCCAGCCTGCGGCCGGTCTCGGTCTGGAATCCTTCCGCCAGTTTGAACAGCTTCGTCTGGAAATGGTCAATGGCATAACGCTTGTCATCGAGCGGGCGGTCTGCCGCCGCCGGGTCGAACGGATCGTAGAGCCCGGATCCCAGTCGCCCGGCGATATAGAAGCAGCGTGCGACGCCGATCATGCCGATCGCGTCCAGCCGGTCGGCATCCTGCAGGATCTTCGCCTCCAGCGTCTGCGGCGCCACCCCGGCCGAGAAACTATGCGCAGTGATTGCGTGGGCCGCGGCCTCGATATCCGCGCCGCTCCAGCCAAGTTCCGCCAGGATCGCCGATGCCTTCTCCGCCGCCAAAGCCGATGCTTTTGCCCGCAGCGGCGAATTCTTCTCGACGGCGACGCAGTCGTGCAGCAGCACGGAAGCGGCAAGAACCCGCCCGTCGCCGCCTTCTCCCGCATGGATGCGCATGGCATTCCTGAAAACGCGCAGGATATGGGCAAGGTCGTGCGAGCCGTCGTCGCCGTCGGCGGCATGCGCAATCAGCGCCGCCGCAAGCGTTTCGTGTGGGGAGAAGGCTTCAGCCGCGAACATAGCGCCACCTGTCATGAGGAAGATCGTTTTCCACCGATAGGGCATCGGCGCGGAATTGAATGCGGGCGGTAAAAGGATGCGACAACGAAGATCTCAGGAATCGCAGCCGATTTTGTAGCGGCTTGCCGTGCGAGTCGCAATCGAGAGGGATCTCAGTGCTTGGCTTCAGGAAGACGCGTCACGCCGCCGTTTTTCGGCGGCAGGGAGAGAAGATGGGGCACGTCACGCGCCGGTCGTGGCGGACTGATGTGATAACCCTGGATCTCGTCGCATTCCTCACATTCGAGCAGCGCCAGCTGCGCGGCCGTCTCGACGCCCTCGACGGTGACGCGCATGCCGAGCGCATCGCCGAGCAGGATGATCGCATGCATGATCGCATGCGCTTCCTTGTTGTCGACGATGTCGTTGACGAAGGATTTGTCGATCTTGATCTTGTCGAAAGGGAAGCTCGAGAGGTAGCTCAGTGAGGAATAGCCGGTTCCGAAATCGTCCATCGAGATGCGGATGCCGCGCTCCTTCAGCGCATGCAGGATCGGCAGAACTTCGCTCAGATTTTCCATCAGCACGCTCTCGGTGATTTCGAGTTCAAGCCGCGACGGCGACAGCGCGGCGGCGGCAAGCGCCTCGCTGACATCGCGCGTCAGGTCGCTGCTCCTGAACTGGATTGCCGAAACGTTGACGGCGATCTTGATGCCCTCCGGCCATAACGCTGCATCGTTGCAGGCCCGGCGCAAAACCCAACGGCCGATATCGACGACGAGGCCGACCTCTTCGGCAAGCGGAATGAAATCCATCGGTGGAACGCGGCCTCGAACCGGGTGGTTCCAGCGGATCAAAGCTTCGAAGCCGCAGATGCGCCGCTGCGAGAGGTCGTAAAGCGGCTGGTAATGCAGCTCGAATTCCTCGTGCTCAACGGCTGCTTTGAGGTCCGCCTCCAGCGCGTGGCGCAGCTGCATCTGCGCTTCCATCTCACTGGCGAAGAAGCGCTCGCGTTTGCGCCCGTCCGCCTTGGCATGCGACAGCGCCACGCCAGCATTTTTCAACAGGATATCGGTTTCCTCGCCATCCTCAGGGGCGATTGCGATGCCCATGGAGACGCTGAGCTCCACCTGTTTCTCGCCATGGAAGAATGGTTCGGAAAGCTCACGGCGGATCTGCTCGGCAAGCGCCGTCACGTTCCACGGCTGTTGCCTGCCCGTCTGCAGGATGGCGAATTCGTCCGAGCCGAGGCGCGCCAGGGTGTTTTCCGAACCGGCCGAGGCTCGGACCCGCTCCGCGACCTGCTGCAGGATCTTGTCGCCGACTGACACGCCCATCGTATTGTTGATCGATTTGAACCGGTCGAGATTGAGGTGAACGAGGGCGATCTGCTCATCCGGCTTGCGTTCCGTAAGCGTCGCATCGACCTGCTCGCGAAAATGGATGCGGTTCGGAAGGCCGGTCAATGGGTCGTGGTGGGCGAGATAGGTGATGCGCTCGGCCGCCCTTCGATCCTCGGTGATATCGGCATGAATGGAAATGTTGCTGCCGTCGGAAAGGATAGTCACCATGCTCTGGATGATGCGGCCATCATCCATCAACCATTCGCGCCGACGGAGACTACTGCTCCTTGCGGTTGCGGAGGAACGTCGCCCGGTCCGCCGGCCTGGCTTGGCGCTGGCGCTCTCCGTGCCGCGCATTTTGGCCGTGAGATCGGCGATTGTCGCGCCGGCAATGACATCTTCGTCCGTCAGGTCGAAGAGCTGACGGAAGCGGATATTGGAAAGCGTCAGCCGCTGGTCGGAGTCGAAGACGCTGAGACCGAGCGGCAGGTTGTTGAGGATGATTTCGAAGAGTTTTTTCTGTCCGTCGAACGCTTGGCTGAGGGCGGAAATATTGCCTCTCAGCGCGTGGTTTTCCCTTAGCAGCGTTTCCGCGCTTCTCTCCATTTCGTCATAGTCGCTTTCATGGACGCGATAGGTCGCGATCACAAGATCCATCAGGCGCTGCGCATCGATCGATCCATCGGCGGTGACGGCCTCGGTGCATTGCCGCCAGAAGAGCGCTTCAGCTTTCATGTGCCTGCGTCTCGCGGGACGACAGCGGAGGAAAGCGTCCTCGTTTGATGAACGTGCCTCATTTCGCCGGACATGAAAGACCTTTCTAAAATGAATACAGAGATTGATTTTTTATAAGCTGGACGCCTGCTGCTGATGCGTGAGGCCCATTTTGTATGGGCCGGATTAATATTCGGTTGCAGTGCAGCAGCGACGTCGCTGCGTTAGACGTTTGTTTTATATGTGAAAAATACCTGAAATACGCAGGAAAGCGGTCCCCCTGACGCTGGCGGAGGCCTGCGCTCAAGCGTTCCGTTAACTTTTGTCAATCATCGTTAATGAGAAGTTAACAACTTATTGACGCACTGCGCAAATCAGTTTAACCACCGAGTCAGCACTGATTTTCCACGTTCGTATTGCGTACAAACACCACCGGCAAAAGGCGGTGAATGGAGGTTTGTATGACCAGCACCACATCCGTTTCAGACACATCATATGCATATCTGGCGACGCTTTCGCGTCTCGATGCCAATGGCGATGGCGTCCTCAGCCGCGGCGAACGTGCCGCCGATGAGAAGCCCGGCATCATCAAGGAACTCCTGGAAGACGACACGACCAGCGACACGCAGCCGAAAATTTCCGGCAGCCTGATTGCGCTGATGATGGACACGCGCAACAGTGGCACGGCAAGCAGTATCGCGGTTTCCTATCCGTTGCAGCAGACCGCGCCGGCGACCGGCAATCAGTCCGACGATCTCTATCGTAACACTTACGGCCAGTTCGACTTCAACGCTGTCGCCTGACGACCGGCGTCTCAATTCGGGTGATCTGCAAGCCGGCTGTTTGGCCGGCTTTTCTCGTCCGATATTCCTGCGCATAACCCGGAAAATCGGAATGATTTTCGGAAAGGATTATGCGCCAATTTAAAGTCGTAGAGCGTCCCTACCGCGTCCTGTCGGACACGCCTCGCCCTGGATCAGGAACACCTTCCGGTTTGACACGTTCAGAAGGACAACCGGACGGAAGGAGATCTCCATGAAAGCCATGCGCATTATCGCCGCCTTGAGCCTGCTTGCGGTTGCATTGCCGGCAGGCGCTCAGGACAAGCAGACGGCGGTCGCCAATTTCGTCGGCAAGGACGGCAAGGAGGACGGTCGCGCACAGTTGACGGCTGCTGCAACTGGCGGCGTCCTGATCGAAGTCGAGATATCGGGACTGCCTGTGAATAAATGGGTGGCCTTCCATGTTCATGAGACCGGCCGCTGCGACGCCGCAACCCATCACGAATCGGCGGGCGGTCATTTCAATCCTGAGAAGGCGGAGCATGGCATTCTTGCCGCCAAGGGTCCGCACGCCGGCGACATGCCCAATCAATATGTCGGGCAGGACGGCGTGTTGCGGGCACAGATCTTCGACAGCATGGTCACGCTCGACGGCAAGACCGACGGTATTCGCGGCCGCGCATTGATGGTGCACGCCAATTCGGATGATTATCGCAGCCAGCCTTCTGGTGATGCCGGCGAAAGACTTTCCTGCGGCGTCATCCAATAGCTACGGCACACTTCCTTGAATCGGAATCGATTGAAGGACAAAGCTATGCAGCAATTCAAAGTGCGCACAGCGTCGCTGGTCTTAAAAGGTCCGCGGCGCTGCAATGTCTTACTGCCGCGTCTGCGTCGGCCTTTCGGCGGTTGCCCCGCCATTGGACTTTTTTGACGGCGCGGCATCTGAAGCATCCGCCACAGCGGCAGGATTCTCGTCGAAGGCGAGTTTCACGCGCTTCACCATGTCACGGCTGACAAGCCACCAATCGCCGGTCTTTGCCCAATAGCGCAGCGTTACGGAGATCGCACTGTCACCGAGGCTATCGATGAAGACGCTGGGTGCCGGTGACGGCAGCACTCTGGGATCGGCTTTGGCAAGGCCCATCAGCCTCTCCATCGCCAGATCGATGTCATCGTCATGGGGGACGCTGATTTTCAGCTCGTCCCGCCGCGTAGGCTCGCGGCTGAAATTGGTAATGGGCGTATTCCAGAGCGTCGAATTCGGCGCCAACCGGTAGAGCCCGTCGCCGGTTCTGAGTTCGGTCGCAAACAATCCGATTTCGCGCACCGTGCCGGCCACGCTGCTGGTCTCGATATATTCGCCGACGCGGAACGGCCTGAGGATCAGCAGCATGATGCCGGCGGCGATATTCTGCAGCGTCCCTTGCAGCGCCAGTCCGATCGCCAGGCCTGCCGCGCCGAGGGTGGCGATGATCGAGGCGGTCTGGACGCCGAATTGACCGAGCACGGTGATGAACACCAGGATGAGCAGCGCATAGCGCAGCACATTGGTGAAGAATCGCGCCAACGTCTCGTCAATGCCATGGACGCGCGACAGGCCTTCATAGGCCCAACGGCTGGTAAAACCGGCGAGCGCCCAGCCGAGAACGAGCAGGATCACCGCTCCGAGGACGGAGAAGGAATATTGCACGGCAAGTGCGCTTGCCTGGCTGAGTGCCGTTCGCGTGGCGAGGAGGACATCGGCTGCCTGTTGTTCCATGATCTGGCCCTGTCGGTTGTTCGTGGTCGGGGGCTAGATGGAGCGGCTGGCGGCAGCGTCAACCGCAGGCGGCGTCTCGGATCGCAAGCACGAAGGGCGCATTGCCGTCGGCATCCACGCCGCGTCCGATTGCCCGCACCGCCGTTACCAGCCTGCCGCTGCGGTCGAGCAGCGCGTCGCCGATCTCGATCAGCCGGGCATTCGGCGTCGCGAAAGGCGAGGCGGCCCGCAGCCGGCGAGCAAGCGTTTCCTCGCTCTGATCGGGTGCCAGCGACAGCGCGGCAATGAGCGCTGCGGCCGGCGATCGCGACACGCCCATCCAGCAATGGATGAGCAGCGGCGTCTCCTGCCGCCACGAAGCGGCAAAGTCGATAATCCCGCGCACATGCGTCTCGTCAGGCGCCACGAGATCGCCTGTGCCCTTGAAGACGATATCGTTCATACCAAGTGTCAGATGGCGCTCGGCCGCGATCACGCCCGGCCGGTGAAAAGCCTGCTCCTTGGCGATCAGGCTGATCATGTCACGCGCCTTGTGGCGCACCGCCATTTCCGCGATGCGCGACAGAGGTGAGACGACGATGAAGGTCACGATACCATCTCCCGCTCGACCTCGATCGCCGCGAAGCGCTCGCAGAACAGCCGCTGCGCTTCGATCGCCGGCAAGGGCTCGATCATCAGCATGTCCTTGCTGATGCCGCGCGGCTGGCCAAAGAATTTCTGTGCCTCGGCGGGTGTGAAACCGGCAAGCACGGTCGCTTCGAAATAGGCGGCGATCGTGTCGGCCTTTTTGATTCGGTCCTTGAGATCGCGCGAGGGATGCGGCGGCAGGCCGAAGCGCAGGTGCACGGCGGCTTCCAGCCGTTTTTCCACCGTCTTGTAGCCGCCGCCGACCACCGATTTGAACGGCGAGATCATGTCGCCGATCACATATTCGGGTGCGTCGTGCAGCAGCGCCATCAGGCACTCCTGCGGCCGCGCGTCGTTGAAGCGGCGGAAGATATCCTCGACGACGAGACTATGCTGGGCCACCGAAAAAGCATGATCTCCGGAGGTCTGGCCGTTCCAGCGGGCCACGCGCGCAAGCCCATGAGCGATGTCGATCAGTTCGACATCGAGCGGCGAGGGGTCGAGCAGGTCGAGCCTGCGCCCAGACAGCATGCGTTGCCAGGCACGCGGAGCTTTCGCCGTTGTCACGCGCTGGCCTCGTCGGCGCTGGCGGGAAAGACGAGACCGGACCATGCCGGCAGGGCAAGAGAAACAGGCGTGTCGCCGGCGAGCAGCGGCGTGCCTGCCGCCATCGCGGCGCCGGCACGGTCGATGCGCACGATCGCAAGGCCGCTGCCGCCGTCGACAGAACCGAGCGTTCCCACAGGCTTGCCGCCGGCGGTGATCTCCGTCCCGGTTTCCGGCAAGGCTGTCGCGGCGGACACTGTCACGACGCGCCGACGCGCCGTGCCGCGATGCTGCATGCGCGAGACGACCTCCTGGCCGACATAGCAGCCTTTCCTGAAGGAGAGGCCGCCGTTGAAATCCATCAGTACGTCATGCGGGAAGGCGTCCTGCAGGGCAAAGTCAGATCCTGATGTGACGATGCCGTGGCTGATGCGTAGCGCGTCGTAGAGCGCTTCTGCACCATCGCCATGTTTGCCGGGCCGGCGGATCAGCGTGACGCCCGCCCTGGCGAAACGGCTGTCTCGGGCGCCCTGGCTGCCCCGGACGCCCTGGCTGTCCCCGGCGCCCTCGGCATCCTCGTCCCAGGAAACGGTAACGCCGTCTTCGGTGCTTGGCGCCAGGGTGACGGCGGCGCGCAGCTTGTACATCGTCAGCCGCTTCAGCAGCCCATCGCGCTGGCCGGCATCGGTTTCGATCATGTAGCCGTCGCCGTCCTGCCAGATCATGAAGTCGAACAGGATCTTGCCTTGCGGCGTCAAGAGTGCCCCGGGCCGGGCCTCATCAGGCCCAAGCGCGGTGATATCGGTGGTGATCAGGTTCTGCAGGAAGGATTGGGCTTCCGCGCCGCTGACGAAGAGCAATGAGCGGTCTTTCAGGAATACGGCTGGCATGGCGGAACCTGTCGCGTTGGTCATCGCTCAGAGGTATGTCTTCATGAGGTGGATCGCAAGCGCCATGCGAACGTGAAAAGCGCAGCCAAGACGGGCATCAATCGCCCGCTGTGAAGAATTTCCATTTACCCTGAGGCGTAATGCCGAGGCGGTAGAAATTATATCCGCCGAATTCCTGCATGTCGGAGAGATCGCCGGCCGTGACGATGCGCAGCAGCTCGACGCGCTCCGGCGGTGTCAGCGACTTCAGGTCCTTCTCGGCAAAATAGGGCCAGACATACATGTCGTCTGCTGTGCCCTGGCCGACATGCACGAAGCCGGTCGAGACGATATCGAGCATGATGGCAAGGATCTCGTCGCCATCAGGATCGCCCGACAGATCCTTCAGCGTGCCGATCGGATCGTCGGTCGGTTCGCCCACAGTCACCTGCGTCTGGTCGGCACCAGTGCCCATCAGCGGCCGCAGCCGCTCGAGATCGCCGGAGGCGGCCGCCTCGACGATCTGCTCGCGCATCTTGCGAACTGGCTCTGGCACCTTGCTGATATCGTAGATTACCTCGACGGGCTTGGAATTATCCTGGGCGCCCGGCGTCTTGTCGACGCCCTGATTGTTCTGGCTGTTGACCAGCGGATCGGCCATGGGAACGCCGGGAGTGGCTCCGCCCTGCGGCTGGCTCTGTCCTTGAGCATTCCCCTGTGCGGCCGGCGTGTCGTTGGCCGCCTGGCCGGGAATCTTGTGCAGTTCGGAAAGCGCGTAGGCTGCCGGCGCAAGGAAAACATTGCCGGCGGCGAGGCTGAAAGCAAGCAGCACCGGCGCGAGCGGAATTCGCGAAACTTTCTCTTTACCGGTGTGCATCAAACTCTCTGATAACAATTATTGCAGGGTGCGGTTCGCGGAGAATTCACCGGCAAGCATGCGTTCACGCAGCGAATCCAGCAGGGCTTCGGCGCTCTTTTCCCCATGCAATCTGATCGTCTCGCGCAGCGCATGTGCAATGGCGGCATCAGCGATGATTTCAGGCTCGATCCCGTCGGCCATGCCGTCGGCCCAAGCCTCGTTCTGGTACTCCAGAGCTGCCTGCATCTTTTCGTGGACGATCATGTCGTCGATGTCGTTGAGGCTTGCTTCCATTGTCTTTTCCTCAGAACTTCTCATGTCTTACTGCACAGTTAACAACACTAACAGCCTTTTCCCAAAACGACACGTCCGCTTGCGAAAACAGGTTAATTAAACGTCAATTTCCAAAGCGCGAGGTAATTTCTGTGGCAAGTGTTGCACCTTCGTTACGGTAGCGCTCTTCTGCCACGATGGCCGCCGGGGTGCAATCCGTATAGACCGAGGCGAAAGCGCGATAGCCGCGATTGAAGGCTGCTGTCAGCTTTTCCTTGCGCTGCGGCTCGTTGCCGGTCTCCGAATCGAGCAGCTGCTGCATGCCGTTTCGCCACTCGTCGCCACCCGCCGCCTTGCAGAGCGTTCTCAGATAATGCACCGAACCCAGCACCTCGGCGAACCGCGCCAGCTTGTCGTCATAGGGCACGCTCACGATCGGCGGTGCAATCTCCTCCTCCTGTGGAGGCGGTGTATTCTTGCCCTGCGCCATCGTGGGGCCGGCGAGCACGAGCAGGGACAGAAAAACGCGTCGAACGGGAATCATGCTCACAGTTGATACGCTCAGCATGACGGCAACAAGGCGTGCTTCAAAGTTTCCACGTCTATTCGCCGCCCGCCAGCCGCTCCGCGCATTCGAGCACGCTCTGCGGTACGGGCAATTGCCGGATTTCCTCCACCGTGTACCAGCCGAGGGCTGCCGCATCGTCGGCGGCTTCCGCCACGGCATCCCGATCCGCATCGACGCAAAAGACCGACAGCAGGACATGGCTCTTGACGCTGCCGTCGGCCGCATGCGTCTTCAGGTCGTAGGTCGAAAACAGCCGCGGATTACGTGCCGAAATGCCGGTCTCTTCATGGAGTTCGCGCAATGCCGTTTGCTCCGGCGTTTCGCCGGGCTCGGCCCGTCCGCCGGGAAAGGCATACATGTCTGCGGAGGGCGGATTGCGCCGCAACACGAGGAGGAATCGTCCGTCGCGTTCGAGAATGGCGGCGGAGCCGGGTTTGGCGGTGGAGATCATCGGAGGCTGCTCTTGCTGTGATGGCCCATCTTATCGGAGGAATAGTGCGACGGGGATTCGAAAGGTGCTTCCGTGACCTACATCATCTTTGCGTTTGCTGCCCTCTTCGAGATCGCTGGCTGCTTTGCCTTCTGGGCATGGCTGAAGCTCGAAAAGTCCGTCTGGTGGCTGGCACCGGGCATGGTCTCTCTGGCGCTTTTCGCCTGGCTTCTGACGCTGGTGCCGAGCGAGGCTGCCGGCCGTACTTTCGCGGCCTATGGCGGCATTTATATCCTCGCCTCGCTGCTCTGGCTATGGCTGGTCGAAGCTCGCGTGCCTGATCGTTACGATATCGGCGGCGCGCTGATCTGCCTTGTAGGCGCCAGCCTCATCCTCTTCGCACCGAGAGGCTGAGGCGCCTTGACCGGGCGCAAGCGGGGTGCAAAGACAAGCCGATGTGTGGACGTTTCGCCCTGACAAGCTCCAGCGCCGACCTGCGCGAATTCTTCTCCGGTCTCGATCTCGACGATTTTCCGGCGCGCTACAACATCGCGCCGACGCAGCCGATCCTCGTCGTCATGTCAGGCGAGGGCAGGGAGCAGGGCAGCAATTTGGCCGACCGGCGCGCCGTGCTCGTGCGCTGGGGCCTTACGCCGGGCTGGGTCAAGGATCCGAGAGATTTCCCGCTGCTGATCAACGCGCGCTCCGAAACCGCGATCGGCAAGGCCTCTTTCCGCGCCGCCATGCGTCATCGCCGCGTGCTCATTCCGGCCTCCGGTTTCTATGAATGGCATCGCCCGCCAAAGGAAAGCGGCGAGCGGCCGCAGGCCTACTGGATCAGACCGCGCCAGGGCGGGGTCATCGCCTTTGCCGGGCTGATGGAGACATGGTCCTCGGCCGACGGCTCCGAGGTCGATACCGGCGCGATCCTGACGACATCGGCCAATTCAGCCATATCAGCGATCCACGATCGCATGCCGGTCGTCATCAGACCTGAGGATTTCACGCGCTGGCTCGATTGCAAGACGCAGGAACCGCGTGAGGTGGCCGACCTGATGCAGCCCGTTCAGGACGATTTCTTCGAGGCCGTCCCTGTCTCCGACAAGGTCAACAAGGTCGCCAATATGGGTCCCGATCTGCAGGAGCCGGTCGCCATCGAAAAACCGCTGAAGGCGCCCGACAAGCAAAAGTCTGACGACGGCCACCAGCTCAGCTTCTTCTGAAACGGGATCGGTCGCATCTGCAGGCCAGTCGGCGACCGATCGGCGCCGACGTCTCACATAGGCGGCGGCTATACGTCGCTTCGTCCCATCAGGTTTTTCGGGTTGTGCTTATGTCGCCAGAGCGTGGTCGGAAGACTTCCGGCGATCGCCTCGTCATTGACTTCGTCAGCGGTGCCTAACGCATGTAACCCGAAAGCACGCATGATTCCGATTTGAAGCCTTCCGCCTCAAGCGGATTTTTTGACGCTGGTCGGCTTATGCTTCGCCATCAGCGATGCTGCGGCAACAGCCTTCAGGCCGACGGGGCGATAGTTGGCGGCGAGGTCTGGCTTGGCCGCCTGCTGTTCGCCGGTACTGCTCTTCTTCGAAGTCACGATACTCTCCTTGCGTGGTTCTTCCCTGGGTATTTTCTAGTTTGATGTTTCGTCACGAATAGCGACAAAACGGGGGCGTAGCTTATCAGGATTTGTAAACGCCCACCATAATTCGCGAGGCTTAACTGAAGCCTACGTTGGTTAATACTTACTGAAGAGAGCAGTTCCAATAAAAGTCCGAAAGCGGTTTTTTGGGAAAAGCGCGCAACGGTTTTCACCCGGATAAAGCGCATGCTTTTCCCGGGGATCCGTCAGAACGAAGGGAGAGAAGCATTTCCGTCATTCGAAGAAATCCGGAAATGCTCGTGAGATCAGATGTGCCGACCGATATCGTCGTCGCCGATGCCGGGTTCCTCGATCGTCAGCGTCCCGTATTTCCGCCGCCATTTCCGCGCGCCGAAGGGAAGCGATATGAGGTAGGCGCCAACGGTGAAGACCATCACTTCCCAGGTGTAGCTCATCAGCAGAGCCACGTAGAGCACGACGCCGAGCATCATCGGCAGCACGAGATCGCGCCGCAAGCGGTTGCCTTCCGATTTGCCCGACCAGACCGGCAGCCGGCTGATCAGCAGGAAGGCGATGAGCACGGTGTAGATCGACGAGAGATAGGCGAAGGTGCGGTCCGTCGCCAGCCCGAGGAAGCCGAGATAGACCGGCAGCAGCACCAGCATGGCGCCGGCCGGCGCCGGCACGCCGACGAAATATTCCGATTGCCAGCTTGCCTTGTTCTCGCGTTCGGCCATGACATTGAAGCGGGCAAGGCGAAGCCCGGCGGCGATCGCATAGATCAGGGCAGCGATCCAGCCGAGCGAACGCGCCTGGTCGAGCGCGAAGACATAGACGACGAGGGCGGGTGCGACGCCGAAATTGACGATGTCGGCAAGCGAATCCATCTGCGCGCCGAACTTCGAGGTCGCCTTCATCAACCGCGCCACGCGCCCGTCGATGCCGTCGAGGAAGGCGGCGAGCAGCACCATGGAGACGGCGAGCTCATAACGATTCTCGAAAGCCAGCCGGATGCCGGTCAGCCCGGCGCAGATCGCCAGAATAGTGATGAGGTTCGGAAAGACGAGCCGGAGCGGGATTTCGCGCAGACGCGGGCCGCGGGCGGAATCATCCGGCCCATTGGGCTCGAAAGGCGGAAAAGGCGTTTCCATATCGCGTTCCAATCGTTCCTAAGGCAATTCCAGCAACAGTGCGTAGCGCTTCTGCACTTCCGTGAAAAGCTGAACCGCTCTAGCTGCGACGGCTGATAATGGGACCCTTGGCGGAGGCGAATTCGGCGATGACGGTTTCTCCCGCAACCGCCGTTTGGCCGAGCGAGACGCGGGGCGCGGCACCGGCGGGCAGGAACACGTCGAGCCGCGAGCCGAAACGGATCAGCCCGAAACGCTCGCCGGCATCCAGCGGCTCGTTGGGGTTTGCCCAGCAGAGGATGCGCCGTGCGACGAGGCCGGCGATCTGCACGACGCCGATCTGGCCGTGGCCGGTTTCGATCACCAGCCCGTTGCGCTCATTGTCTTCGCTCGCCTTGTCGAGCTCGGCGTTGACGAAGCTGCCGGAGCGGTAGTTGATGCTGACGATGCGCCCGCGCATCGGCGCCCGGTTCACATGGCAATTGAAGACGTTCATGAAGACGGAGATGCGCAGCATCGGCTCGGGGCCGAGGTTGAGCTCGGCCGGCGGCGTCACCATCTGGATCGCCGACACCTTGCCATCGGCGGGAGAGATCACCAGGTCGTCGTCCTGCGGGGTCACGCGCTCCGGATCACGGAAGAAATAGGCGCACCAGAGCGTGAAGATCATGCCGATCCAGAAGAGCGGCTCGAAGATCCAGCCCAAGACCAGCGACGCGACGAAGAAGGCGGCAACGAAGGGATAACCCTCCTTGTGCACGGGGACGATCGTGTTGCGAACCGTGTTGAACAGGCTCATGGCTGCCGGTCTCCTTGCGTTTTCATTTTTGCTGGTTAGCGAAAAACCGTCTCTGGGGCAATGCTGTGGCCTCGGCCCTGGTTCCCACGCCGGGTTTCTGAACAACAAAAGTCGGCCGGCGTCGGTTTCCCTTGTCAGCTTGCCGGAGCAAGCCGCGTTATCACGCCGAGGTCGTCGCTTTCGCGCACCTGCTTGAGATGTTCCTCCGCCTGTGTCGCCTCGCGCTGGCGGTTCCACATCGAGGCATAAAGACCGTTCCTTTCGAGGAGGGCGGCATGTGTTCCGCGCTCGGCGATCTCGCCGCTTTTGAGCACGATGATTTCATCGGCGCTGATGACAGTCGAAAGCCGGTGGGCGATGACCAGCGTCGTGCGGTTCTTCGAAACCAGGTCGAGTGCCTCCTGGATCTCCCGTTCCGTGGTCGTGTCGAGCGCCGACGTCGCCTCGTCGAGGATCAGGATCGGTGGCGCCTTGAGGATGGTGCGGGCGATCGCCACCCGCTGCTTCTCGCCGCCCGAAAGCTTCAGCCCGCGCTCGCCGACCTTGGTTTCGAAGCCCTCGGGCAGCGTTTCGATGAAATGCGCGATCTGCGCCACCTCGGCGGCGGCAAAGACCTCGCCGTCGCTCGCCGATGTGCGGCCGTAGCGGATGTTGTAGGCGACCGTGTCGTTGAAGAGCACTGTATCCTGCGGCACCATGCCGATCACCGAGCGCAGGCTCTTCTGCGTCACCGTGCGGATATCCTGGCCGTCGACGGTGATTGCGCCGCTCTGAATATCGTAGAAGCGATAGAGCAGGCGCGACAGCGTCGATTTGCCCGCACCCGAAGGGCCGACGACGGCGACCGTCTTGCCGGCCGGCACCTCGAAGGAAATGCCCTTCAAGATCGGACGGGCCGCATCATAGGCGAAATGCACGTCCTTGAAGGAGATCGCGCCCAGGCCGATCCGAAGTTCGGTCGCATCGGGGGCGTCTTTGACTTCGGTCTGCACCTCAAGCAAATCGAACATCTGTTCGATATCGGTCAGCCCCTGGCGGATTTCGCGGTAGACGAAGCCGATGAAGTTGAGCGGTACTGAAAGCTGCAGCAGCATCGAATTGACGAAGACGAAATCGCCGACCGTCTGCTCGCCGCGCTGCACGGCCAGCGCCGACAGCACCAGCATGATCGTCGTGCCGATGCCGAAGATGACGCCCTGGCCGAAGTTCAGCCAGCCGAGCGAGGTCCAGACATCGGTCGCCGCCTTTTCGTAGCGTTCCATCGATTTGTCGAAACGCTTTGCCTCCATCTCCTCATTGCCGAAATATTTGACCGTCTCGAAATTGAGGAGAGAGTCGATCGCCTTGGTGTTGGCGTCGGTATCGCTGTCGTTCATCGACCGGCGGATAGCGATGCGCCAGTCGGATGCCCGGATCGTGAACCAGATATAGGCCCACACGGTAAAAGCGGTAACGGCGAGATAGGAGAAGCCGTAGCCCCACCAGAAGATCACCGCCGTCAGCAGGAATTCGATGACGGTCGGGACGGAATTGAGGATCGTGAAGCGCACGATCGTCTCGATACCCTTGGTGCCGCGCTCGATGATGCGCGATAGCCCGCCGGTCTTGCGCTCGAGATGGAAGCGTAGCGACAGCTCGTGCATGTGCACGAAGGTCCTGTAGGCGAGCTGGCGCACCGCATGTTGTCCGACACTGGCAAAGAGCGCGTCGCGCAGCTGGTTGAGGCCGAGCTGGATCAGCCGGGTGATGTTATAGGCAATCACCAGCGCGATGGCGCCGGCCAGCAGCGGCGGCACCGAGCCCGCAAGATCCATCCTGCCGTTCAGCGCATCGGTCGACCACTTGAAGAAATAGGGGACGAGCAGCAGGACGAATTTGGAGATCAGCAGAAAGACCGAGGCCCAGACGACGCGCATCTTGAGGTCTGGCCGGCCGGCCGGCCACATATAGGGCCAGAGGTTGAGAAGCGTCTGCGGCAGGTTGGATTCCGAGACTGTCTTGCCGTTTGCCATGATTGTCTCCAGCCCGGATGGGCTTGCCGCGATTGCGGCGCTTCGATGCCGGCAAGAGCGCGGAACCGGGACGAGCCTGAAAGCGCCTCCCACAACCCGCAGCCGCCACCGCCAGATAGGGTGCCGGGCGGACGAATACAACAATTGCTGGGGTAAGGAAACGACGAGGCCGGGCGCTTATCCCGCCCGGCCTTGCCGTGTTGTTTTGCAGCTTAGAGATGCTGGCCGGACATGCGCTTGCGGTGCAGCTCTTCGGCGTTCGGCAGTACATCCTTCGGCAGGCCGAAAATCTGGCCAGGGCGGATGCGATCGGGATTGATGATCTTGTCCTCGTTGGCGATGTAGATTGTCGTGTAACGAACGCCGAGGCCATAGGTGCGGCGCGAGATCTGCCACAGCGTGTCGCCGCGGCGAATGATGACCGCCGCATTGTTCGCCGTCAGCGGCGCCTGTTCGATCGTCTTCGGCTGGTTGCTTCCGACCTCGTTTGCAGATGGCGTTGCCGGCGCGGGTGCAGCGGTGAGTTCGGCGATCATCCCGCCCAGTCTTTCGAGCGCGGCACCGACGGACTTCGCGTCCCCAGGCAGGCCCTGCAGCAGCTTCAGCGCATTGCCGGCAATCTGCGAGGAGGAACCGGACGCTTGCTTGAAGACATCTGGCGCATCAGCGGCCGGGCGGAAGTCGGCGACGGAGCGCAGCGCGAATTCCGTTGCCGAGCGCGCTGCCGCAAGCTGTTCGGCACCGGGCAGCTTGCCATCGGCAAACAGTCCCTTCAGCAGGCCGAAGGCTTTGCCGACTTCGACTTTGAGTTTGTCGAGCTCGCCTTCGTCGAGCGGCACCATCGAGGAAGCGCCGTTGGCGTCGGCGGGTGCCGATTGCGCGGCGACCCTCACCTGATCGCCGGCTGGGCGATTGAAATTCACCGCCGCACGCACGATCACCTTGCCTGTGGGATCAACGACATCGACGCGGATCTTGTGGTCGCCGACTGAAAGCGCCACCACACCGTCGATGACGAAATGGCCGTCGGAGCCGGCCGTGTCCTGGCCGACGAGGCTGTCGTCGGCATAACCGATGACCTTGGCATTGGAGCGCGTCGTGCCGGCAATGAAGATCTTGTTGCCCTCGATTTCGACGGCATTGACCATCACATCGGGCACATTCGTTTTATCCGGTGCCGTAGCTGCGCCATCCGAGGAGGTGTCGGTGAGGTTCGGCGTCTGCAGCGCCAGCTCGCCGGTCGGTGCAGCTGTTGCGGCAGGCGCATCCGAGCTTTCGCCGGTTGCCGGCTTGTCCGCAGGCGGCGCCATCGGATTGGAGGCATCCGCAACTTCGGTTCCAGCCTTCGGCGCGGTAATGATGCGGCTCGCCGTGCCGGGTTTGGAAACCATGGCGAGCAGATTGGCGCCATTGCCATCCTTCGGCACGGAAATGGTCGCGACTTCTTCGGAAAGCGTGCTCTTGCCGTCCTTGCCCGTGAACTTGAGCACGAGCTGGTGGTCGCCGGCCGGAAGCGGATCGTCGAGGACGGCAGCAAAATCGCCGCTCGCGTCGACATTGGCCGTCGTCACCACCTTCTCGCCGTCGAGCACCTCGAGCTTGCCGTTCGGCTCGGCGGAACCGGCAATCACCGTCGATCCGTCGGGCTCGACGCGCAATACGTCGAAGGCCGGAAGCTTCGGGCCGGTATTTTCCGCTGCCGTATTCGCCCCAGGGGCGGTCTCCGGCGCACCGGTCAGTGCAACCTCGGCCTTGGCGATCGCGGCAAGCGCATCGGCGATGTTCTCGGGCAGCGACTGGACGATGGCGAGCGCCTTCGCGCCACCGTCCTTGGCCTTGGCGGCAAGGGTCTGGGTCGCGGGATCGAGGCCCTCGGGAATGGTAAAATCGGCAAGCGCGGTCAGCGCGTTGACGGCCTTGGTCTTGGCGGCGGTGAAGACATCGATGGCCGGGCCTTTGCCGTCGGCAAACAGCGCCTTGAGCTCGCTGAGCGATACGCCGGCATCGGCCGAAAGGCGACCCACTTTGTCGGCGACCGCAGCCGCGTCGCCCACGGCGGAGCGCGATGTCTTTGCCGCCTCGTTAACCGTGTTCTTGACCTCCGTGCTCGCCTGGTTGATGGCATCTCCGACCTTGGTTGCATCGCCGCCGATGCGCGGCATGACGACAAACACCATCAGTAGGATTGCGATTGCGAGGACTGCAAGAGCCAGCAAGCCGGCACGGTTCTTCATCATTATGTCTCCCAAGGCGGCAATTTGCCGTAATACCCAAAATTGCTAGCGATTCCCGTTGCTTTCCACAAGCATTCAAAGCAATTAGGCAAGCTAGGCACGCTGCTTTTCAGTCAATTTTCTTGACTGCATTGAAATGGAATAGTTGTTTTGCCCTCATGACCGAACAATCTGTATCGATTCGATCCATCTGCGTTTACTGCGGCTCAAGGCCGGGACGCGATCCTTCCCACATGGCGGCCGGGCGTGCTCTCGGAAGAGAGATCGCCGAATACGGCCTGCGCCTCGTCTATGGCGGGGGTACCAAAGGCATCATGGGCGCGGTTGCCAGCGGCGTGCTTTCAGGCGGCGGTCAGGTCACGGGCATCATTCCCGAATTCCTGATCGATATGGAAGCGACTCGCCACTCGCTCGGTCAGCTCAACGAACTCATTGTAACCCCTGACATGCATGCGCGCAAACACACCATGTTCGAGCGCTCCGATGCCTTCGTGGCGCTGCCCGGCGGCATCGGTACGCTGGAGGAGATCGTCGAGATCATGACCTGGGCACAGCTCGGCCGCCACGAGAAGCCGATGGTCTTTGCCAACGTCAATGGTTTCTGGGATCCGATGATGGAACTGATGCGCCATATGACCGAAGAAGGCTTCCTGCACACCGCCCACCGGGTGCAGCCGCTCGTCGTCGACGAGATCTCCGGCATTATTCCGGCGATCATGGCCCAGGCAGCCCAGCTCGCCGCCGATCGCGACGGCGAGGACGAGGTGATTTCGAAGATGTAGGGATTCAATGCATGTTGCCCAAAAGTGTCCAGCGGTTTGGGACAAAGACATGCATAAAACAAAGACCGAAAGCGCGCCGCACGAATCCGCTTCGACGTGACGCGCTTTAGCGCCTCAGCCCGCCCGGCTTCCCTTCAGCATCGACCAGCTATAGAGGAACAGCCCCGCCCAGATCAGCGGGAAGGCGATCATGCGCGCCGTGCCGAATGGCTCGTGGAAGACGAAGACGGCGATCAGGAAGATCATCGTCGGCGCAATATACTGCATGATGCCGATCGTCGAGAGCCTCAAGAGCTTAGCGCCGTTCGCATAGATCATCAGCGGCACGGCGGTGATGACGCCGCAGCCGAGCAGCAGGGTCGTATCTGCAAGACCGGTGCGGTAGAGGTGGCCCTGGCCGCCGAATTCGAGATAGAGGATGTAGAGGAGGGCCGGCCCGCTGAGGATCAGCACTTCGAGGAAGAAGCCCTGGTTCGGCCCGAGCGGCAGCGTCTTGCGCAACAGGGCGTAGAAACCCCAGCTGACCGCCAGCGTCAGCGCCACCCACGGGATGCCGCCGCTGTCCAGTGCGAGAATGGCGACGGCAAGCGCCGCAAGCGCGATCGCCGCAATCTGCAGCGGCTGCAGCTTTTCCTTGAGGAACACTGCGCCGAGAAAGATGCTGAACAGTGGATTGATGAAATAACCGAGTGCTGCATCGAGCGAATGGCCGGCGCCGATCGCCCAGACATAGGTGCCCCAGTTGACGGTGATCAGCGACGCCGTCAGCGCCGCCATCGCCAGCATGCGCGGCGAGCTGAGTGCTGCGCGGATATCCTGCGTGCGCCCGAGCACGATCAGCACGATGCCCGCCAGCGGCAACGACCAGACGATGCGATGGGCGATCACCTCGGCCGGCGAGATATGCGCCACCGCCTTCATGTAGATCGGCAGGAAGCCCCAGAGCAGATAGGCCGTCAGCGCAAAGGCGAAACCGCGCGGACTGTCTTCGTTCTTCGCCAACGGAACGGATGCATCGGTCGACATCGGTGTTTCCATCTTTGTTCTTCTTCTGATCCGGCCTAGCTTAAGCGCCGTGAATAGGCCAATTCATTTCGTTGAACGAAGGGTGAGAGGATTTGAAGCGGGAGACGACGCAATGATCCGACGCCCGGCGACGGAAGCCGGAGTCCGAAGGAAGCGAATGGTATTCTGGCGAGGGGTGGGACCCCTCCGCCGAGCCGCGGAATAGGTTTATTCCGCCGCGATCTTGCCCGCCAGCTGCCGGTTCTTCATCAGCTTGTAGATGACCGAATCCATCAGCGCCTGGAACGAAGCGTCGATGATGTTCTCCGAGACGCCGACTGTCCACCAGCGCACGCCGTCGCTGTCGGTGGATTCGATCAGCACGCGGGTGATCGCCTCCGTGCCGCCGTTGAGGATACGCACCTTGAAATCGGCAAGCACCAGATCGTCGATCTCGTGCTGGTATTTGCCGAAATCCTTGCGCAGCGCGAGGTCAAGTGCGTTGACCGGGCCTTCGGCATCGGCAACCGACATCAGCGTCTGGCCGTCGATGGTGATCTTGACCACCGCCTCCGAGACGATCTTCACACGGCCAAGACTGTCGAAGCGGCGCTCGATCATCACGCGGAAGCCTTCGATGGTGAAGAATTCCGGGATCGTGCCGAGCGTGCGGCGCGCCAGCAGCTCGAAGCTCGCATCCGCGCCCTCATAGGCATAGCCGATGGATTCACGTTCCTTGACGATCGAGATCAGCAGGTCGAGCTTCGGATCGTCCTTGGCGACCGCGATGCCGCGCCGCTTCAGCGCATTGATGAAGTTCGCCTTTCCGCCCTGGTCGGAGACCATAACCTTGCGGAAGTTACCGACGGTTTCCGGCGGCACGTGTTCATAGGTTCGCGGATCTTTGAGCAGGGCCGATGCGTGGATGCCGGCCTTGGTGGCGAAGGCGGAGGCGCCGACATAGGGCATCTGGTGGTCGGGCGAACGGTTGAGCAGTTCGTCGAAGGCATGCGAGAGCCGGGTGAGGTTGAGCAGCCGCTCCTCGTCGATCGTCGTTTCGAAACGTGTGTTGTAGGCGCTCTTCAGGGCCAGCGTCGGGATTAGCGTCACCAGATTGGCATTGCCGCAGCGCTCGCCGATGCCGTTCAGCGTGCCCTGGATCTGCCGGACGCCGGCGTCGACCGCGGCAAGCGAATTGGCAACCGCCTGGCCGGTGTCGTTATGCGCATGGATGCCAAGACAGTGGCCGGGAACGCCTGAGGCAATCACCGCCTCGACGATGGCGCGCACCTCGGGCGGCTGCGTGCCGCCATTGGTGTCGCAGAGCACGACCCAGCGGGCGCCGCTCTCATAGGCCGTCTTGGCGCAGGCGAGCGCATAGGCCGGATTGGCCTTGAAGCCGTCGAAGAAATGCTCGCAATCGACGATCGCCTCCTTGCCCGCGCCAACCGCCGCCTTGACGCTTTCGGCGATGCATTCGAGGTTTTCCTCGTTGGTGCAGCCGAGCGCCACCGCGACGTGATAGTCCCAGCTCTTGGCGACGAAACAGATGGCATCGCTTTTGGCCTGAAGCAGCCCGGCAATGCCGGGATCGTTGGAGACCGAAACACCCGCCCGCTTCGTCATGCCGAAGGCGACGAAGCTGGACTGGCTGGTGCGCTTCTCGCTGAAGAAGGCGGTGTCCGTCGGATTGGCGCCGGGATATCCGCCCTCGACATAATCGAGGCCGAACTCGTCCAGCATGGCGGCGATCGCAATCTTGTCCTCGACGGAGAAATCGATGCCGGGCGTCTGCTGCCCGTCCCGGAGCGTCGTGTCGAAGAGGTAGATTTTTTCCTTGGTCACCACGATGCCTCCCAGGCATTGACTGCTTTTATGTGCGGCATCAGTCTTGCTTCCCGGCAAACTTATCCGTCGCCCGGATCAGCTGATCGAGAATCCCAGGCTCCGAGTAGGCATGGCCCGCGCCCTCGATCAGGTGGAATTCTGCCTTCGGCCAGGCCTTGTGCAGCAGCCAGGCATATTTGGCCGGGCAGGGCATGTCGTAGCGTCCATGTACGATGACGCCGGGAATATCCCTGAGCCTGCCGGCATCGCGGATCAACTGTCCCTCGTCCATCCAGCCGGCATTGACGAAGAAATGGTTCTCGATGCGCGCAAATGCATAGGCGAATTCCGGCTCCTCGAACTTGAAGCTCGTCGAAGGTTCCGGCAGCAGCGTGATCGTTTCGCCTTCCCAGATGCTCCAGGCCTGCGCGGCCGCGAGGCGCGCGTTCTTGTCCTCGTGTGTCAGGCGGCGATGATAGGCATGCATCATCTCATGCCGCTCTTCCGGCGGAATGGGCGCGATGAACCGCTCCCACTTGTCAGGGAACATCTCCGAGACGCCGAATTGGTAGTACCAGTCGAGCTCCGCCTTGGTCAGCGTATAGATGCCGCGCAGGATGAGCTCGGAGACGTGCTCTGGATGTGTCTCGGCATAGGCGAGCGCCAGCGTCGAGCCCCAGGAGCCGCCGAACACCTGCCAGGTGTCGACGCCGGCCATCTCGCGCAGCCGCTCGATATCGGCAACGAGGTGCCAGGTCGTATTGGCATGGAGTTCCGCATGCGGCGTTGACCTGCCGCAACCGCGTTGATCGAACAGCATGACGTCGTAGAGAGTGGGATCGAAGAGCCGGCGATGGGCGGGCGAGATGCCGCCGCCCGGACCGCCATGCAGGAAGACGGCAGGCTTGGCGCCAGGCGTACCAGAGCGCTCCCAATAGATCACATGGCCGTCGCCGACATCCAGATGGCCGGAAGCGTAGGGCTCGATTTCGGGATAGAGGGTGCGCAACATCTCGGTCATATCTTCACGCCTTTTGCGGGCCAGACTTCCGTGTCGTGGTCGGGATGCTGGAAGGAGATGATCGCCTCCTGCCGTGCGTAGAAATCCTGATCCTTCAGCACCGGCGCCTTGAAGATTTTCTCGACCCAGGGCAGGCGGGCCTCGTAGTTGACCTGGATCAGCGGTGCGAGATCGCTGCGATCGTCGAACGTGCCGATCGCAAGCTCCAGACCGCCCGGATGACGATAGGTCATCGGCGTGCCGCAATCGCTGCAGAAGCCGCGTTCGATATTGACCGAGGACTGGAAGTAGCTCGGCTCGCCGCGCGTCCATTCCATCCCTTCCTCAGGCGCGGTGACGAGCGCGGAGAAGAAGCCGCCGAACTGCTTCTGGCACATGCGGCAATGGCAGATCGAGGGTCGCCCCAGTTTGCCCGAGATGCGGAAGCGCACGGCGCCGCACTGGCATCCGCCTGTCTTTATCGTGTCCGTCATGAGCTTTCTCCGAGGGGCCAGCTTTTCGTGTCGTGGTCGGGGTGCTGATGGTTGCTTGCCGCGATCGCGTTCTCGCGGTCGGGCGTTTCAGGCTGTGGTTCCAGCGGCAGGCCATCCAGCGCGTGAAACCAGGACATCTTCTGGCCGGTGTTCGATTGCATCACCGGCTTGACCGCATCGGGATCGTCCAACGAGCCGAGCGTGATGTTGATGAAGTCCGCTTCGGGAATATCGTAGAACAGCGGCGTGCCGCAATCGCCGCAGAAACCGCGCCGCACCAGATCCGAGGACTGAAACCATTTCGGCGCGCCGCGCGTGAAGGTGAAATCGCTGCGCATCACGCCGGCAAGCGGCATGAAATAATTGCCCGCCGCCTTCTGGCACATGCGGCAATGGCAAAGATGGGGATAGCCGAGTTCGCCTTTGGCGCGGTAACGCACTGCCCCGCACTGGCACCCGCCGCTTCCGTCCGCTTCCGCCGTCATCCGAGCTCCTTGGGTGGCCATGCCTGCGTCTCATGATCGGGATGCTGGTAGGAAACGAGTTCGTGCAGGAAAGAGCCCGCCGTCAGATCCGCCTCGGTTCTTTCTCCGGGCAGTTCGTGCAGATGATCCACGAATCCGATCTTGCCTTCCACGCCCCATTGAATGGTCGGCGGAAACGCCGAAGGATCGTCGAAGGCGCCCGCGGCGATCGCCATTCCATCCGGTGCCTCATAGGTCAGCGGCGTGCCACAATCGCCGCAGAAGCCGCGCTCGACGAAATTGGAAGAGCGGAATTTCTTGCGCTCCCCGCGCGTCCATTCGAAATCGGCGCCGCGCACCGAGACCAGCGGCGCATAATAAGCACCGAACGCCTTCTGGCACATGCGGCAATGACAGATCGACGAATCCTTGATGTCGCCGTTGACGCGGAAACGGATCGCGCCGCATTGGCAGCCGCCGGTATAGGTGGTCATGGCAGATCTTCTCCGATGGTTCGGATGATATGGCTGCACACATTATCGATATCGCGGAGGATGTCGTCGTTCCAGAAGCGCAGGACAGTCCAGCCGTCGGACTGTAGGCGTTGAGTCCGCGCGTCGTCGGAGGAGATGTTCTGGGCAAGTCCGTGCTGCGATCCGTCTACCTCGACAATCAGGCGATAGGTGGGGCATGCGAAATCGACGATGTAACCGGCGATTGGCATCTGTCGACGAAAGCTGAGACCCATGAGGCGGTGGGCGCGTAGCTCGTTCCAGAGTTTCAGTTCGGCATCGGTCATAGCTTTGCGCATGCGCTTAGCGTTTGCCCGCCGTAGCGGTGAAACCGGTGTATGCGACATGTCTTGCCTCTCGCTCCGGGCTACACCCCCCTCTGCCCTGCCGGGCATCTCCCCCACAAGGGGGGAGATCGGCAAGACGCACCGGCCTCGCCAAATCCCGACAGTGTACCGAGCAGCTTTCGCTGGATCGTACGGATGATCAGGGCGAGCGAGCGCTCCCAGCTGATCTCCCCCCTTGTGGGGGAGATGCCCGGCAGGGCAGAGGGGGGTATGTCTCGCCGCGGAACCCATCCTACCGCTTGACCTCCCACGTCGTCACGCGCTCGCCCGTCACCAGATCCTTGCCGTCCTTCAACTGGATGCCCTTCGCCGTCAGCTCGTCACGGATCTTGTCAGCCTCGGTGAAGTTCTTCGCCTTCAGCATTTCGAGACGCATTGCGACCAGCGCATCGATTGCCGATGCGACGGCTTCGTCGATCTCCATCTTTTTCGGCAGCAGGCCCAGAAGGTCGGCCGTTGCCGCAAAGACGGCACGGGCTGTGGGATCCGCATGCGCGGCCTGGGCCAGCGCATGCAATGCCTGCACTGCCGCGACCGTATTGAGGTCGTCGGAAAGCGCGTTCAGCACGGTTTCATCGGGCGCCGCATCGCCGGCTTCGGCCGCCGGCCATTTGGCGAGCAGACGTTCGGCTTCTTCCAGTCGCTTGATCGAAAAATCGATCGGCTCGCGGTAATGCGTCATCAGCATGGCAAGGCGCAGCACCTGACCTGGCCATTTGCGGCCGCCGAAGATTTCCGTCTGCAGCAACTCGTTGATGGTGACGAAATTGCCTTCGGATTTCGACATCTTGCGGCCTTCGACCTGCAGGAAGCCGTTATGCATCCAGACATTTGCCATCACCTCGGTGCCGTGGGCGCAGCGCGACTGGGCGATCTCGTTTTCATGATGCGGGAAGATCAGATCCAGCCCGCCGCCGTGAATGTCGAAGACATCGCCGAGATAGCGCTTGCTCATCGCCGAGCATTCGATGTGCCAGCCGGGCCGGCCGCGGCCCCATGGGCTCTCCCAGCCGGGCTCGTTGTGGCTCGACAGCTTCCAGAGCACGAAATCGCCCGGGTTCTTCTTGTGCGCGTCGACGGCGATGCGCGCGCCGGCCTGCTGCTCGTCGAGCGGGCGCTTCGAAAGCTGACCGTAATCCGCCATGGATTTGGTGTCGAACAGCACTTCGCCCGATGCGACATAGGCATGGCCGTTGCCGATCAGCTTCTCAATGATCTCGGTCATCTCGACGATATTGTCGGTGGCGCGCGGCTCGAAGTCCGGCTCCAGGCAGCCGAGTTCGGCGACATCGGCGTGAAATTGCGTCTCGGTCTTTTCGGTGACCGCCCGGATCGCCTCATTGAGCGGCAGACCCGGATGGTCGCGGAGCGCGCGCGCATTGATCTTGTCGTCGACGTCGGTGATGTTGCGGGCATAAGTGACGTGATCTTCGCCATAGACATGGCGCAGCAACCGGAACAGCACGTCGAAGACGATGACCGGCCGGGCATTGCCGATATGAGCGAAGTCATAGACGGTCGGGCCGCAGACATACATGCGGACGTTGTTGGGATCGATCGGCGAAAACACCGATTTTTCCCGTGTCAGCGTGTTGTACAGCTTCAGTTCCGGCGTCGCGTCCATTTCACTCTCCCAAATGCACGATCAGAAAAATATCGCGACCGGCGGACCGGGGCGTTTCGCATCTTGACTATTTGGGAGACGAAAACGGCCGGGCCAGCGCTCGCGCTAGCGAATAATCTTCCGGCAGATAATGCAGATAACCGTTTTCATGGCGGGTTTTATGGCCCGGTTCGCGCCTCCGGTCAAGGGGGCGAAGCGCGATCCAGCGGCAACAGGATCCATCCATCCGATGAATCGATTGCAGCAACCAACGTCTTCGAAACCAGTTGGCCCGCTCTTCAAATTCGGCCGCCATTTTCGGAGCACAAATCTCGCATAGCCAGTTGAGAAACTGTTGAAAATAGGGAGGAAGGGATGCGGAGACTTGCCCGATCGACGATCGGAGCGACTGCAGTTCTGGTGGTCGCATTCGCTGCATATTTCGCATACGATTTCGGGATGCTTCGCTTCAACAATCCCTCTCTCAGCAACTATCCAATCCAGGGCATCGATGTCAGCCATCACCAGGCGATATCAATTGGAAGGCCGTTGCCGCGCAGCCGAATGTCCGTTTCGCCTTCATGAAGGCGACCGAAGGCGGAGACCATCGGGATTCCAAGTTCGCCGACAACTGGCAGCGCGCCGGAGATGCTGGAGTGGTCAGGGGCGCTTATCATTTCTTCACCTTCTGCCGCCCGGGTAAGGATCAGGCGCAGAATGTCCTGGCGACCGTGCCGAAGGAGCAGGGAACTCTGCCGATCGCCGTCGATCTGGAGTTTGTCGGCAATTGCAGCAAAGTCCCGACGCTCGAGGAAATGGTTGCTGAGGTGAACGCCTTCTTCACCGAGCTGAAGGGCACTTTTCCGGAAAAGCCTATTTTCTACGTCACGCAGGAGTTCTTTGATCAATATCTGAAAGGCAATGAATCACGGTTCCCCGACCACTATCTGTGGCTGCGCAGCGTGTTCAGAGAGCCGAGGCAGGAAGAGTGCAGTCATTGGTCGATCTGGCAATTTGCCGATAACGGCATCTTGGACGGCATCCAGGGACCGGTTGACCTCAATGCGCTATGCCCGTCGGAAACGGGCCTGGCGCATCTGTTCCCCGCCGTTGCAGCGAATTGAAACGTCTAGCTTATTCAGGCAGCCGGTAATCGACGAGCTTGTTCTCCCGGACGATAAACAGCTTGCCCGTCTCCGTCACACCAGGCCCGAGCAACGGCAGGATCGCATTTGCGACCTCGGAGGGATGCGGCAGCGACTGCGGATCTTCGCCGGGCACCGCCTGCGCCCGCATCGCCGTGCGCGTGGCACCCGGATCGACGCTGGTGATCCGCAGCGGGGTGCTTTGACTTTCGCCGGCCCATGTGCGTGCCAGCGCCTCGACCGCGGCCTTGGAAGCGGAATAGGCGCCCCAGAAGGGGCGGCACTTGTGAGCGGCACCCGAAGACAGGATCACCGCACGGCCGGCATCGGAGCGGGCCAGCAGCGGGTCGACCGAGCGGATCAGCCGCCATGTCGCGGTGACGTTGATGGTCATCACCTTCTCGAACACTTTTGCTTCGATATGGCCGATCGGCGAAATGACGCCGAGCACGCCGGCATTGGCGACGAGGATGTCGAGCTTGCCCCAGCGCTCGAAGATCGAGCCGCCGAGCGCATCGATCGCGTTCATGTCGGCAAGGTCGAAGGGCACGAGCGTCGCCGTGCCGCCGACGGCCTTGATCGCATCGTCGAGATCCTCGAGCCCGCCGACCGTGCGTGCGCAGGCAATCACATGGGCGCCGGCTTTGGCAAGTTCCAGCGCCGTGAAATAGCCGATGCCGCGCGACGCACCGGTGACGAGTGCGATCTTGCCCTCAAGATTGAAGTTCATGACGTCGTGTTCCCTCACGAAGGGAGAGGGGTGCAATGCACCCCTCGGGATGGACAATGGAAAAGCCGGCGCGCCGTGTCAGCCGTTGCTGGCAAGCATCGAAATTTTGTTGCCCATGGACTCGCCGTTCTTGTCGAGCAGGCGGGTCGGATAGTCGCCGGTGAAATAATGGTCGGTGAACTGCGGCCGGACCGGATTGCGATCCTCGCCGCCAACGGCGCGATAGAGGCCGTCGATCGACAGGAAGGCGAGCGAATCCGCGCCGATATATTTGGCCATGGCTTCGACATCGGCATACTGATTTGCCAGCAGCTTGTCTGCGTCAGGCGTGTCGATGCCGTAGAAATCCGGGAAGAAGATCATCGGGCTTGCTACGCGGACATGGACTTCGCGCGCCCCGGCTTCGCGGATCATCTGGACGATCTTGAGAGACGTCGTGCCACGCACGATGGAATCATCGACCAGCACCACGCGCTTGCCTTCGATCATCGCCCGGTTGGCCGAATGCTTCAGCTTCACACCGAAGGCGCGAATCTGCTGCGTCGGCTCGATGAAGGTGCGCCCGACATAGTGGTTGCGGATGATGCCGTATTCGAAGGGAATGCCGCTCTGCTGCGCATAGCCGAGCGCCGCCGGTGTGCCGCCATCCGGCACCGGCACGATCACGTCGGCATCGACGGGCGATTCCTTGGCAAGGTTCATGCCCATGTGCTTCCGCGTCGTATAGACGTTGCGGCCGCCAACGACCGAATCCGGGCGGGCGAAATAGACATATTCGAACAGGCAGAGGCGCTCGGGTTGCGGCTTGCTGGGCTTGCGCGCATCGATGCTGATCGAACCGTCAGGCTGGATTTCGCAGATGACGACTTCGCCGTTCTCAACGTCGCGGATGAACTTGGCGCCGATAATGTCGAGCGCGCAGGTCTCCGAGCAGAAGATCGGCTTGCCGTCGAGTTCGCCCATCACCAACGGGCGGATGCCGGTCGGGTCGCGGGCGGCAATCAGTTTGGTGCGCGTCATGGCGAGCATCGAATAGCCGCCTTCCATCTGACGAATGGCGTCGATGAAGCGGTCGGACGTAGAAGCGTGGCGGGAACGGGCGATGAGGTGAAGGACGACTTCGGTATCGGAGGTCGACTGACAGATGGCGCCGGTCGCGATGATCTGGCGGCGCAGCGTCAGGCCGTTGGTGAAATTGCCGTTATGGGCAATGGCGATGCCGCCTTCTTCCAGTTCGGCAAAGAGCGGCTGCACGTTGCGCATGGCCACTTCGCCGGTTGTCGAGTAGCGGGTATGACCGATCGTAATGCTGCCGGGCAGGCGGGCGAGCGTCATCGGATTGGTATAGTGGTCGCCGACAAGGCCCATGTGGCGCTCTTGATAAAAGCGCTTGCCGTCGAAGGAGACGATGCCGGCCGCTTCCTGCCCGCGGTGCTGCAGAGCATGCAGGCCAAGAGCCGTGAGCGCGGCGGCATCAGGGTGTCCCAGAATTCCGAAAACCCCGCATTCTTCATGCAGCGTATCTCCGTCGAGCGGATCGTCGGTCGGGAAGGAATGGGACTGGTTCATTTCTGCGGGCCTCTGCTCTCACAAGAATGGATCGGCATTTCCAGAAATAGCTGAGCCCGACGGAGCTGGAATGCTCGGCCGGACCCTCATTTCACGTCCCGCTCAAATGGCGATTGCCGGATGGCGGGTCAAGCTCTTGAACACTGTGTCAATTCGCCGGCTGCTGCGCGCCGTCTGCGGGCGCGGTCGGTGCGTCTTCCGCCGGAGCCTGGTCGCCCGTCGGCGGAGTGGTACCTTCGGCGCCCTGTGCCGGCGGCTGCAGCTTATCACGGATGCTTTCCGGTATCATCTGGGCAAATTGCTCCGGCAGAACCGATTTCAGCTTCACGACCATCGAATCCAGGAAGGGCTTCGACTTCGCTTCGTTGACCCAGGCCGGACGGTGGTCGGCATCGACGAGCCAGTTCCAGAAGGCGACGGCGACGACGAGGAGCAGCACGCCGCGCGCTGCCCCGAACAGGAAGCCGAGTGTGCGGTCGAGCGCGCCGACACGGCTGTCGATGATGAAATCGGCGATCTTCATCGTAATGAAGGAGATGACGATGAGCGCGATCAGGAAGACGACCGCTGCCGAACCGACGATCGCGATGCGGTCGTCATCGGTGTATTTTTTCGCATAGGGCAGCAGGTAGGGATAGAGGTAATAGGCAGCGGCGGCCGAACCGCCCCAACTCGCGATCGAGAGGATCTCGCGCGAAAAGCCGCGGACCATCGCCAGCACGGCGGAGAAGAGCACGACGCCGATGACAATACCGTCGAAAATCGTAATGGGCATGTAAATTCAACTCCAGGACTGCCGCTTGGCGGCCGTGTCGTGCCTTATCGTGTGCTCCTATATCATCACCACTCTTGGCAATGAAAGGATCAAACGTCGTCTTCCACACGTAGCGCCCCCTTCGATCCGGCGATGCGCGCGACCAGATCCGGCAGGCTTGCGACTTCGCTCCAGCGCCCGCCGGAGCCCTTCGGCAATTCGGTGGAGGCGGACGGAAGCAGCGCTGCGGAAAATCCCAGCTTCTCGGCTTCCTTGAGACGCTGGGCGGTGTGCGCAACCGGCCGGATGGCACCCGACAGGCTGACTTCGCCGAAATAGACGCAATCGGCAGGAAGGGCAATACCGGCAAGCGAGGAAACGAGCGCCGAGGCGACGGCAAGATCGGCCGCCGGTTCGGAGATGCGGTAACCGCCGGCGACGTTGAGATAGACGTCGTGCTGGCCGAGCCTGACGCCGCAATGGGCTTCCAGCACCGCAAGGATCATCGACAGCCGTGCCGAATCCCAGCCGACCACGGCGCGCCGCGGCGTGCCGAGCGAGGTTGGGGCCACCAGCGCCTGCACCTCGACGAGAATGGGGCGGGTGCCCTCCATGCCGGCGAAGACGGCAGCCCCCGGCGATTTTTCGTTGCGCTCGCCGAGGAAGAGTTCCGAGGGGTTGGCGACTTCGCGCAAACCTTTGTCTGACATTTCGAAGACGCCGATCTCGTCGGTCGGGCCGAAGCGGTTCTTGACAGTGCGCAGGATGCGGTAGTGATGGCCGCGATCGCCTTCGAAATAGAGCACGGCGTCGACCATGTGCTCGACAACGCGCGGGCCGGCGATCTGCCCGTCCTTGGTCACGTGGCCGACGAGCACCATGGCGGCACCCGTCTGCTTGGCGAAACGGATCATTGCCTGCACGCCGGTGCGCACCTGCGTCACCGTTCCCGGGGCGGATTCGGCAAGTTCGCTCCATAGCGTCTGGATGGAATCGATGATGACGAGGTCCGGCCGCTTGCCCTCGGCGAGCGTCGCCAGAATATCCTCGACATTGGTTTCGGCTGCCAGCATCACATCGGTATCGGCTGCCGCAAGGCGTTGCGCCCGCAGCCGCACCTGCGCCACGGCTTCTTCGCCGGAGACGTAGATGATCTTGTGGCCGCGCCGTGCAAGGGCGGCGGCGGCCTGCATCAGCAGCGTCGATTTACCGATGCCGGGATCGCCGCCGATCAGCACCGCCGAACCGCGCACGAAACCGCCGCCGAGCGCCCGGTCGAGCTCCGACATGGCGGTATGGATGCGTGGCGCCTCCTCGATTTCGCCGGAGAGTGCCGTCAGCGCCACCGGTCGGCCCTTCTTCGGCGTCTTGCCGGGACCGGAGCCGATCCCGCCCATCGGGTCTTCCTCGACGATGGTGTTCCACTCGCCGCAGTTCTCGCATTTGCCGGCCCAGCGGTTATGAACCGTGCCGCAACTCTGGCAGATGAATTGTGTTCTGGCCTTCGCCATCAAATACTCTTTCAGTCCGGGTTCGCGAGTGAAGCGACGCGCCGCTTCATCGAATCATTGTCGTGCTTGAGATAATGGCTATCGCAACGGATCAAAACTAATGATTTCCCCATCAGCGCACCGATGCCTATCCTTTGCTTCTGCTTATCTGGAATGGTGAAGATGTTCGATTATTCGTTTGCGCACTGGCTTGCATTTCTGTCGGCGGCGGTTCTGCTCAATCTCTCGCCCGGCCCCGACATCGCCTTCATCCTCGGTCATACGATGAGAAGCGGAAAACGTGCCGGTTTTTCGGCGCTGTTCGGTGTCTGGTCCGGCGCCTGCCTGCATGTACTGATGGCTGCACTCGGCCTCTCTGCCATACTTGCCGCTTCCGCCGTCGCCTTCTCGACGGTCAAATGGATCGGTGCGGCCTATCTCGTCTGGCTCGGCATTCAGGCTTTGCGCTCCGGTGGCGGCGATGGCCTGATAACGGCTGCTGGTGAAAGTTTGCCGGTTGCAAGAATCTATCGGCAGGGAATTCTGGTGTCGCTGCTCAATCCGAAAGTGGCGATATTCTTCCTGGCCTTCCTGCCGCAGTTCGTCGTCGAAGGGGCAGGGCCGGCATGGGCTCAGCTCATGCTGCATGGCGCGCTCATTATCGTCGTCGCCGCCTTCATCGAACCGCCGCTCGTCCTTCTCGGCGGGCGCCTTGCGGATGCAATCAGGCATAATCAAAAAATCGGCCTCTGGCTCGATCGCGGCCTCGGTGCGCTTTTCGTGGCGCTCGGTGTCCGTCTCGCCCTCAGCAGCCGTTGAATAGAACGGCCGCTAATCCTCGGCCACGTAGCGCCGTTCGTGGCGCAGCCCCATGCTGGTCAGAATCTCGTATCCGATCGTGCCGGATGTCCGCGCCACATCGTCCACCGGCATGTTCTTTCCGAACAGCTCGACATAATCCCCGGCGCGCACGGCGTTGTCAGGCAGGTCGGTGATATCGAAGATCGTCAGGTCCATAGTGATCCGGCCGGCAACCGGAACCTTGTGTCCGGCGATGAAACCTTGCCCGCCTTGCGGCACCACCTGGCGCAGCGGCACACCGCCGCTCGACTGGCTGCGCATGTAGCCGTCGGCATAGCCGGCCGAGGCGATCGCCAGCCGGCTTTCGCGGGGAAGCTGCAGCGCCCGCCCATAGCTGACCGTCTCGCCGGCTTCGACGCTGCGCACCTGGATGATGCGCGCTTCCGCCGTCGCGACGGGCCGCATCGGGTTCGCCATGCCGCTGACCGCTTCGCCGCCATAGAGCGCGATGCCGGGGCGGGTCAGGTCGAAGTGATAATCCTCACCGAGAAAGATGCCGGCCGAGGCGGCAAGGCTTGAATCGATACCTTCATAAGCGGCGCTAACCCTTCGGAATGATTCGAGCTGCTGCCGGTTCATCGCATGGGTGGGATCATCGGCGCAGGCGAGATGGCTCATGACAAGCACGGGCGCGAAGCTCGCCGGCCGTGAGACGTCGTTGGCGAGCGCGATCGCATCGTCGATATGCAGTCCGAGCCGATTGAAGCCGGTATCGACATGCAGCGCGCAGGGGTAGTCGCCGTAATCGGCAAGCACCGCCATCCAGAAGGCGAGCTGCTCGTCGGAGGAAATCACCGGCACTAGATCATTGTCGAAGAAGCGCCGCTCGGTGCCTGGCCAGATGCCTGAGAGCACGAAGATGCGCGCCTCGGGCGCATAGAGGCGAAGCGTCACGCCCTCGTCGACGGTCGCGACGAAGAAGTCGCGCGCGCCTGCCATGTAGAGCGCTTCGCCGGCATCCTCGATGCCCATGCCATAGGCATCTGCCTTGACGACCGCCGAGGCGCGCGCCGCACCGGAGCGGCGCGCCATGTCGCGCCAGTTCTCCGTCAGAGCGGTCAGGTCGACGGTCAACCGCAGGCCTGCTGAGGCAAAGTTGTCGTCTTCGGGGGCGTCGAAAAATTCGCTCATGATCCACATCGAAAAGAGGCCGGAGAAGGATTCTCCGGCCAGTTTAGAGGTCAATATTGTCGGGGGAAAGTCCGGCCGCTGCGTTGCAGCACCGGCCCACGATCAGTGCTCTTCATATTGGGTGAAGGAGGGATCGGCGAGATCGGCAAAGCGCGTGAATTCCGCCTGGAAGGCGAGCTTCACCGTGCCCGTCGGCCCGTGGCGCTGCTTGGCGATGATGACGTCGGCCGTGCCCTTCACCTTGTCGAACAGCGCTTCCCATTCCGGATATTTCGGATCGTGGATGTCGCGCGGCTCCGAATTCTTGACGTAATATTCCTCGCGGAACACGAAGAGCACGACGTCGGCGTCCTGCTCGATCGAGCCGGATTCGCGAAGGTCGGACAACTGCGGCCGCTTGTCGTCGCGGCTTTCGACCTGACGCGAGAGCTGCGACAGCGCGATGATCGGAACGTTGAGCTCCTTGCCGAGCGCCTTGAGGCCGGTGGTGATCTGGGTGATTTCCTGCACGCGGTTGTCGCTGGATTTGCCCGAGCCGGTCATCAGCTGAATGTAGTCGACCACAAGCACGTCGAGGCCGCGCTGGCGCTTCAGACGGCGCGCGCGGGCCGAAAGCTGGGCGATCGAGATGCCGCCGGTCTGGTCGATAAAGAGCGGCACCTTCTGCATCATCATCGAGCAGGCGACGAGCTTTTCGAAATCGGCATCGTTGATGTCGCCGCGGCGGATCTTCGAGGAGGAGACTTCCGTCTGCTCGGAGATGATACGGGTGGCAAGCTGTTCGGACGACATTTCGAGCGAGTAGAAACCGACGACGCCGCCGTTCTTCGCCTTCATGCTGCCGTCCGACTGGACTTCGCCTTCGTAGGCGGCCGCAATATTGTAGGCGATGTTTGTAGCAAGTGAGGTCTTGCCCATGCCGGGGCGTCCGGCAAGCACGATCAAGTCCGACCGCTGCAAACCGCCCATCTTGGAATCCAGCGAATGGATGCCGGTGGAAATGCCGGAAAGCCCGCCGTCACGTTCCTTGGCGACGGCCGCCATGTCGATCGCCAGCGCGACCGCATCGTTGAAGGCCTGGAAGCCGCCGTCGTAGCGACCGTTTTCCGCCAGTTCGAAGAGGCGGCGTTCGGTATCCTCGATCTGCGACTGCGGCGGCATGTCGAGCGGCGCGTCATAGGCGATGTTGACGACGTCCTCGCCGATGGTGATCAGCGCCCGGCGCAGCGCCAGGTCGTAGATCGCCCGACCGTAATCCTCGGCATTGATGACGGTGACGGCATTGCTGACCAGGCTCGCCAGATATTGCGAAACCGTCATGTCGCCGACCTTCTCGTCGGCCTTCAGGAAGGTCTTGATCGTCACCGGATTGGCGATCTTGCCCATGCGGATGATATCGCCGGCAACCTCGAAGATCTTCCGATGCAGCGGTTCATAGAGATGGATCGGCTTCAGGAAGTCTGACACCCGGTAATAGGCGTCGTTGTTCATCAGGATTGCACCCAGAAGCGCCTGCTCGGCTTCGATATTGTTGGGCGCTTCGCGGTAGTGCTGCTCTGACGAGGCAACAGCTGTAATCTTTCGAGCGGCGTCGTTCATCATCATCCGTTCTGTCTTTTTCCAGTTCCGGATTTGCAATTCCGGACGCGAAAATCAAGAGGCTACGAAAGGAGCGGGGGCTCGCTTCGCCTAAATCCTGAACGCTGTGCACGTTGTTCGACTTCTCCACAGTCTTGGGCGACACAAAGGAGAAATACTGGCAGTGTCACCCGCACGACACGGCATGGCGCCGACTCAGCCCATCCGTTTCGGAGAACGCTACTTTAGCGCGATGCGATAAGGCACGCAGCAAAAACATCCGGAAAATCCCCTTAAAAGAAGCGAGCCGATCGGCGGCTCATATCGAAGGGGTGGAAACGAAAAAGCCCGGCGCGATGGCCGGGCTTTCCCTCACGCGGATCACTCCGACGAGAATTATGCTTCGTCTTCGTCGACGCCGTCGGCTTCCGGATCGAAGAAGTCTTCCGGACGCAGCGCGTCTTCGTCGACGCCGTAGATCGCGTCGACCGAGGTGAGTTCTTCGCCCTTGGACTGGCGCTCTGCCTCTTCGGCAGAACGGGCAACGTTCAGCTCGACGTGGATTTCGACTTCGGCATGTAGCTGCAGCTCGACCTTGTGCAGGCCGATCGACTTGATCGGCGTGTTGAGGTGAACCTGGTTGCGGCCGATGTTGAAGCCTTCGGCGCCGAGAATATCGACGACGTCACGGGCAGCAACCGAACCGTAGAGCTGGCCGGTTTCGCCGGCGGAGCGCACGACGATGAAGGACTTGCCGTCGAGAACGTCGGCGACCGTCTGGGCTTCTGACTTGCGCTCGAGGTTGCGGGCTTCGAGCGTCGCGCGCTCGGCTTCGAAGCGGGTCTTGTTGGCAGCGTTGGCGCGCAGCGCCTTGCCGAGCGGCAGCAGGTAGTTGCGGGCAAAGCCGTCGCGAACCTTTACGGTTTCGCCCATCTGGCCGAGCTTGGAGATGCGTTCGAGAAGGATGACTTGCATTTTCTTTTTCCTTTCTTGTGTCTCAGATTTTCGTATCGGATTGTTTGGGGGCATCAGCATCTTTCGTCGGGGTCAGTGCGATCGCCTTGCGCGTATCGCTGAGACCGAGGACGAGGATGAGGAGAGCTGGCAGCAGCATGAGCATCGAGGCCAGATAGCAGAGGATGAGGGCCGGTATGCGCCAGTCCTTGCCGCGCGTGCGGAAATGCAGCGAGGCGAAACCGGAAAGCATGAAACCGGCACCGAAGGCGCCGATCACGGTCGCGCCGACCAGTGCCGGAACGCCGCCGAAAAAGCAGGCGGCAAGCCCGGCCAGGAAGATGAAGATCGAGTTGCGGTTCATCCGCAGCGACGAGGGAATGTCCTCGCGCGGGCGAAGGCCGCGGCCGGAGGCTGCAACGATGCGCACGGCGAAATAATAGGCGGCAAACAGCATGCTGACCCACATGCCGCCCTGCAAAGCCGGCAGCATCAGCAGGATCAGCGACTTGGTCTGCGCGGTCGCTGCCGGATCGGGCATGAATTCCGGCTGCTGCTGCTTGAGCGAGGTGATCAGCAGATCGACGATCGGATCGGTGATCTCAGGCCCGTAGCCGATGATCACGCCGATGACGATGACGGCGAGGGTCACCAGACCGCAGAGATGCAGCAGAATGTCGGAGAGCGGATACCAGGCAAGCAGATGGTCGGGTCCGCCGAGTTCGGCGGCCGGACGCGCCAGATTGGCGAGATGGCTGAGCCAACCGGCCGGCAGCAGCGTCACCATCGTCATGATCAGCGCGAAGGAAGGCGAGATCAGGATCGCGCCGAGTGCCGCGGCGCTGACGACGGCCGAGACCGCGGCGGTATTGCCCCAGCCGAGCCCGACGATGAGGATCGGCAGAGCCGAGGCCGTGTAGAGAAGCGCGCTGAAAAACGACGGCTGCATGCTCGCGCCCAGCACCAGCAGGGCGGCGGTCAATCCGGCGAGTGCGCCGATCAGCAGCGTTTTAATGTTCGGTCGTTTCAAGGTCGCTGTCCTGCTTCATCAAGCAGTTAGAGGATGTTGCTGAATCAAATTCAGAAACGTCTCAACATGGGTTTTAGGAGTTCCGATCCGCGCCCATCGCGGAAGGGAAAAGGGAAGGCACGAATGCCTTCCCTCAAGAGTGTGTGCGTCGGCCGATAATCAGGCGACGACGTAGGGCAGCAGGCCGAGGAAACGGGCGCGCTTGATCGCCTGAGCGAGTTCGCGCTGCTTCTTCTGGGAAACGGCCGTGATGCGGGACGGAACGATCTTGCCGCGCTCGGAAATGTAGCGCTGCAGCAGGCGTACGTCCTTGTAGTCGATCCGCGGCGCGTTGGCGCCGGAGAACGGGCAGGTCTTGCGGCGGCGATGGAACGGGCGGCGGACCGGAGCGGAGGAAGTTTCAGACATATCTCAGATCTCCCTTATACACGGTCTTCGCGCGGACGGCGCGGACGGTCGTCACGATCGCCGAAGCCACCTTCACGCGGCGGACGCGGACCACGGTCGCGATCACCGAAGCCGCCTTCACGCGGGCCACGGCCGCCTTCACGCGGACGGTCGTCACGGTCGCGCTTCTGCATCATGGCAGACGGACCTTCTTCATGCTTCTCGACGGCGATCGTCATGTAGCGAAGAACGTCTTCGCTGATGCGCATCTGACGTTCCATTTCCTGGACGGCAGCAGCCGGTGCATCGATGTCCATCAGGGCGTAGTGCGCCTTGCGGTTCTTCTTGATGCGGTAGGTGAGGGACTTGAGGCCCCAGTTCTCGATACGCCCGACCTTACCGCCATTCGCTTCGATCACACCCTTGTACTGTTCTACGAGGGCATCGACCTGCTGAGCGGAAATATCCTGCCGGGCAAGGAATACATGTTCATAAAGAGCCATGACAGCTTTGCCTTTCTTGCGTTTGGTTCAACCCGATATTCGGCGGCTAAGCCTCAACGACTGCTCCTGATTGGGCGGACCCAGGCAAGAAAGCGTTTCCGAGACGGTCGAGAGCGGAGACACGGGAGGCTGGAACGCTTCCGTTCCGAACGATTTCCGTGAGGAAACCGGCCCTCCGTTCAGCCACCAGCCAGAAGACCGGGTTAACGAACAGGGCGGCTTATACGGATTTTTTGGGCAAAGGCAAGCGTAATCGGACACCCGAACCCGATGCCGGCCAATGGTCGGCATCGGGCAGGCGCCAAACAAATAGGGTCAAAGCGTCAGCGGATACTGCCGGTGCACCTTGGCGATTTCCGCCAGGATCTCGTTCGAAAGCGTAATGTCTGCCGCGCCGATATCGATTTTCAACTGCTCCATCGAGGTCGCGCCGATGATGGCCGAGGCCATGAAGGGCCTGGACAGGCAGAAGGCGAGCGCCATTGTTGCCGGGTCGAGGCGGTATGTTGCAGCGATCTCCAGATAGGCTTTGGTCGCCGGCTCCTGCAGCGGCTGCAGGCGACCGCCGATATCGTGGTTGATCGAGCCGCGCGAACCCTTCGGCCTGCCGCCATCGACATATTTGCCGGAGAGGATGCCGCCGGCGAGCGGCGAATAAGCGAGCAGCCCGACATCCTCATGATGCGAGAGTTCGGCGAGATCGAGGTCGAAATGGCGGTAGAGCAAGTTGTATTCGTTCTGGACGCTGGCGACCCGCGGCAGGCTCTTCTGTTCGGCGAGCGTCAGATATTTCTGTATGCCCCAGGTGGTTTCGTTGGAAAGGCCGATCGCGCGGATCTTGCCTTCCTTCACCAGCGCGCCAAGCGTTTCCAGGATGTCGAGCATATTGGCGACGGCCTCGTCGCGGTTCTGGTTGAAGGGATTGTAGCTCCAGTTCTGACGGAAATGGAAATGGCCGCGGTTCGGCCAGTGGATTTGGTAGAGGTCGACGTAATCCGTCTTCAGGCGCGCCAGGCTGGCTTCGAGCGCCAGGCGGATATTCTTTGCATCGGCACCTTCGCCACCACGTATATAGTCGCGACCGCGGCCTGCGACCTTGGTGGCGAGCACGATATCGCCGCGCTTGCCGGTCTTCTTGAACCAGCTGCCGATATAGTCTTCCGTCCAGCCCTGCGTCGCGGCCGAAATCGGGGTGGTCGGATAAAGTTCGGCCGTATCGAAGAAATTGACGCCCTTTTCGACGGCGTAGTCCATCTGCGCATGCGCATCGGCTTCGCTGTTCTGCGAACCCCAGGTCATGGTGCCAAGGCAAATCTCTGAAACGGAAATCTCGGTGCGGCCTAGCGAATTGTACTTCATGGAAAAACCTTGGGAGAGAGGTGACAGCCTTGGGAAGGTCCGCGCAAATCTAGGCTGGATTTGGCGGAGCGCAAGAGCAAAAACCGGGCTTTTGCGCCAGTGCGAAAGGCTTTGCGGAGAATGAGCCGCCACTTGACTCTGCCGGAAAGAATGTCAATTGGAGGCAAAACAGCCTCAAGGGGCGTATTCAGGGGCATGAGCCAGGGAACATGAGAATGACCATTGCTTTCACTTTTCCCGGTCAGGGCAGTCAGGCCGTCGGCATGGGCAAGGATCTCGCCGAGAATTTTGCCGAAGCCCGCGCCGTTTTCCAAGAGGTCGATGAGGCACTCGGTGAAAAGCTTTCGGACGTCATGTTCAACGGTCCCGAGGATACGTTGACCTTGACCGCGAACGCCCAGCCGGCGCTGATGGCCGTCTCGATCGCCGTCGTCCGCGTTCTCGAAGCCAAAGGGCTGGATCTGAAGTCCAAGGTCGCTTACGTCGCCGGCCACTCGCTCGGCGAATATTCGGCACTTTGCGCCGCCGGCACCTTTTCGCTCGCCGATACTGCACGGCTGTTGCGCATCCGCGGCAATGCCATGCAGGCCGCCGTCCCCGTCGGCGTCGGCGCCATGGCCGCGATCATCGGCCTCGAACATGCCGACGTCATTGCCGTCTGTGATGCAGCGTCCGCCATCGGCGCCTGCCAGATCGCCAACGACAATGGTGGCGGCCAGATCGTCATCTCGGGCGAGAAGGCAGCCGTCGAAAAGGCGGCCGCCCTTGCGACCGACAAGGGCGCCAAGCGCGCCATTCTGCTGCCGGTCTCTGCTCCCTTCCATTCGACGCTGATGGCGCCGGCCGCCGACGCCATGCGTGAAGCGCTGGCAACGGTCGCCAAATCCGATCCGGTCGTGCCTGTCATCGCCAATGTCCGTGCAGCCCCGGTGACCGGCGCCGACGAGATCGCCAGCCTTCTGGTCGAGCAGGTGACCGGTCAGGTCCGCTGGCGTGAGACGGTGGAATGGTTCGCCAGAAACGGCGTCACGACGCTTTATGAACTCGGTTCCGGCAAGGTGCTGACCGGACTTGCCCGCCGCATCGACAAGACGATCAACGGCATCTCTGTCAACGGTCCGGCGGATATCGACGCGGCCGTCGCCGCCCTCATGGCCTGATTGGTATCCCCGGACACCGGATTTGGTGTCCCTGTTATAAGGAACGTTTCCATGTTCGATCTTTCCGGCCGCAAGGCTCTCGTCACAGGCGCATCGGGCGGTATCGGCGAGGAAATCGCCCGCCTTCTTCATAAGCAGGGTGCCATCGTCGGCCTGCATGGCACCCGCGTCGAGAAGCTGGAAGCGCTGGCCGCCGATCTCGGCGAGCGCGTCAAGATCTTCCCGGCCAACCTCTCCGACCGCGATGAGGTCAAGGCGCTCGGCCAGAAGGCCGAGGCCGATCTTGAAGGCGTCGACATCCTCGTCAACAATGCCGGCATCACCCGCGACGGCCTGTTCGTGCGCATGAGCGACGAGGACTGGGACAGCGTCATCGAAGTGAACCTGACATCGACCTTCCGCCTGACGCGCGAATTGACGCATCCGATGATGCGCCGCCGCTATGGCCGCATCATCAACATCACCTCCGTCGTCGGCGTCACCGGCAATCCGGGGCAGGCCAATTACTGCGCCTCCAAGGCCGGCATGATCGGCTTCACCAAGTCCCTGGCGCAGGAAATTGCCACCCGCAACGTGACGGTCAATTGCGTGGCGCCCGGTTTCATCGAGAGCGCCATGACCGGCAAGCTGAACGACAAGCAGAAGGAAGCGATCATGGGGGCGATCCCGATGAAGCGCATGGGCACGGGTGGCGAGGTCGCTTCGGCGGTTGCTTACCTTGCGTCCTCCGAGGCTGCCTATATGACGGGCCAGACGCTGCACGTAAACGGCGGCATGGCGATGATCTGAAACGACAAACCGCTGGCATGGGAATAATTCCGCCAATAGCATGTTGAGCAATCACGAACCGTTGATTTTCTGGCTTTGCGGCAGACATAAAGCATGTTAAGCGGGCCATGACTGTAAACAGTCGTCCCGAGAAAGCAGACGGACCGGCGGGCTTTTTGCAAGCCTGGGACATCTCTGAAGCCGGGTAAACGAGTTTGCCGAGGATGTCTGAAAACATCGCAGGCTGAAACAGGGTAGGGGTGCCGCGATGGCATTCCGATCAGGACATAAGGTCGAGGAAACCGACATGAGCGATATCGCAGAACGCGTAAAGAAAATTGTTATTGATCATCTTGGCGTTGATGCCGACAAGGTCGTCGAGAGCGCCAGCTTTATCGACGATCTGGGCGCTGACTCGCTCGACACGGTCGAACTTGTCATGGCTTTCGAAGAAGAATTCGGCGTCGAAATTCCTGACGACGCTGCCGACTCGATCCTGACGGTCGGCGATGCAGTGAAGTTTATTGAGAAGGCCCAGGCCTGATCCTGTGAATTTGAGAAAGGGCGGGCCTGGAGTCCGCCCTTTTCTTTTCGGCATATTTCTCCATAGAACATAAGAGACGGGGGAAAGCACGCGATGAGACGTGTCGTCATCACTGGTACCGGCATGGTATCACCCTTGGGATGCGGAACCGAGGTGACGTGGTCCCGGCTGCTTGCCGGTCAGAACGGCGCCCGCCTCGTCACCGAATTCGAGGTCGACGACCTTCCCGCCAAAATCGCCTGCCGCATTCCTATCGGTGACGGCACCGACGGCACCTTCAATGTCGATCAGTGGATGGAGCCGAAGGAGCAGCGCAAGGTCGATCCCTTCATCATCTACGGCATGGCTGCCGCCGATATGGCGCTTGCCGATGCCGGCTGGCATCCTGAAACCGATGAAGACCAGATCGCCACCGGCGTGCTGATCGGCTCCGGCATCGGCGGCATCGAAGGCATCGTCGAGGCGGGTTACACCCTGCGCGACAAAGGCCCGCGCCGCATCTCCCCCTTCTTCATTCCCGGCCGCCTGATCAACCTCGTCTCCGGCCAGGTCTCGATCCGCCACAAGCTGCGCGGACCCAATCATTCGGTCGTCACCGCCTGCTCGACGGGTGCGCATGCGATCGGCGATGCTGCGCGCTTGATTGCGCTTGGTGATGCCGACGTCATGGTCGCCGGCGGCACGGAATCCCCCGTGAGCCGCATTTCGCTGGCAGGCTTTGCCGCCTGCAAGGCGCTGTCGACCCAGCACAACGACGATCCGCAAAAGGCGTCGCGCCCCTATGACCGCGACCGCGATGGCTTCGTCATGGGCGAAGGCGCCGGCATCGTCGTGCTCGAGGAACTGGAACACGCCAAGGCGCGCGGCGCCAGGATCTACGCCGAAATCGTCGGCTACGGCCTGTCGGGCGACGCCTATCACATCACCGCACCCTCCGAAGACGGCGAGGGCGCCGGCCGCTGCATGACGATGGCGCTGAAGCGCGCCGGGCTGACGCCGGCCGATATCGACTACATCAATGCCCACGGTACCTCGACCATGGCCGACACGATTGAACTCGGCGCCGTCGAGCGGCTGGTCGGCAATGCGGCGTCGAAGATCTCCATGTCCTCGACCAAGTCGGCGACAGGACACCTTCTTGGTGCTGCAGGCGCGATCGAGGCGATCTTCACCACGCTCGCCATTCGCGACAATATCGCGCCGCCGACGCTCAATCTCGACAATCCCGAACGGGAGACGGCGATCGATCTTGTTCCGCACAAGGCGCGTGAGCGAGACATCAATGTGGCGCTGTCCAACTCGTTCGGGTTCGGCGGCACGAACGCGTCGCTCGTACTGCGCCGTTACGCGCAATAAGAGTCCTGCAAGCGGTGTGACGGGTCTCCATTGCACCGCAAACCGGCCGTCTTCTACGTTGCGTAAGGGGGCGTGCGAAAGCATAACGACCGTCAGCGGCGTCGTTGAACGGCGGCAGAACCTGCTTTTGCCGCATTGCTTCGCGAAATAGCGAAGTGAGGGTCAAGTTTTAGAGGATTGCCGGTGAGCGATACGACGAACCAGAGCAACGATACCCAGGCGCAGAAGGGACCGATTATCCCGAAGTCGCCGAGCGAAGCCCTGCGTCCGGAGCGCGTTCCGGAGCCGCCGAAGCGGTCCAAGAAAGCCCGCGGCCAGGTCGTTCTTTTCCTGAACTTCATCATGACGATGGCGGTTCTGGTCTGCGTCGTCGCCGTCATCGGCTTTTACTACGCCACATCGACCTATCGGAACCCGGGTCCGCTGCAGACCAACACCAATTTCATCGTCCGCAACGGCGCTGGTCTGACCGAAATCGCCTCGAACCTCGAGCGCAACGCGATCATTAGCGATGCCCGCATCTTCCGCTACCTCACGGCAACGCATCTTTCTGCCGGAGAGAGCCTGAAGGCGGGTGAATACGAGATCAAGGCGAGGGCCTCCATGAGGGATATCATGGAGCTGCTGAAATCGGGCAAGTCCATTCTCTATTCCGTTTCCTTCCCTGAGGGTCTGACGGTCCGCCAGATGTTCGACCGCATGCTGCAGGATACTGTGCTGGAAGGCGACTTGCCGGCGGCATTGCCGACCGAGGGCAGCCTGCGTCCGGATACCTACAAATTCTCGCGCGGCACCAAGCGCTCGGAAATCATCGAACAGATGGCGGCTGCGCAGCAGAAGCTCGTCGATCAGATCTGGGACAAGCGCGACCAGTCGCTGCCGCTGCGATCCAAGGAGGAGTTCGTGACACTCGCCTCGATCGTCGAAAAGGAAACCGGCGTTCCCGACGAGCGAGCCCATGTCGCCTCCGTTTTTCTGAACCGGCTCGGCAAGGGTATGCGCCTGCAGTCCGACCCAACGATCATCTACGGCCTCTTCGGCGGCGAGGGTAAACCGGCCGACCGGCCGATCTACCAGTCGGACCTGAAGCGGGACACACCTTACAACACCTATGTCATCAAGGGTCTGCCGCCGACGCCGATCGCCAATCCCGGCAAGGATGCGCTGGAAGCCGTCGCCAATCCCTGGAAGACGCAGGATCTCTATTTCGTCGCCGACGGCACCGGCGGCCATGTTTTCTCTGCGACGCTCGAGGAGCACAACGCCAACGTCAAGCGATGGCGCAAGCTCGAAGCCGACAAGGGTTCGGACCCGAACATCGCAGTCGACGGCCAGCCGGAAGAGCAGCCGGCGGACAATGGCGCGACCGTCGCGCCGCCGAAGAAAAAGAAGATCAACTGAGACTTTCGGGAGGCTCGCATGGCTTTGCAGTCCATGACCGGTTTTGCGCGGCGCGAGGGAACGAGCGGCCGCTGGCGCTGGGCATGGGAACTGCGCTCGGTCAACGGCAAAGGTCTCGACCTGCGCCTGCGCCTGCCGCCCGGTCTCGAACGCATGGAGGCAGAGGTCCGCCGCCTCGCCGGTGAAAGCTTCAGCCGCGGCAACCTGCAGGCATCGCTATCCGTCAGTGCCGACGAGAACCGTTTCGAGGCGGTGCTGAACAAGGAGGCTCTTGCCGCCGTGCTGGCCATGCGCGAGCAGTTGGACGGTGTCATCGATCCGGCGCCGCTGAAGCTCGATACGCTGCTTCTGGTGCGCGGCATCGTCGAATTCCGCGAAAGCGAGGATGGCGAGGAGGCGCTTGCCGCCCGTGACGCCGATATCGCTGCCGGCCTGCTGGCCGCGCTTGCCGATCTGAGAGCGATGCGCGAACAGGAAGGTTCGGCGCTGGCCCGCATTCTTCACGACCACGTCACGACGATCGAGGGCCTGACACGGACGATCGAGGCCGATCCGTCGCGCTCGCCGCAGGAGATCGCCGCGCGGCTTGCCGCTCAGGTCGCCCTGTTGATGGACGGCATGGCCGCGCTCGACCGCGACAGGCTGCATGCCGAAGCCGCGCTGTTGGCGACCAAGGCGGATCTACGCGAGGAAATCGATCGTCTGAAGGCTCATATCGCCGCAGCGCGCGATCTCCTGGTGAAAGGTGGCCCCGCCGGGCGCCGGCTGGACTTCCTTGCACAGGAATTTAACCGCGAATCGAATACCATCTGCTCGAAGTCGAATGCCTCGGCGGTCACCGCTGCCGGCATCGAGCTGAAAGTCGTGATCGACCAGTTCCGCGAGCAGGTCCAGAATTTGGAGTAAAACATGAAACCGGCGAAATCCTCGCCCGTGCAAATCGCCCGCCGCGGTCTGATGCTTGTCATCTCGTCGCCATCAGGCGCCGGCAAGTCCACCATCGCGCGCACGCTGCTGGAGACCGACAGGCAAATCGGCCTGTCCGTCAGCGTCACCACGCGCCAGCGTCGCCCGAGCGAAGTCGAGGATGTGCATTACCACTTCAAGAGTGTGCGCGAGTTCGAGCGGCTGCGCGACAGCGACGCGCTGCTCGAATGGGCCGAGGTGCATGGCAATTTCTACGGCACGCCGCGCGAGCCGGTCGAGCAGGCCATGGGCGAAGGCCGCGACATGCTCTTCGACATCGACTGGCAGGGCGCTCAGCAATTGCAGGAGAAGATGTCGGCCGACGTCATCTCGATCTTCGTGCTGCCGCCCACCATGACCGAGCTCCAGTCGCGGCTGCATCGTCGTGCCGAGGATTCCGAGGAGGTCATCCAGACGCGTCTCGCCAACAGCCGCGCCGAGATCGCCCACTGGCGCGAATACGACTATGTCATCGTCAATGACGATCTCAACGCCGCCCTCGACGCCGTCCAGTCGATCGTCAAGGCCGAACGCCTGCGCCGCGACCGCCGCCATGGCATGTTCGACTTCGTCCGCGAGTTGCTGGAAGAGACGCCGTCGCTTTAGGGTAAACTCCTGGGAAAACCGCTTCGCACCTCGCTGGAACTGCCCTACAGGCTGTTTGCGAGAAGGCAGAATTCCTCGACGGACAAGGTTTCCGCCCGACGCGCCGGATCGATCCCGGCCTTGACGAGCAGGCTCTCGCCGCCGAGGGATTTCAGGCTTTGGCGGAGCATTTTGCGGCGCTGGCCGAAGGCCGCCTGTGTCACCTTTTCCAGATTGGCGACAGCGCAGGGGATCGGGGATTCGCGGGGGGTCAGTTGCACGACCGTCGACGTCACCTTCGGCGGCGGCGTGAAGGCTTGCGGCGGCACGTCGAAGGCCATGCGTGCCTCCGTCCGCCAGCCGCAGAGCACGCCGAGACGGCCGTAATGATCGTCGTCTTCGTTGGCGACGATACGCTCGCCGACCTCCTTCTGAAACATCAGCGTCAGCGACTGCCAGAACGGCGGCCAGGCTTTCGGCAGCAGCCAGTTGACCAGCAACTGCGTGCCGACATTATAGGGCAGGTTGGCAATGATCTTGATCGGGCCTTGCGGCGCCAATGTCTCGAAATCAATCTTCAGCGCATCGCCTTCGATCACCTCCAGCCGGCCGGGATAATGATCGGCGATCTCGGCGAGTGCCGGCAGGCAGCGGGGATCCCGCTCGATGGCGATGACCTTTCTGGCACCGAGCGCCAGGATCGCCCGCGTCAATCCGCCAGGGCCAGGGCCGACCTCAACGATGGTCGCCTCTTCGAGTGTGCCCGCCGTGCGGGCGATCTTCTGCGTGAGGTTGAGGTCGAGCAGGAAGTTCTGCCCGAGCGCCTTGCGCGCATCGAGACCGTGACGCTGGATGACGTCGCGAAGCGGCGGCAGGCCATCGAGTGCTGCCATCAGCGGCGGCTTTCCACACTGCGGCCGAGCTGGGCGGCGAGCTTCAGCGCGGCAACGAGGCTGTGCTCGCGCGCCAGTCCCTTGCCGGCAATGCCGAAAGCGGTGCCGTGATCCGGCGAGGTGCGCACGAAGGGAAGCCCGAGCGTCACGTTGACGCTGTCGTCGAAACCAAGTGCCTTGGCCGGGATCAGCGCCTGATCGTGATACATGCAGACGGCGACGTCGTATCGCGCCCGCGCCTCGTCATGAAACATCGTATCGGCGGGCAGGGGGCCGATCGCATCGATGCCCTCGTCGCGCAGGCGCTCGATCGCCGGACGGATGACATCCTCGTCCTCCGTACCGATCGCCCCGCCTTCGCCTGCATGCGGGTTGAGGCCGGCAACGGCAAGCCGCGGCGCCTCGATGCCGAAGCGCTGCCTTAGATCTTCATGGGCGATCCTGCAGGTTTCCGTGATCAGGTCGCCCGTCAGCGCCTGCGGCACGTCGCGGACCGGAATATGGATGGTGACGGGAATGGCCCGGAGCTTCGGTCCAGACAGCATCATCACCGGTGTCACCGGCCGGCCGGTCGCCCTGACGGCGAGATCGGCGAGAAATTCGGTATGGCCAGGAAACCGGAAACCCGCCTCGTAAAGCACGGCCTTGGCGATCGGATTGGTAACGACTGCGAGCGCCTCGCCGTCAATGACAAGCGACACGGCTTTCTCGATCGACGCGATCGTGCCTTTCGCCGTTGCCGCATGCGGTTCACCGGCCACGACCTCGATACCGGCCGGTATGGTCATGACGGGCAGCGCATCGGCAAACATGCCGGCGGCCTTGCCGGCTTCATCGGTCTCGCGGATCGAGACCGTCAGATTGAGCTGGCGGGCTCTCAACGCCAGAACATCGGGGTCGCCGATCAGGAAGAAAGGCGGCAGCCCGAGTTCACGCCGCCGGAGCCAGGCCATCAGAGTAATATCCGGCCCGATGCCGGCGGGGTCGCCCTGGCTCAGCGCAAGCGGTCGCGAAAACGGTATCGCCATTGTCGGTCAGCGATAGGCGATCTGCGCCTTTTTGCGCAGTTCATCCAGATATTTCTTGCTGTTTTCGTTTTCTGGGCTGGCGTCCTTGCCGCCCTTGGACTTGTCGAGATCTTCCTGGCGGAAGACCATTTCGGCGGCCTGGTCGTCAGAAACCTGCCGCTGGCTGCAGATTGCCAGATATTCGACGCCCTTGTCTGTGACGCGGGTCCCCGTCGTGTTGCCCTTGGCCTGCTCGACCAGCGGCTTCCAATCCGGCGGGATCTCGGGGGCGAGCAGGCGGCCGAGATCGCGCACGGAAACGTCGCGCATCGTGGCAGCAAACACCTTTGCCTGATCGCAGCCCGGAAATTTGGAGCGCGACGCCTCGGCCTCGCCCTTACGCTTGCCGGTGATGGCGCCGCGCTTGGCTTGCGGAATGACGAAGATGATCTGCTGCAGCATATATTCCGTCGTGACCGGCTTCTGCTTGTTGTTCTGCATCATGCGCGAGACGAGATCATAGTTCGACAGCCGCGAGGTCGAGCCGTAGCGGGCGTTGACGACACGCGGCCAGCTCATCTGCACGGCGATGAAACCCTTGAAATGATCGACGCCGACGCCGGCGCGATCGAGGATCTGCGACATCTGCTCGGGGGAAAGCTTGTTGCCGCTCGAAAAGCGCGCGAAAGACGCATCGACGTCCTGCTGCGAAACCGACATACGGACGCGGGTGACTTCCTGCCGCTTGAGCGTCTCGTCGATCAATTGCTCCTGGGCGGTCTTGGCATCGGCCTTCGTATGCTGCAGGCGCAGGAAGGCCTGGCGCTTGGCGACATCGCCGCTGGTGATGGCAGTGCCGTTCACCACGGCCTTGACTTCACTGACCGCAAGCGCTGGACCGGCAAGGCCTGTCAGCAATGCAAGCGCTGCCCCGGCGAGGAACTTGGTTATGGCTTTTTTCGCGTCAATCATCTGTTGACCTCCCGATAGCGCCGCGAGACGTTGTTCGCGGCGTTCTTACCACAGTGCGAGACACGCTGAAATCGCTTCCATCACGGCGCGAAACCCCTATGCCTCAGATACCGACTGGCGGCAATGTCCTGCACAGGCTTACGGCGAAAGAATGGCCTCAGGCCATGTTTGCGCCGATCGCCCGTCATTCGAGGGTGTCGGAACCGATCTTGATGTCGCCGAGCGTGCGGAAGGTCAGCCGTGCGCCGATCGTCCAGTCGCTTCCTGACTCGTCGTCGGAATCTCTGCTGTCCGTATAGGCGATCGTGAAGATCGTGCATTCGTCGTCATAAGAGAGGCCGATCGTCCGCCGACTGATCACATCATTGTTCAGATCCCAGGCAATGCCGCCGAAAATCGACCAGTAATCCTTGAACTTGACGGTGCTGTTGGTCTGGATCTCGTCATTGTCCTCGGCGAAGCCATATTCCGGCTGGGCGCTGAGATGAGTGTAGGTCAGCTGTGTCGAGAAGGTGTCGTTCTGGTAGGCCGTCGTCAGGTCACCGCGGCGGAATTCGAAATCTTTTTCGTCGAGCCGGTAGGAAGCTGCGACGGAAACGCCGTACGGTGTTTCGACGCCGCCAAGGCCGACATAATCGGAGCGGTCGGTTTCAAGGCCCGAATCCGCGCCGACGTTGACGAGGTCATCGGTCGCAAACGAGTTCTGGCCGGCGATCTGATAGGATTGGCCGAAGATGCCGTGCAGCTTGTAACCGCTGTCGAATGTACCGGTGTACTGAACGCCGATATTGGCGCGAGTACCGCCTTCGACCCGGTCGTAGCCCGAGAACTTGTCGCGGTCGAACAGCGAGGTGGCGTCGAAGACGAAGCTTTGGGCATCCTCGTTCGGCAGGCGGCCTGCGAGCTGCTCGTCGGGGCGGGCATAGATCTGTGCGATCGGCTCGAGGATATGGGTGCTATTGTCAGTCGTCATCAAGATCGGATAACGCATCTCCAGCCCGGCTGTGAACATCGAGCGGGTGGCGGAATTGCCGTCGACGTAGTTGCCGGTGTAGCCGGTGGGGTCATCCATGTTCAGCGCGAAGGCATCGCCGCGCGCGGCCAGAAGCGGCGTGATCACCAGGCCGGTCGGCGTGACGTAGGTGCGCTTCCATTGCAGCTCGGCAGTCAGCCGCGAAGTCTGGCCTTTCAGACCGCGGAAACGGTCGAAGCCGTCGACGGTATAGAAGTCGTCATGTGTGCGCGAAATATTCGTCAGATTGACATCCGCCGAAAGCTCGCCGCCGGCAAGCGGTTGCGGCGCCACATAGTGATAGTCGAGCGACGGATAGACGATCGCCTGCTGCTTTTCAGCGGTATTCGTCCGATCGGCATCCTGGACGTCGAAATAGAACGCTCGCATGTCGAAATAATTGCGTTTCCCGAGCCCTGTCAGGTAGATCTGGTTGGTACGATCCGTACCGGTCAGGCCCCGCAGCTTATACGTTTTCGAGAAATTGTTGTCGCTCTGCGTCATGACGTCCCAGCCGAACGTCCAGCGCGGATTGATGCGGAAGTCAGCCTTGGAAGCCACCATGCCACGTTGCTCGGCTTCGGCATCGCTTGTGCCGGAGCTGAAGTTGCCCGGTTTTGCCTGGTCGATGCCGGCGACGCGCAGAATATGCGTGCCATTTTCGAAGCGTTGGCGAAATTCACCTTCGATGAGGAAGCCCTGGGCAGTGTAGCCCGTGGCTGTGACCGTCGCGTCCATGCTCGGCGAGATCACATAGTAATAAGGAACGGAAAGACCGAAGCCGAGATTCTGCGACAGGCTCATCGTCGGAAACAGAAAGCCGGATTTGCGTTTCACCGTATTGTCGGGAACTTCGATGAACGGCAGGAAGGCAATCGGATGGCCGAGCAGCTCGAAGCGCGCTCTCTCCAGACGGATCGTATGCGTCTCGCCGTTCTGGATCACCCGCTGGGCCTTGACCTGCCAGAAAGGGGCGCGCTTCGGATCTTCGGCGCAGGGAAGGCAGGCCGTGTAGACGCCCTTGTTGAGAATCATCATCGTGCCGCCGACGCGCTCGCCGCTTTCGGCAACGATACGCGTGTTGTCGGCGGTCTCGATGCGCAGCGAGTTCAGGAACCCGTCGGCAAAATTGTCGGTCACATCAAGGTTGTCGGCATAGATACGATTGCCGTCCGGGCTGACCAACTCGACATTGCCGAGCGCCATCATCCGGCCGGTCTTCTGATTGTACTCGACCTTTTGCGCGACCATTTTATAGCCGCCATAGTTGATCTGCACGCCGCCGACCGCCGACACCAGATCGGCGTCACGGTTATAGACGAGTTCATTGGCCGAAAGCAGGAGCTTGGCCCCTTCGGGAATATTCTTCTCTATATTTTGTTCGGGCGCGCTGGCCTGGCCGAAAGAGGCCGGGGCGCTGCCGAAATAGGAACATAAAGCCGCACCGACAAGCAGGGCAACCAACTGTTTACTAAAATACTTGCGGTCGCCTGCCGCCACTAGCCGTCCTCCTGATGAAGCAGAATAGTCGCACCCAAGGCCAGCGCGACGACCACCGGTATCCACGTCGCCACGAAGGGGGGCACGACTCCACTGCTTCCGAATGCCTTTACAAGCACGGTGATGACATAAAGCATGAAGCCCGAAAGGATGCCACCCAGAATCACGGAGCGGGATTGGTTGAACCGGCTAAATTTTAGGGACACTGTTGCGGCTATGAAAGTCATGGCCACCAGCAGCAATGGCTGGGACAACAGGGAGTTGAATTGCGTCTCCAGCGCCTTGGTCGAGATGCCGAAGGATTTGGCCGCCGCAATCCGGTTGGAAAGGTCAAAGAAACCAATTGTTTCCGGCGCTGTCAGCCGCTCCTGGACGAAGTCCTGTTTCAGATTGGTGCGAAGTTGAACCGAAGCTTTACGCACGGGGATTTCGCCAGGCTTGCGCTCGACAACCGTGTTAAGTTGCCAGTAACCATCTTCCAATTTTGCAGTGGCGGCGTCCTGTCTCAGAATGACCTGACCGCTTGAATCGAAATGGATCAGCACCGCGTCGATCAGCTTGGTTCCGTTCTCCTGGACCGTCTGGGCGCCGATGATGACATCGTCCCGGCCACTGATCTGGCGCAGCCACGGAATCTGCGGCGCCTTGCGCAGAACCGCGTTCTCGCCGCGCCAGTCGGATTCGACCAGCAGTGCCTGGCGCTGTCCCCAGGCGGCAAGCGGGTTCAGCGCCGCCATCGTCAGCAGGCCGAGCGCCAGCGAGCCGGCGATGAAGGGGAACATGAACTGCCAGACCGAAATGCCGGCGGCGCGCGTGACGACGAGTTCATATTTGCGGTTGAGGCCGATCAGCACCGTCATGCCGACGAACAGCGCGATGAACGGCACCGTCTGCTGCAGGATGAGCGGCAGGCGCACCGCGGTCATCAGGACGCCGCCGCCGATCGTGTAGCCGGGAAGGCCGGACATGCGGCCCGCCGTCTCGCTGAAATCGAGGAGGAAAGAAATCGCCGAGACGCCGATCAGGAACCAGCCCGTCGTCACCAGATAGCGGCGAAAGAAATAACGCGACAATGTCCCGAACATCATTGGGCAGTGCCCCCGCCGGTCCTGCCGGTTGCGGCAAGCAGCCTTTCCTGCATCCGCCTCCAGAAAGACGAAATCCGGTCGCGGATGAACGAAGGCATGACCAGTCGTTTGTGCAGGCCGAGGAAGACGATCGAGATGATGCTGCTGACGATCGGGATGGCGTAGAGGACGGCGATATATTCAGGATCGGTATCGATCTGATTGGCCGCGTAGAAGGCCGCCCATCGCATCGCGAAGGCATAGGCGAGAGCGCTCACCATCGGATGCAGCCGCGCTTCGCGGTGTGAGCGCGCATCGCCGGCGATCGCCAGTGAAAACAGGGCAAAGACGACAGGCAGGATCCAGTCGGTCAGCCGCCGATGCAGTTCGGCGCGGTAGCTTTGCGGCCGGATCGTATAGTCCTTGTCGGCCGGATCCGGATTGAACAGGAACCACAGGTCACGGTCGCTGGCGCGCAGCGTCGCCTGACCGCGATTCTCCGTCATGTCCGAGAGGTCGAAGGAATAGGAATCGAAATTGATGACCGAGACGTTGCCGTCGGGCGTTTTGCGGTGCACTTCGCCTTGATGCATGATCAGCGTCGTGCCCGTGTCGTCGACCGCGCCTTCCTTCGCATAGTAGATCAGTTCGTAGGCCGGGTCGCGCTCGTCGGCGACGAAAAGGCCCTTCAGCATGCGGCCCGCCATCCGCTGTGAGATCTGTACATAGAGGCCTTCATCGAGTTTCCGGAAGGTCTTTTCCTCGATGACCGAAGAGAGGAGGTCAGCATAGGTCTCGGCGATCATCTGGCGCACGACGGTCTTTGCGCGCGGCTCGACGACGTTGTCGACGAAGAAGGAAAAGACGCTGATGACGGCGGCAAGCAGCAGGATCGGCCGGATCAGCACGCTGCGCCGCGCCCCGGCCGCGTCGATGACGGTGAGCTCGGAATCATTGTTCATCGTCGTCAGCGTCTGGGTGATCGCGATAACGAGGGCGAAGGGCAGCACGACAGGAATGATCGACGGCAGAATCATCGTCGCCAGCTTGGCGAACGAGCCGATCGACTGGCCGCTGTCGGTGACCAGATTGATGCGCTGCAGAACCTGAGTCGTCCAAATGATCGCCAGAACGGGCAGGAGCGCCACGAGAAACATCTGGCCGACGCGCCGCAATATGTATGTCTCGAGTAGTTTCATGCCTGCCCTTGAAAGCACCTGCACGCCCAAACGGCCTTGCAGGAGAATCCCTCTACGCTCTTTGTCGCGCTTTTGCGACAAGCTGGTGTCAAAAATTCATTCAAATTTCAGAATTTTTTTGATGCTGTTGCGACTCAGTTAACGCCAGCAATGCGGCGAAGACGACAAGCGACGAAAGCCATCCAAGAACGACGTCGGAAAGGTAGTGCGCGCCGAAGGATAGCCGCATCGCCGGGGTGAGGATCGAGATCGCCGCCAGCGGGGCCGCCACCGCATAACGCAGGGATTTCGGAACGAAGAGCAGAAGACAGAAGAGCCAGCCGGCACTCGCCGCCTCGCCGGAGACGAACGAGCAGTTCGAAACGCATTTTCCGGCAAGCGAACCTGCCTCGACGAAATGCAGTGCACCGCCGAAAATGTCCGTCTGTATCGGCCGCGGCCGACCCCAATGTTCCTTCAGGACGACATTGACGAGCAGCACCGGCCCGATCAGCAGCGTTCCGAGCGCGACTTTGAGCTTTTGCGCACGCTGGGCGTTGAAGGTCGCGCCATGCTGCTGGTAGCATTCGACGAGTTTCCACACCATCACGATCGCCACCACATAGGGCAGGCGGAAGAAGAGAGTGCGCAGCAGGTCGAAGGCCGCGACGTCGCGATAGGGAAAGCCGCCGCAGATGCTCCCGGCAGCAGCAGTCGCGTCGCAATCTGCGCCCACGAAAAAAAGCTGGGAAAAATAGATGTCTATTTCGGGGAAGGCGCGGAAGACGGCAAGCAGCGCCCACCACATCCAAAACAGCAGCATGAATGCACCGAAAGTCGTTTTCGGCAGGCGGATTGCCAGGCCCCGCCATCGATTTTTCGAAAAAACTGTCAACGCGAATATCTACGAAACTGACGAAAACATGAGGGCCGTGATGGCCGTGGGCGACCATAACAATTGTCGCAAGCCATTGACAGACCCGCCAAACGCGAAATTATCCGCGAGGGACGGATTTCAAAGAATCCCAGCGGAGAAGACATGTCAGTAAAGTTGGAAATTTCATTCTCGAAGTCGGCAAAGCTCAATGGCGGCTTGGCGATCCTGTTGAAGACCGCGGAAGCCGACAGCGCTGCCGGCGCCGACACGGTCGACCCGGCAGGCGTAATCGCCAAGGCTGCGAGAATCGCCCGATTCTCCGCGAAATCCATGCGTGCGCTCGATATAGTCGCCCCCGAAGGCGCGCCCGTCGAGCGCATCGTCGTCATCGGGCTTGGCAAGGCCGCCGAACTCACCGCCCATGACTGGCTGAAGGCCGGCGGTGCTGCGGCCTCGAGAATCAAGAACACCGACAAGGCCGCCGTCTTCATCGACGTGCCCGGTCTCGAGACCAACGCGCGGGCTGCCGCCGATTTTGCGCTCGGCATGCTGCTGCGCGCCTATAGCTTCGATACCTACAAGACGAAGAAGAACGACGAGGAAGAAAAACCGGCGAAATCCGTCAAGGTGACGGTCGTCACCGCCGATCCGGGTGGTGCCAAGAAGGCGTTTTCCGATTCCGAAGCGATTGCCGGTGGTGTCAACCTTGCCCGTGACCTCGTCAACGAACCGCCGAACGTGCTCGGTCCCGTCGAGTTCGCCGCCAAGGCCAAGGAACTGGAAAAGCTCGGCGTCGAAGTGGAAATCCTGACGGAGCGCGAAATGCGCCGCCTCGGCATGGGCGCCCTTCTCGGCGTCGCCCAGGGTTCCGTACGTCCGCCGCGCCTGGCGATCATGCAGTGGAAGGGCGGCAAGGGCAAGGATCGCCCCGTCGCCTTCATCGGCAAGGGTGTCGTCTTCGATACCGGCGGCATTTCGATCAAGCCGGCCGCTGGCATGGAAGATATGAAGGGCGATATGGGCGGTGCGGCAGCCGTCACCGGCCTCATGCATGTGCTCGCCTCCCGCAAGGCTGCCGTCAATGCTGTCGGTATCATCGGCCTGGTCGAGAATATGCCTGACGGTAACGCCCAGCGTCCTGGTGATATCGTCACCTCGATGTCCGGCCAGACGATAGAGGTGATCAACACCGATGCCGAAGGCCGCCTCGTGCTCTGCGATGCGCTCTGGTACTGCAACGACCGCTTCAAACCGCAGTTCATGATCAATCTTGCCACGCTGACCGGGGCGATCATCGTGGCGCTCGGCAATGTGCATGCCGGCCTGTTCTCCAATGACGACCAGCTTTCCACCCAACTAACGGCAGCCGGTCTTTCGAGCAACGAAAAACTCTGGCGCATGCCGCTCGGCAGGGATTACGACAAGCTGATCGACAGCAAGTTCGCTGATATGAAGAACACCGGCGGCCGACAGGCCGGCTCGATCACGGCCGCGCATTTCCTCAAGCGCTTCGTGCAGGACACGCCTTGGGCGCATCTCGATATTGCCGGCACGGCGATGGGTTCGCCGCAGGACGAGATCAACCAGTCCTGGGGTTCCGGCTTCGGCGTGCGCCTGCTCGACGAGCTCGTTCGCGCCCATTATGAATCCTGATGACCGACGTTCTCTTCTATCATCTGACTGAATCCAGGCTGGAGGACGCGCTTCCGCCGCTCATCGACAAAAGCGTCGAGCGCGGCTGGCGCGTTGCCGTCCAGACGCGCGAGCCGGCGCGGCGTGATGCTCTCGATCAGCATCTTTGGACTTTCCGCGAGGAGAGCTTCCTGCCGCACGGCACCGACGAGGCGGATTTCGCCGAAAGCCAGCCGGTGCTTTTGACCGTGACGCCGGACAATGCCAATGCGGCGACCGTGCGTTTCATCGTCGACGGCGCCGAGCCGCCGCCGGCTGATGGCTATGAGCGCATCGTCTTCATGTTCGACGGTCACGACCAGGAGCAACTGGACGCCGCCCGTGCGCAGTGGAAGAAGCTGAAAGGCGAGGGACATAACCTCACCTATTGGCAGCAGACTCCGGAAGGGCGGTGGGAGAAGAAGGCCTGAGCGTTTCGCCACGACGCGGCAGTTCCGCGCGTCTTTTCGAGAGCCGCAAAGGACGCTGCAACACTTTGAATTGCGGCATGAAGCCGTCCAGCTTCGCTCTCCCGGCCAGCGAACGCCGCTACCGTTTCGAACCATTATCCTCGTCGAGGTTTGTCAGGATATTGAGGGGTACGATCCCGCCAGCACTTTCCGACGCGTCGAGCGCCTCGACTGCCAAAACATGCTTTCCATTCGGACTGACCAAAGCGAATGCCCACGCCTTGTCGGCAAAGGTGCTGACCGGCATTTCCGCCCAGCCGGCTTGATGGACAAGGCGTTCGGCATAATAGACCTTGATGGTCTGCGGGTCGGTGGTGCTGGCGAGATTGCGCGCCAGGATACGCATGGACTTCTCTCCGAACCGCCCTTCCAGTTGGCCCAGCACCTTGCGGGTGGCCTGCCAATCCTGGGCCTGGGTCGCCGATCCGAAGGAATATTCCTCGGATCGGGAAACGCCCGGTGCATCGGGCGGCATGACGGCCTCTTCGCCTGAACATGCTGCAAGGCCGAGAAGCGGCACCACAAGGGTGCCTATCTTCAAGACGCGGAAAAATCGGCCCTTGCGGCCAATTTTGTTGCTCATGAGCGGCTGCCCCCGAACACGATTGCCATAGGCCGGCAAATCTTGCCGGTTTCTATGACGTTATTGCGACGCTCAATCGTGGAAGGCGTCGACGAATTTCCGCTTGCCGAGCATGAAGGCATCGGCGACGTGGCGCAGCGGCGCGAGATCGACGTCCGATTTGCCGGCCTTGATGATTTCGGCAAAGCGACGGTAGAGCGAGGGATATTCCTGCTCCGGCTCGGCGAATCTCAGCGCGCCGTCGATCAAAAGCTTGGCGCCGCCCTCGGCAAGCACCATCTGGCCGGCTGCCGTCTCCGCGACGATGTCCCAGCTCTGCTTGCCGGTCTGGCGCCAGTCGAATTCGGCGTGAACCGGCAGGCCGTCCGCATTGCGGAAGCGAATGTCGGCCGCGATCGGCGCATCGCGATTCTCGGGAAATTCGAGCACGGCCTCGGTGATGAAGATCGGCCGCGGCAGGATATGGGTGACGATCGACAGCGCGTTGATGCCGGGATCGAAAACGCCGAGGCCGCCGGCCTGCCAGATCCATTCCTGGTTCGGATGCCAGTGGCGGACATCCTCCTTCCAGATCACATGCACGCTTTCAATCGTCGTCGCGGCAAGAAACGCCTTGGCAGCCTCGACGCCCGGCGCATAGCGCGAATGCCAGCTGGCAAAGAGCGACGCACCCTGCTTGTTCGCCAGCGCTTCGAGGTCGGCCACTTCGCTGAGCGTCGCGCCGGGCGGCTTTTCCAGGAAGACGTGCTTGCCGGCGACGAGCGCCTTATAGGCCGCCTCGTAGCGATATTGCGGCGGCATGCAGAGCGAAACGGCATCGATCGAGGGCTCGGCGTCGAGCATCGCTTCGATCGTCGTATAACTCTTGACGCCTTCGACCGTGCCGTGGCGGCTTGCCGTGGCGACGAGTTCGAAATCGGGGTTCTTGGCGATGGAGGGAAGGTGCTGGTCGCGGACGATCTTGCCGACGCCGACGATGGCGAGATTGATAGGAGACATGGTGTTTCGCTCGAGCCTGTATGAAAAGTATGATTATTGACGCGTTTGTATCAGAAAGAGGCGTGCCGACAAGCTCTCCTCCTCCATTCTGTGGCATCCTATCGCATGATGGTTTGGCGAAGGAAGCTGTAACCCATCGCCGCGCGGGCGGCGCGCTCTTCGGAATTGCCGTCGCCGCCATGCCCGCCGGAGCCGAATTCATGGAAGAGCGGCCGGTGTCCTTCTTCCTCCAGCCGCGCGGCAAAGCGGCGCGCATGCGAGGGATGCACGCGGTCGTCATTGGCGGAGCTTTCGATGTAGATCGGCGGATAGCTGACCTTGGTCGCCGGTCCGACATTGTGAAGCGGCGAATAACCGAGCATGAAATCCCGGTCCACCGGCGTCTCCGGATCGCCATATTCGTCCATCCAGGCTTGCCCTGCGGTAAACAGGTGGAAGCGTGTCATGTCGAGAACCGGCACCTGGCACCAGACGGCACCGAAATCGTCGGGATAGCGCGTCAGCATCACGCCGGTCAGCAGGCCGCCATTGCTGCCGCCCTGGCAGGCAATCCGCGACGGCACTGTATAGCCGCGGGCGACGAGATCGCGGGCGATGGCGACGAAATCGGCAAACGCCCGGTCTCGCCCCTGCCGCTTGGCGCTGCGATACCAGTCGGGCCCGAATTCGCCGCCGCCGCGAATATAGGCCTGCACATAGGCGCCGCCTTGTTCCAGCCAGCGTCCTGTCACGCCGGAATAGCTTGGCGATAACGGGACATCGAAGCCGCCATAGCCATAAAGCAGCACCGGCAGCGCGCCCTTGGTCCATTGCTTCGGCAGGACTAGCCGATAGGTAACCCTCGTTCCGTCCTCCGAAACAGCCTCCAGCAGTTCGGATGACATATCGGTCGGATCGAAATAGCTCGGCGCCGCGGCGACGAAAATCGGTTCGGCCTGCTTGCTGCGATCCGACAGCTTGAGGCGGTAACAGACGGGCGGCTGCAGGAAGCCCTGGCCGACGATGTGGAGCGTATCGTCGCCAAGATGCAGATCTGCATGAAGTGGCCTGAAGTGAGCCGTCTGCATATCCGCCGGCAGTGCGATCTCGCGCTGTTCGGCATTGGGCCTTGTCAGGTCCAGCACCATGAGACGCGGACGCAGCCGATCGGAGATGATGAAGACGCACCACTCCTGCATCAGCATCATCTGCGCGATGGACTGGCCCTCGCCAGGCTGAAACAGGATCCGCTCCAGCCCGAGCAGGGCCGTCTCCGAGGCGGGATCGAAGCGTTGCAGCACGAGGCTGCCGGTCGCAACGCGTTCGTCGGTCTTTGCCCGCCAAAGGCAATGATCATGATTGAACTGGAAATCGGCTTCCTTAGGCAGATCGATGCGCCGCTGTGTGCCGTCGTTGGCGATCAGGAAAGCGCTCGCGACGCCGATCTCGTGGGCGGCGACGAAAATATCGATCAATCCGCGATCCGCCGAAGCGCCTGATAGGGCAGGGTCGATGACGAGATTGAAGCCGTAGACGTCCTCGTCTGCTGCTTCGAACATGACGGCGGCATCTTCCGGTCGCTGCCCGCGCTTCAATCGCCGTCCGACGCGCGGCCATCCGGAGCGGGTCGCCGAAAATCTGTCGATGGAACCGAAATAGCAGATTTCATCACGGCTCAGCCAGGTGGCATGTGATCGTGCGGCCGGGGTATCGAAGCCGCCCTCGACGACCTGTTTCCGCTCGGCGTCGAATTCGAGCAGCCGGAGAAGGTCGGAGCCGCCGTCCGAAAGTGTGAGCAGCACCCGCATCGGCTCCCATGGGCAGGTAACGGCGCCGCGCCAGTTCCAGCGCTTGCCTTCCCGGAGGCAGAAGGCGTCGAGGTCGAAGACCGGCTCCCAGCCGGCGTCCGGCAGCGGCTCCTGATCTGCCGGCAGGCGGAGCCAGATGCCGAGAGGATTGTCCTTGCTCTGGCGGAAATCGAACAGCCACTCGCCTCTGCGCATCGGAACGATCAGCCTGTCCTGCCGCTCGATCAGCGCCTTGATCGCGTCGCGATCCCTCTCGAATTCAGGTGTTCTCAGAGCCGCGTCGGAAACCCGGTTGTGCTCGTCGATGAACTGGCGGGTGCGCGGATCGTCGTCCGTTTCGAGATGAAGGTTCATATATGACCTGCCGGCTTCTGTTGACGTCGGACAGATCTAGGCAGCCGGTCCCGACTTGGCAACCCGCGTTATAGCGCCGCGCGTCTCTTCAGACTCGCGAAGGACGCTGACACTTTGAATCTAAGCATCGCTAGCGGATCGTCACGAAATCGGCCGAGGCGACGACGGTGTTCGGCACCTCGGTCTTCTTGAATTTCAGCGTCACCACCTTGTAGCCTTCGGCTTCGAGCCTCGAGAGCAGGTTCGGCAGCATCGTCACCGTGCGTTTGTGGATGTCGTGCATCAGGATGATGCCGCAGCCGCGCTTGTGTAAAAGGTTCATCGTCCGCTGCGTCGCGGAGACCCGCGTCGTGGTGAAATAGTCCTTGCTGTCGATGTCGACATCCATGACCACCATGTCGCGCATGGCGATCGCGGCGCGCAGCCTGTGGCTCTCGGCAAGATAGGGGAAGCGGAAGAAGGAGACATCGGTTCCCGTCGCCTTGGTCACCGCCAATTCACCCTTGATCACCTCGGCCATTGCCGCGTCGAAACTCAGCGAATTCAAGTTGGCGTGGTCATAGGTGTGACTGCCGATCGTGTTGCCGTCCTCAGCGACCTTGCGGGCGAGCGCCGGATGCCGCTCGGCCATTTCGCCGACCATCATGAAGGCACCCTTGACGCCGAACTGGTCGAGGATTGCCAGCACCTTGTCCGTCCGGCCGGGGATCGGGCCATCGTCGAAGCTCAGGATCACTTCCTTGTCCTGCAGCTTGAGATCGGAAAGCGAGGAAACCTCCAGCGTCCGCCCGGCCAGATGATGCGGGCCGGTAAGGCGCGGCGTCGCATCGTCGCCGGTATAGGCAAGCGCCCGTCCCTCGGGCGCGATTACCGAGGAGGTCTTGATCGAAGTATCGGGAGAGGCTTGTCTGGTGGTGCTGCAGGCGGAGAGGGCGGCCGTGAGGGCCATGCAGTACAGAAGGAAAAAACGATACATGGAAAGGGCTCAACAAATCGGTAACGAATGTTGAAACAACCTTTCGGATTATGGTTAACGATCGGTTGATAATGGCCGAAATTGCGTTGATACGCGGCACTTCGCCACGCTTTCGCTAGAGCATGATGCCGAAAAGTGTGAGCCGTTTTCGGGCGACATCCTGTTCTAAGGCCTGTGGCTATCCCGCCATCGCTTCTTCGTATTCGGCCGACAACATCAGCCAGTCTTCCTCGGCGGCAGCGAGTTTTGCCGCGGCCTCGCCGCGTTGCTTCACCTTTTCGGCCGCCTTGGCGGGTGTCTTCTCGTAAAGGGCCGGATCCGCAAGTTCCATATCAAGCGCCTGAATCTGTTTCTCCAGCTTCGCCGTCAAGGATTCGATTTCGTTGATCTTTTTCCTGAGCGGCGTCAGCGAGGCGCGACGTTCGGCATTGAGCTTGCGCTGGTCGGCCTTCGACGTCGCGTCTTCAGTTAGCTGCGGCTTTTCTTCTTTTTTTTTACCTGAGGTAACGATGAGGTCGCGGTATTCGTCCATGTCGCCTTCGAAGGTCGTCACCGTACCGCCATTGACCAGCCACAGCCGATCGACCGTCGCCTCGATCAGATGGCGATCATGCGAGATCAGGATGACGGCGCCTTCGTAGTCGTTCAGCGCCTCGATCAGCGCGCGGCGGCTGTCGATGTCGAGGTGGTTGGTCGGCTCGTCGAGGATCAGCAGGTTGGGCGCATTGAAGGCGGCAAGCCCCATCAGCAATCGGGCTTTTTCGCCGCCGGAGAGATCTTTGGCGGCCGTCGCCATCTTTTCGGTCGCAAGCCCCATCTGGGCGACGCGGGCGCGCACCTTGGCTTCCGGCGCGCCGGGCATCAGCCGGCGCACATGCTCCACCGGCGATTGCTCGGGAATGAGGTCGTCGAGCTGATGCTGCGCGAAGAAGCCGATCTTCAGGCTCGGCGCGATCTTCACTTCGCCGCTCTCCGGCGCCAGCCTGCCGGAGATGAATTTGGCGAAAGTCGATTTGCCGTTACCGTTCGAGCCGAGCAGGGCGATGCGGTCATCATTGTCGATGCGCAGATTGAGGTTCTTCAGGATCGGATTGCCGGGCTCGTAGCCGACGGCGCCGCTCTGGATCGCGACGATCGGCGAAGCCGGCTGCTTTTCCGGCTCAGGAAAAGTGATCGGCTGGACGTGGTCCTCGATCACCGCGGCGACCGTTCCCATGCGCTCCAGCGCCTTGACGCGCGATTGCGCCTGCCGGGCCTTGGAAGCCTTGGCCTTGAAGCGATCGATGAAGCCCTGCAGATGTTTGCGCGCCGCGTCGTTCTTGGCCTTGGCCTTCGTCTGCAACTCGTCGGCTTCCGCCTTCTGCCGCTCGAACTGGTCGTAACCGCCGCGATAGAAGGTGAGCTTCTTCTGGTCGAGATGGACGATCGCATTGACCGCGTTGTTCAGGAGATCGCGATCATGGCTGATGATGATGACGGTGTGCGGATAACGCCTGACATAGTCTTCCAGCCACAGCGTGCCTTCGAGGTCGAGATAGTTGGTCGGCTCGTCGAGCAGGAGCAGGTCCGGCTCGGAAAACAGCACGGCGGCGAGGGCGACGCGCATGCGCCAGCCGCCCGAGAAGGAGGAGGCGGGGCGGGCCTGCGCGTCCTTGTCGAAGCCGAGGCCGGCAAGAATGCTCGCCGCGCGCGCTTCGGCCGAATGCGCATCGATATCGACGAGGCGCATCTGGATTTCGGCGATGCGATGTGGATCGGTTGCCGTTTCCGCCTCGGCAACGAGGGCGGTGCGTTCCTTATCCGCGGCAAGCACGATCTCGATCAGTGCGTCCTCGGTCGCCGGCGCTTCCTGCGCCACTTGGCCGATGCGTGCGGCCTTCGGGATCGACACCGTTCCGCTCTCCGAGCCGAGATCGCCGGTGATGACGCGAAAAAGCGTGGACTTGCCGGCGCCGTTGCGCCCGACGAGCCCTGCCTTCGTGCCTGAAGGCAGCGAAACGCTGGCATTGTCGAGAAGCAGGCGCCCGGCGATGCGGGCAGAAATATCGGTGAGCGTGATCATGGCCGGCGTTTTGGCCGAAAGCGCTCGCCAAGGCAAGAGCGCTTATCCCCGCACCAAGCTTGCTTGTGCGCTGACAAGCTTGCTTATCCCCGGGACAAGCTTGCTGGTCCCATGGCAAAGCGCGCTTGTCCCGCGGCAAAACTGCTTCGTCCGCCGCCTCAGCGGCCGAAAGCCTGCACCGGTTGTCGGGGGTTCGACTGCGCGGCGAGAAGCGCCACGCGGGCATTGGCCTGCAATTGTCCCGGGGTTGCCGCATCGGTGCTGAGCGCCACGCCGATCGAGATGGTGAGCCTGCCGGGATCGGCCTTGTCGGATGTCGCAAAGACCAGATTGTCTTCAACGGAGGCGCGCAGGCGTTCGGCAATCGTCATCGCATCCTGCATGCCGACATTGGAAAACAACAGGGCGAATTCGTCAGCCTCTGTGCGGGCGACGAAATCGTTTTTCTTGACCGACTTGCTGAACAGGCCGGCGAGCTTCTTCAGGAGCTTGTTGCCGGCCTGGGTGCCGTATTTGTCGTTGAGATCGGTGAAATTGTCGATATCGACCATGATCAGCGCGCTGCCGGCGGCACCTTCTTCTCGCTTGTAGAGATCGGCGATCGTCCGGTTCAGTGCGATGCGGTTTGGAAGTCCGGTGATCCTGTCGGCGATCGCGGCCGATTGCATCGCCGAAATGCCGCGCTCCAGCGTTTCGAGCGTCTTGATATCGTCCAGCAGCTTCGCGCCGATTTCCATCTCCGCCGCAAGAACGGTCGAAAGCGAGGCAGTGAGGTAGTCGATCTCGCTGAGGAAGGCGGCAAGGCTCTGATCGTCATGGCCGGACACGGATTTCAGGATCGTGCCGCAGGCGCGCGCAAAGGCGTTCTTGTGCTTCAGCCCTTCGGCAAGCCTTTCCGCCACGTCGCGCAGCATCCGGCTCGCCTCGTTTCGGGATGTCTCGCCCGCCAGCCCGCAATGGCCGACGAGGCGGTATTTCAGGCCGAGTTCGTCGAGCATCGGCTGCTGCGGATGGGACCCGAGTGCCGCGATATCCTGCGCAAGCCCGGCATTGAGCCCGATGATCGCCTCGTGAAAGAGCTCGTAGTTGCGCGGGAGTGCCGCGACGTTGAGGCGCGCCATATGCTTGGCGATCTTCTGAATATCCGCCATCGGCGCGGCGCGCGCAGCCTCGCGCGGCACCAATGCGTTTGCGTTTGCGCTTGCATTCTGCATGACGATCCCTTGCAGCCCGGCCTCATCTCTCACATCCGCTATGCCCGCAAGCTTTTAAGAGAGGCTGAATTTTCAACGGGAAGCCCGGGATTCGCGGGTGGAACCGGCAAAGGCGGTTAATTCAGTCTTGATGGCCGGAACATGATGCCGAAAATTGTGAGTGGTCATCATGTTCTAGCGTTTAACTTAGATCGGGCCTCACATCCATTCGCGGCCCTCGCTGCGCAGGAAGTAGATGAGATCAAGCGTGAGGCTCGGCTTGCCGAGCGCCGTCAGCGTCATGTGGCACTGGCCGCGATGATGGGTCTGGTGGTTGAAGAAATGCGCGAGCGCTGACGACAGAGGCTGGGTGATCTCGGCCGGCTGCACCACCGTCACATAGGTGAAGTTGGCGGCAAGCGCCGCCTCGTCCAGCATGCCCGTCCAGGCAATGATACGCTCGTCCTCGGCTTTGCGGGCGGCGGCAAGCGTATCCCGATCTTCGAAGAGCACGGCATCGAGTGTCGTCGGTGCTTCGCCGGTGCCGGTGAAGCGCTTCATCCATATCCGGTCGGCAACGATCAGATGATTGAGCGTGCGATGCAGCGAGCCGAAGAAGGCGCCGCAATCATTGCGGAACTCTGTATCGCTAAGTTCGGCCGCAGCTGCATAGACTTGCGTGTTGGCCCAGCGATTATAGGCGGCGAACATCCTGTAATGTCTGAGCATTCCGTCCCTCCCGGTTTGGTCGCGGCAGTCTAGCTCGTTTTCCCGGAAATCGCAGTGATGCGCCCATGAAATTTCCTGATTTGATCGCGGCCGCTTTCTGTCGTCGAATGCATGGAGCTGCGATCTCGAAAGGACTGTTATGACCAGAGCCCTCTATTCCCTCTGCGGAGCCGACGAGCGGCGCTTCTTTTCGCCCCATTGCTGGAAGGCGGTGATGGCGCTGGCGCATAAGGGGCTCGATTTCGAGGAGATTCCGACGACTTATGCCCGCATCCGCGCGATCGGCGGCGGTGTCTCGTCGATCGTGCCCGTTCTCGACGACAACGGCCGGCTGATCCCCGACAGTTTCGACATCGCCCTCTATCTGGAAGAGGTCTATCCCGAGCGGCTGTCGCTGTTCAACGGCGAGGGCGGCAAGGCGCTGTCGCGGATGGTGGAAGGCTATTCGCAGATGATCATCCATCCGGCGATCATGCGCATCGCCCTTCTCGACATCCATGCGAACCTCGACGAGGAAGACAAAGCCTATTTCCGCGAAAGCCGGGAGGCTCGGCTCGGCAAGCCGCTGGAAGTGGTTGCCGCCGACAGCGAAGCGGAGAAGGCGTCCTTCAGCGCCAAGCTCGAGCCGTTGCGGCATATGCTGAAGTTCCAACCCTACGTCGGCGGGCAAACGCCGCTCTTTGCCGACTATATCGTCTTCGGCGCGCTGCAATGGCTCCGTGTGTCGGCCGGTCTCGCCATGCTAGCCGCCGACGATCCCGTCATGGCCTGGTTCGAACGCTGCCTCGATCTTCACCAAAGCTGCGGCAGGACTGTGACAGCGGCGTGAAATTGCCGCCTACCTCTTGTTTTCGGGCGTTGGGGCGGGTAAAGACCGCCCACTTTTCCCGAGAAAACAGAGGATTTGACTATGGCGATTGAACGCACCTTCTCGATGATCAAGCCGGACGCGACCAAGCGCAACCTGACGGGCGCCATCACCAAGATGCTCGAAGATGCCGGCCTGCGTGTCGTCGCTTCCAAGCGCGTCTGGATGAGCCGTCGCGAAGCCGAAGGCTTCTACGCCGTTCACAAGGATCGTCCCTTCTTCGGCGAACTGGTCGAAGGCATGACCTCCGGCCCGACCATCGTCCAGGTGCTGGAAGGCGAAGGCGCGATCCTCAAGAACCGCGAGATCATGGGCGCGACCAACCCGGCAAATGCTGACGAAGGCACGATCCGCAAGGTTCACGCTCTGTCGATCGGCGAAAATTCCGTTCACGGTTCGGATGCTCCGGAAACGGCTGCCCAGGAAATCAAGTACTGGTTCTCCGATACCGAAATCGTCGGCTGAGGCCACGCTTCGGCATTCGCCGGCAATGCCTTGAATTGACTCTCGAAAGCCGGGGCCTTGCTCCGGCTTTTTCCATGCATTTCTCTATGCCGGGCATTTGTCGGTATTCGAGAAATCGACGCTGCCGTCAGGCTTGAAGACCTCCGGGTTCTTTTCATAAAGCGCGCCGACGACAAGCGGCTTGCTCGGCAGGACGGTCTGGTCGAGGTCGGACCGGAACTGCGTCTTCAATTCCTGCAGCACCTTGCCGTCCTTGTCGACCAATCGGACACTCACGGAATAGGGACGGTCCTTGCGCACGCAGTGCAGGTTTTCGCTCTGCAGCGCGATCTTGTCGTCGATCGGATAGATCTTCTGGTTCAGCACCAGCGGATCGCCTCCTTCAGGATTTTCGAATTCGGCGATGATGACGGAGCCGTCGGGGATAGGCCCCGTCTTCTTCAGCGTCAGCAGATAGGTGGCGCTCGCCACCCGATAGTTGAAGACGAAGAGATGGCCGGTGACCTCAACCAGGTTTTCAGCCTGGCGCTGGCAGGCTGACAGCATCACCCCGGCCACCACCGCCATCACGATCCAATGCTTTCTCATGGCGTCTCCTCCTTCTTGCGGCGATAGTGACGGTTCGCCTTGGCGCGGTTGCCGCACACCGCCATGTCGCACCAGGCCCGGCTTCTGTTCTTGCTGCGGTCGATGAACAGCCAGCCGCAATTGCCGCAGATCTTCATGCGCTCCGGATCAGGCATGGCGATCAGCCGCAGCACCGAATGGGCGGTCGCCGCGGCCAGGCTGTCGGGGCCTGCGTCGCGCAATGTCTTCGCCAACGCTTCCAGCAACCCGGCCAGCAACTGGTCGTCGCCGCCATTCAGTATACGCTCGCGGAAATAGAGGTCGATCACTTCCCGCAGCGCGATGAAATCCGCCTCGTTTTCCGCCGCCACCGGCACGATGTCGCCGAAGAGGGCGCGCTCGGCGCAGAATTCGGCGGCGGCGCGCGGAAAGCTCCGCATCTGGTCCCTGACCGCGAAGCGGTCGATCCGCCGCGTTGCATCGTGGCGCAGAACGACGCTGTTGACGACATCGAGTGCCAGCACGCCGCCGGCAAAGCGGTGAGGAGTCCAGGAAAAGCTCATGGTGAAATTATAACTGGTGAAATAGGTTTTACCAGTTATAATTTTGGTGACGCGGAGTGTCTGGAATGGCTTATCTTCTGCAGCAGCTGGCGAATGCGGTTCCGCTGGCCGCCCTCTATGCCGCGCTTGCCTTCGGTTATGCCGTAGCCTTCGGCGTGACGAAGCGGGCCGACATCACCTATGGGGCGATCTTTGCCTTCGCGGGCCAGATCCTGCTGCTCTTCACCGAACTCGCCTTCAACCGCTTCTGGCTGGTGCTGCCGGCCGCCCTTGCCGTCGGCGCCTGCACTTCCATCGTCTATTCGCTGGCGGCGGGCCTATGGATCGGCCGCTCGATCATGCTGCCGCTGGTCAGCAAATCGCCGAATACGGTCATCGTCGCTGCCCTCGGCATCATGATCGTCCTCATGGAGACCGCCAGGCTCGCCGCCAATACCCGCGCCATCTGGTTGCCGCCATTCCTGAACGACACGGTCGTCTTCTGGAGCGACGGCCCATTCAAGGTGACGCTCACCCATATCCAGTTGATCAACACGGCACTGATGTGCGCCATCGTCGTCCTGGGTACGCTGATCCTCAGGCGCACGGCCTGGGGCCGCGTCTGGCGCGCCGTTACCGATGATCCGCTGGCAGCCGAACTCTGCGGCACCAGCGCCAACCGCGTCTTTCTCGTCGCCTATGGGGCCGCAGCCCTCGTCGCCACCATCTGCGGCATCCTTGCGACTTTCTATTACGGCTCGATGGATTTCGGCGCCGGCCTGATGTTCGGGCTGAAGGTGCTGCTGATCGCGGCGGTCGGCGGCTATTCCGATCCGTTGCGCTCGGCGGGCGGCGCTGCCGGGCTTGCCGTCGTCGAAACCATGTGGGGCGCCTACGGCCCCTTCGTCTGGCGGGATCTGGTCGTCTTCTCGCTGCTCGTCCTGCTCTTGGTCATGAGCCGCAGGGAGCGCGTCGTGCTCTAACTTATTTCCACTTGTCGCGGGCTGCGTCGTCGGCGTCTTTCGCCGCGACCCAGTCGCCGGTGGCGCCATCCCTGGCGTGCTCCTTCTTCCAGAAGGGGGCTGCCGTCTTCAGGAAGTCCATGACGAAATTGGCGCCGTCGAACGCCGCCTGCCGGTGCGGTGCGGCTGCGACGACGAGCACGATATTCTCGCCGGCTGCGATCTTTCCGTAACGGTGGATGGCAGTCAGGCCGAGAAGTCCGAAACGCGCAATGGCAAGATCGCCGATGCGCCGCATCTCCGCTTCCGCCATGCCGGGATAGTGCTCGAGCTCGAGTGCCGCAAGTGTCCCGCCTTCATCGCGGCAGAGGCCGGAAAAGGTGACGACGGCGCCGATGCCGGCTTTGCCCTTGGAGAGGCGATCGACCTCGGCTTGCAAGTCGAAGTCTTCACGCTGGACACGGATGGTGGGGGTGATGGTCATGATAGCATCCCCAACTGCTTTGATGTCGTAGCGGAGGCTATGGAGAGGGCGTGCCGCGCCAACCCCCCTCTGCCCTGCCCGTCATCTCCCCCACAAGGAGGGAGATGACGGGCGGCTTGACCATCGTGCCCATGTACAGTTTTGTCGGGCTGCGACGTTGATTGCTTGGGGAAGTTCGTACTCCCAGCCAATCTCCCTCCTTGTGGGGGAGATGCCCGGCAGGGCAGAGGGGGGTAGCGACACGGCACCACCATCACCGCCTCATCCCCCCGTCATCGGCGGAAATATCCCGATTTCCCGCGCGCCTGATATCGGCTCGTCATGCTCGACATGCTCCATGTCGAGCGCCACGCGGATCACGTCGGGATATTGAAGTGCGGTCTCATATTCTTCGCCCAGCGTCTTCAAATGATTCAACAGATCGGCAACGGTGACGACGGAGGAGGGGAGGTCGATCTCCTCCTCGCCCTTGCCGATGCGCTCCCGCACCCAGGCGAAATAGACAAGCCGCGTCATTCCTCGTCATCCACGATATGTTTCACCCCGGCGCGGAAATAGTCGTAGCCGGTATAGATGGTCAGCAGCGCCGCGATCCACAGCAGCGCGATGCCCGTCTGCGTCGTATAGGGGAAAATCTCGTCGCCGGCCGGGCCGGCGAGCAGGAAGGCGATGGCGACGAGCTGCAGCGTCGTCTTCCACTTGGCGATCCGCGTCACCGGTACGCTGACCTTCAGCGCCGCCAGATATTCGCGCAGCCCCGACACCAGGATCTCGCGGCAGAGAATGGTGATCGCCGCCCAGATCGACCAGCCGGCGATGGTCTGGTCGGCCGCGACGAGAAGAAGGATCGAGGCGACAAGCAGCTTGTCGGCGATCGGATCGAGCATGCGGCCGATATTCGACGTCTGGTTCCAGATGCGCGCGAGATAACCGTCGAGGAAATCGGTGAGCGAGGCGATGACGAAGATCCACAGCGCCACCCAACGCGCCGTATTGCTGATCGACAGCCTGCCCTCGATGAAGAAGCAGAGAACGATCAGCGGTACGGCGAGGATGCGGCCGTAAGTCAGAAGATTGGGAATGCTGTACGCACGCGATGCCATGGGATCGTTTCTCTGAATTGATGCACCGCTACAGCGCCGCGCGCCTTTTCAGACGAGCCAAGGACACTGTAACACTTTAGAACCTCCGCATCATGCTCGGGCCGATGCGGTAGATGACGGCTTTGGCTGCGGACCGTCAACATTCTTTCTGTCTTTTCACCGCCTTTGCGTGGAATTTGCGACGGACGCCGGTTATTTCGCGGCGTCGTCATGGAAATGGTTATAGACCTGCCTGGCGACAGCTTCCGATATGCCTTCCACCGCCATCAGGTCGGACAGGGCGGCGCGCGAAACCGCCTTCGCCGTGCCGAAATGCTGGAGCAGCGCGCGTTTGCGCGACGGGCCGATGCCGCCGATCTCGTCGAGCGGGTTCTTGATCATTTCCTTCTTGCGGCGCGCCCGGTGCGAGCCGATCGCGAAACGGTGCGCCTCGTCGCGCATGCGCTGGACGAAGTAGAGCACCGGATCGCGCGGCGGCAGGGTGAAGCTCTCGCGTCCCGGCGGGAAAAAGCGTTCGCGCCCGGCATCGCGGTCGACGCCCTTGGCGATGCCGATCGCCGTCACGCTGTCGGTGATGCCGAGTTCGGCAAGGATGGCGCGCACCGCCGTCATCTGTCCCTGGCCGCCGTCGATGAGGATCACATCGGGCCAGGTCGGGAAGGGCATGTCGGCTGCATCGGGGGTGGCCACGTGCGCCGTCCGGTCAGGGATGCCTTCCTCCTTGATCAGCCGCGAGAACCGCCGCGTCATCACCTCCTTCATCATGCCGAAGTCGTCGCCGGGTGTGATGTCGGTCGATTTGATGTTGAACTTGCGGTACTGGTTCTTGACGAAACCTTCCGGCCCCGCGACCACCATGCCGCCGACGGCATTGGTGCCCATGATATGCGAGTTGTCGTAGATCTCGATCCGCTGCGGTGCATAGGCAAGCCCGAACGTTTCCTTGAAACCTTCGAGCAGCCGCGACTGCGATGCCGTCTCGGCAAGCTTTCGCCCATGCGCCTCGCGCGCATTGCCGACGACATGGTCGACCAGGTCGCGCTTCTCGCCGCGCTGCGGCACGAGGATGGAAACCTTGTGGCCGGCCTTTTCGCTGAGTGCTGCGGCGAGCAACTCCAGCTCCTCGACCGTCTGCGACAGCATGATCTGCTTCGGCACCGGCTTGTCGTCGTAGAACTGCGCCAGGAAGGAATTCAGCACTTCGGCGCTCGAAAGCTGCGGATCGGCCTTCGGGAAATAGGCGCGGTTGCCCCAGTTCTGGCCGGTGCGGAAGAAGAACACCTGGATGCAGGAGATGCCACCCTCGTGATGGATGGCGAAAACGTCAGCCTCCTCGACGCCGGCCGGATTGATGCCCTGGTGGCTCTGCACGTGCGAAAGTGCGGCCAGGCGATCGCGATAGATTGCCGCCCGCTCGAAGTCGAGGTCCTCGGCCGCCTGGTTCATGGCCTCGGCCATATGCGACTTCACCTTCTGGCTTTTGCCGGACAGGAAGTCCTTCGCCTCCTGCACCAATTCGCCGTAACCCTCGTCGCTGACCTCATGGGTGCACGGCCCGGAACAGCGCTTGATCTGGTAGAGCAGGCAGGGTCGCGTGCGCGTTTCGAAGACGCTGTCGGTGCAGGTGCGGATCAGGAAGGCGCGTTGCAGCGAGTTGATCGTCCGCCCGACCGCGCCGGCCGAAGCGAAAGGTCCAAAATAGTCGCCCTTCCGCGCTCTCGCGCCGCGATGCTTGAAGATCGCCGGTGCCCGGTGGTCGCCGGTGATGAGGATATAGGGAAAGGACTTGTCGTCGCGCAAAAGCACATTAAAGCGCGGCCGCAAGCGCTTGATCAGATTCGCTTCCAGAAGCAGCGCCTCGGTTTCCGTGCGCGTCGTCACGAACTCCATGTTGGCTGTCTGGCGCACCATCTGGGCGATGCGGTTGGAATGGACGCGGCCGACGGCGTAATTGTTGACGCGCTTCTTCAGGCTGCGCGCCTTGCCGACATAGAGCACGTCGCCCTCGGCATTGAACATGCGGTAGACGCCGGGACTGTTCGGCAGCCGCTTGACGAATTCGCCGATCAGTTCCGCGCCGATAAGCCCGGTTTCATTGAGGCTGCCCGCATTCCAGTCGACCGCAGCCGCAAGCGGCACGGCGACGGAAGCGTCTTTTTCCACTTCGATATCGTCTTCGCTCTCATCCGTCTCGTCGTAGAGAACGCCGCCATCCGGCAGCTTTCGTCCGTTCATTCCGTAATCTCCGCCACATCGGGCGTCTGCCAGGCAAGGTGCTGGCCGCCGTCGAGGGCAATCATCTGGCCGGTGATCGAGGGCGTGTCGTAAAGGAAGCGAATCGTTTGTCCGAATTCCTCCAGCGCCGGCCCTCGCTGCAAGATAAGGGCTGAGACCTGCGCTTGGAAGTCCTCCATCGCCTGCCGCTCGCTCGGCATCGAGGGGCCGGGGCCGATGGCATTGACGCGGATGCGTGGTGCCAATGCCTGTGCAAGCGTCTGCGTCGCCGTCCACAGCGCGGATTTGGAGAGGGTATAGGAATAGAAGCTGGGCCTCAGCGCCCAGACCCGCTGGTCGATGATATTGACGATCAGCCCCGCTGCCTCAGTGGGCATCTGCTGCGCGAAGGCCGCCGCAAGGATAGAGGGCGCACGAACATGCAGGTCGAAGTGCAATGCCCATGTGGCGGCATTGAAACTACGCGCGGAATCATGCTGGAAGACCGACGCATTATTGATGAGCAGATCGAGGGGGCCGAGCGCTTCCGACGCCTTGGCAATGAGCTCTGCCGTTTCGCCGGTATTGGTGAGATCGGCCTGAAGGGCGATTGCCCGATATCCCTTCTGCCGCAATTGCGCCACCAGCTCTTCGGCCTCGCCGATGGAGCCGTTCGCGTGGATGGCAACGGAAAAGCCATTTGCAGCAAGGTCTTCGGCGATTGCCCGGCCTATTCTTTTAGCAGCCCCTGTTATGAGGGCCGAGCGAAGTCTTTTGTGGTTCAAAATCGTGCCTTCTGATCCCGCGAGTCTGTCTGCAGACTATATAGGCGCCGGCGGAGATTATATAAATAGGCCGTTGCGGTTGCGTCGGGGAGGGGGTATTCTATGTATTATTTAAGAATGCGATTTCTTAAAATAAGTATTTTAAGTTTAACACTTCAGTAGGGTTAATGAAATGTATGTTGCGCTAAAGCAACATCGAATTTCAGCCATGCGGCAGCCACAATGATATCACAATTTGGCTCTTTCAAATCCGCATTTGAGTTCCAATTTCAGTCTCGATCCGGAAGGGACATCTGGCAATATCCCGCCAATGCTTCACTGATAGACAGATGACAAGCGGCGCGGGACTGAAAGGAGATTAAGTATGCGTGTACTCATTGCTGGCCTCATGGCCTCCGTTTTTGCAATTGCGGGCGTCTCGGCAGCTCAGGCGGCCGATGCCGTCGACCAGATTCCGGAAGCACCGGTCGCCCAGGACGCACCAGTCAAGCCGGCAGGCAACTGGGAAGGCTTCTACCTCGGCGGCGCCGGCACCTACAACATGGGTGACTTCGGTTCCGACCGCCACACCTACGGTTTCGGCGGCCAGGTCTTCACCGGCTACAACTGGCAGCAGGGCCAGATCGTCTACGGCGTTGAATCCGATCTCGGCTACAGCGGCGACGACGTCTCCTCAGGCGGCGTCAAGAACAAGTACGGTTGGAACGGCTCCGTCCGTGGCCGCGTCGGCTACGACATGAACCCATTCCTGCTCTACGGCACGGCCGGTCTTGCCATCGGCGACGTCAAGGTTTCCGACGACACCTCGGACGAAAGCAAGACGAACTTCGGCTATACGGTCGGCGCCGGCGTCGAAGCCTTCGTGACCAACAACATCACGACGCGCCTCGAATATCGCTACACCGACTACCAGAGCAAGGATTACGACCTCGACTCCGGCAGCTTCTCGCGCGGTTACGACGAGAACAGCGTCAAGCTCGGTATCGGCGTCAAGTTCTAAGCTGGTTGAATATCCGAACATGGAAAAGCCGGGCACGTCGCCCGGCTTTTTGCTGTCTGCTCGTTGCTCCAGATGCTGAGCCCGCTCAGCCCTCAGACTTGAGCTCGCTGTGGGCCGGGAATTTCTTGTCGAACTGCCGCTGCCAGTCGATCAGCGGCGCATGATCGGCTTCCCACTGGTCCTTGAAGCGCAGCTCGAGATAATCGAGCGTCGCGGCCAGCGCGAAATGCCCGCCATTGAGCTTCTTGCCTGTTTTCGGCGGATTGGCGCTGAGATGAGCGAGCCCGCTCGTCGCCTTCTTCCACTGCCGGTCTATCCACGGCTGATGAACCTTTTCCTCGTCGCGGAAGCGCCGCTCGTAGACGATCGCCAGCAGGCAATCGCAGATGCCGTCGCAGAGCGCCTCGAGGATTTCCGCATCCGTACGCTTGGCCTTCTTGGAAGGGTAGAGCCCGCCCTTCGTCAGCCGGTCGAAATAATGCATGATCGCCACGCTGTCGTATATCGAGATCCCGTCATCGGTCAGCAGCGTCGGGATCTTGCCGAGCGGATTGTTGTCCACCAGGATCGCCGGTCCGGTATTGGTGTCGACCCGAATGGCGTTCAACTCCAGCTCCAGAAAATGCGCGGCCATCCGCACCTTGTTGGAATAGGGCGAGGCGGGCGAACAAAGGAGCTTCATGGAACACCTGATGAGATTGTTGGAGCTGCGGCGCGGACTATCCCTGAAGCAGCTTAACGGGTCAATCGTCCTTGACCGCCTTGTTCTCGCCGCGCAGCCAGAAGGCACGGTGCGAGGCGAAACGGTCTTGCGCCAGATGGTCCTTTAATGCGGGCAGCAATTGGTGCAGCTCATCCTTCAGCGTGAAGGGCGGGTTGACGATGACGAGGCCTGAGCCCGTCAGTCCGGTAATGCCGCGGTCGCTGCGAACGGTAAGTTCGGCGCAGAGCATTTTCGGGATGTCGAGCGCCTGCAGGGTCTCGTGGAACTCCTTGATCGGCGCGCCCTTCTTCAGCGGATACCACAGGCAATAGGTACCGCCGGGAAAGCGCCGATAGGCCTTTTCCAGTCCCTCGGCCAGCCGCTGATATTCGTCATCTTCCTCGAAGGGCGGATCGACGAGCACGATGCCGCGCTTCTCCTTCGGCGGCAGATGCGCGCCGAGCGCCAGCCAGCCGTCAAGCTCGGTGATGCGGGCATGGTGATCACCCTCGAACAGCCGGTGCAGCCTGACATAGTCCTCGGGATGCAGCTCCATCGCCGACAGCCGGTCCTGCGGCCGGAACAGCATCCGTGCAAGTTTCGGTGAGCCGGGATAGAAGCGGATGCCGCCCTGCGGATTGAGTTCGCGGATTGCCGCGAGATAGGGCTCCAGCAGTTCGGAAACCTGAGGGCCGAGTTCTGCCTCCATCAGCTTGCCGATGCCATCGAGCCATTCGCCGGTTTTCTGTGCTTCTTCCAAGGAGAGGTCGTAGAGCCCGATGCCGGCATGCGTGTCGAGCACGCGGAATCCGCCATCCTTCTTCTGCATGTAACGGATCAGCCGCGTCAGCACGACATGTTTCAGCACATCGGCAAAGTTGCCCGCGTGATAGATGTGGCGGTAGTTCATTTTCGCTGATGTCCGTATGAATTTGCGTCATGGGAAATTTTTGTGGCTTTTGGCCGTGCAAGCCTTGGAATATACAAATGCCATGAACATTGCGACCCCCATCCACGCCAAATCAGAAAAGCCGGACAACAGGGTGGGCCACACCGCCTGTCCGCATGACTGTCCCTCCACCTGCGCGCTGGAGGTCGAGATATCGGAGGATGGCCGCATCGGCCGTGTGCGCGGCGCAGGCGACCATTCCTACACGTCGGGCGTCATCTGCGCCAAGGTCGCCCGTTATGCCGAGCGGCTCTACCATCCCGACCGCCTGATGCATCCACTGCGCCGCACCGGCGCCAAGGGGGCAAGGCAGTGGCAGCAGATTTCCTGGGACGATGCGCTGGATGAGATCGCCGAAGCCTTTGTGAAGTCCGAGGCCAGGGACGGCAGCGAAGCGATCTGGCCCTATTTTTACGCCGGCACCATGGGCTGGGTGCAGCGCGATTCCATCGATCGCCTGCGTCATGCCAAGCGCTACTCCGGCTTCTTCTCGTCGATCTGCACCAACCCCGCCTGGACCGGCTTCACCATAGCGACCGGCACCCTTCGCGGTCCCGATCCGCGCGAGATGGGCCGCACCGATTGCGTCGTCATCTGGGGCACCAACGCGGTGTCGACCCAGGTCAACGTGATGACCCACGCCATCAAGTCGCGCAAGGAGCGAGGCGCGAAGATCGTCGTCGTCGACATTTACGACAATCCGACGATGAAGCAGGCCGACATGGCGTTGATCGTCAGGCCGGGTACCGACGCCGCGCTCGCTTGCGCCGTCATGCACATCGCCTTCCGCGACGGTTACGCCGATCGCGCCTACATGGCGAGATACGCCGATGATCCCGAGGGTCTCGAAGCGCATCTGAAGACCAAGACGCCGCAATGGGCCGCTGCCATCACCGGCCTTTCGGTCGAGGAGATCGAAGCCTTCGCCAGCCTCGTCGGCACGACGAAGAAAACCTTCTTCCGCCTGGGCTATGGCTTCACCCGCCAGCGCAATGGCGCGGTCGCCATGCATGCGGCGGCCTCGATCGCCACCGTTCTCGGCTCCTGGCAATATGAGGGCGGCGGCGCCTTCCATTCGAACAGCGATATCTTCCGCATGAACAGCGCCGAACTGACCGGCCGGTCGATGAAGGATGCCGATATCCGCATGCTCGACCAGTCGCAGATCGGCCGCGTGCTGACCGGCGATGCCGTGGCGCTGCGCCATCGCGGCCCGGTGACGGCAATGCTGATCCAGAACACCAATCCCGCAAACATCGCCCCCGAGCAGCGCCTCGTCAGAAGTGGCTTTGCCCGTGAGGACCTGTTCGTTGCCGTGCACGAGCAGTTCATGACCGAAACGGCCGAGATCGCCGATATAGTCATTCCCGCGACGATGTTCGTCGAACATGACGACATCTACCGCGCCGGCGGCCAGAACCATATCCTGCTGGGGCCGAAGCTGGTCGAGCCGCCGCCGACCGTGCGCACCAATCTCTTCGTCATCGAGGAACTGGCCAAACGCCTCGGCGTCGCCGATCGCCCGGGCTTCGGCTTCACCGCCCGAGAGATGGTCGACCGCATCCTCGAATCGAGCGGCCTGCCGGGCTACGACCATTTCCTCGAACATAAATGGTTCGATCGCCAGCCCGCTTTCGAGGAGGCGCATTATCTGAACGGTTTTGGCCATCCGGATGGCAAGTTCCATTTCCGCCCGGACTGGATCAATCAGCCGGCGCCGAACAAACCGCCGGCCGCGATCGGCGCGCTCGGTCCGCACGCCGCGCTTCCGGCCTTCCCTGATCAGGTCGATGTCATCGAAGTCGCCGATGCCGAGCATCCCTTCCGGCTCGCCACGTCGCCGGCGCGCAACTTCCTGAATTCGAGCTTTTCCGAGACCAAGACCTCCCGCCAGAAGGAAGGCCGCCCCGAGGTGATGATCAATCCGGCCGACGCCGAAGCCAACGGAATCGTCCATGGCGATCTTGTCCGAATCGGCAACAGCCGCGGCGATCTGCGCATCCACGCCCGTATCACTACCGAAGTGAAGTCAGGCGTGCTGATTGCCGAGGGCCTCTGGCCGAACAAAGCGCATGTTGACGGCGAGGGCATCAACGTCTTGACCGGCGCCGACCCTGTCGCGCCTTATGGCGGGGCGGCCGTCCATGACAACAAGGTCTGGCTTCGCAGGGACGCAGCATGATGCAGCCGAAATCACGCGTGAAGATCGTCAGCGAAGAAACACTGTCGAATGGGTGGACGCGGCTGAGCAGCTACCTCCTCGACTATATCGACCGCAAGGGCGCAACCCAACGGTTGAAGCGGGAGGTCTACCACCGCACGCCGGCCGCCTGCATCCTGCTTTATGATCCCAAGCGCGACCTCGTCGTTCTCGTCCGCCAATTCCGCCTCGCCGTTCATCTCAACGGCGATGCCGCCTGGATAATCGAGGTGCCGGCCGGCCTTCTCGACGATGACCATCCCGAAGCGGCGATCCGTCGCGAGGCGATGGAGGAGACCGGCTATCGCCTGCGCGATGCGCGCTTCCTGTTCAGATCCTATACATCGCCGGGTGCCGTCACCGAGGTCGTGCATTTCTTCGCAGCCCTCGTCGACATCGCCGACCGCGTGGCCGAAGGCGGTGGCCTGGACGAGGAACACGAGGATATCGAAGTCCTTGAGATCCCGCTCGACGAGGCGGCAGCGATGATCGAAACCGGCGAGATCTTCGACGTCAAAACGATCGTGCTTCTGCAATGGGCCATGTTGAATAGGGCAAGGCTGACGGCCTGAATCTGCGGGGCGAGCGCATCGGATCATTTCCAAAGCGCAAGTTTCCGCTTTAAGGTGATACGGCGCAAAATTTCATACGACTGTCACGAAGCGGTTCTATCCGCTGCGGTCTGTCAATCATCGAATGCGGTCAGGAGAAAGCCCATGTGGCTCAGCAATTTCACCCTCGTTCTCCCAAACGAGGTGGTGAGTGAAGGTTCCGTGCGTGTTGAGGGTGGCGCCATCGCCGAGATCAGGCCGGAGCCGGTCGCCGGCGCTGCCATCGATGGCGGCGGGCGGCTGCTGATGCCGGGATTCGTCGATCTCCACGGCGACATGATCGAGCGCGAGATCGCCCCACGGCCGAACGCGACGATGCCGATCGATTTCGGTATCCACGAACTCGACAAGAAGCTTGCCGCCGCCGGTGTCACCACGGCGTTTGCCGCCGTCTCCTTTGCGACCGAAAGCGTCTACGGCCACGTCCGTTCGCTGGAGACGACATCAGCGGTGATCGAGGGCATCAATCGCCTGCGCGACGATCTGCTGATCGACCACCGCGTCCACGCCCGCTACGAAATCACCAATGTTGGTGCAGCTCCTGCGCTCGAGCGCCTGCTGAATGCCGATCAGATCGACATGGTCTCGCTCACCGACCACACGCCGGGCCAGGGACAGTACAACAACCTGCAGAGCTACATCCTCAGCATTTCCGAGCGCCGCGCCATCTCCGAGGAAATGGCGGCGGAGATCGTTGCCAAGCGCATCGCCATGCGCAGCAATCCAGACATCGAGGCCAAGCTGAAGGAGATTGTCGCGCTGTCGCTGAAGCACAAGCTGTCGCTTGCCTCGCATGACGATGACAGCGCCGAAAAAGTCGCCGAGATGCACGATCTCGGCGTCACCATCAGCGAGTTTCCGGTCACTGCACCTGCGGCGGAGGAGGCGCGCCGTCGCGGCCTCTGGACGTTGATGGGCGCGCCGAACGCGCTGCGCGGCCAGTCGATGTCGGGCAATCTCAGCGCGCTCGATGCTGCAAGGGCCGGATTGCTGAGCATCATCGCCGCCGATTATCATCCGGCTGCCTTCGTGCCCGGCATCTTCAAGCTTGCCGACATGGTGGAAGGCGGCCTGCCGGTAGCCGTCGCCATGGCGACCGGCAATGCGGCCCGTTCCGCCGGTCTGCCGGATCGTGGCGAGATCGCCATCGGCCAACGCGCCGATCTGGTCGTGGTCGAGCCGGGTGATATCAATCGCATCCGCGCCACCTTCCGCGCCGGCCGCTTCGTCTACAGCGACGGCACGCTGCATCCGTTGCGGGCGCTGGCGGCTTAAGCGCGGTCGCCGATCAGCGAAATAAGCTGGGTCTTGGGTGCGGCGGTCGAAGCCTCCGCGCCGACGGCCTTGCCGCCTTCCATCGTCACACGGCCTTCGGCAAAGAGCCGCAGCGCTTGTGGATAGATCTGGTGTTCGATGGTGAGCACACGCGCGGCAAGGCTTTCGGCCGTGTCGCCGGAAAGAACCGGCACGGCCGCCTGGCCGATCACCGGCCCCTCATCCATGCCTTCGGTGACGAAATGCACCGTGCAGCCGGCGATCCGCATGCCGGCGTCGATGGCCCGCTGATGCGTATGCAGGCCGGGAAACAGCGGCAGCAGGGAAGGGTGGATGTTGAGCATCCGGCCTTCGTAACGCTGGATGAATGTCGCCGTCAGCAGCCGCATGTAGCCTGCCAGGCAAAGAATATCGGGTTTAAGCTCGTCGAGCGCCGAAAAGATCGCCGCCTCATGCGCATCCTTGCTGGCGTAGTCCTTGCGGGGAAAAGCGAAGGTGGCGATGCCTTCGGCGGCGGCCTTGGCAAGCCCGCCGGCATCCGCCTTGTCGGAGATCACCCCGACGATCTCGGCCGGATAGTCGGCTGCCTTTGCCGCCGCAACCAGCGCCATCATGTTGGAGCCGCTGCCTGATATGAAGACGACGGCGCGTTTGCGCGGCGAGCTCATATGGCAAGCGTGCCCTTGTAGACCGTGCCGGCAGCGCCTTCTTCGCGGGCGATCATGCGGCCGAGCGTGATAACTGTCTCGCCCTCGGCTTCGAGTGCGGCGGAAACCGTCGCGACATTCTCGCCGGCAACGACGGCGATCATGCCGACGCCGCAGTTGAAGGTGCGCAGCATTTCCTTGGCTTCGACGCCGCCCGTCTTGGCGAGCCACGAAAACACCGGCGGCACCTTGACGGCGGCAAGATCGATCTCGGCCGCCAGATGCTTCGGCAGCACGCGCGGAATATTTTCCGGGAAGCCGCCGCCGGTGATGTGCGCCAGCGCCTTGATGGCGCCGGTCTCGCGGATCGCCTTCAGAAGCGGCTTCACATAGATGCGTGTCGGCTCGAGCAGGGCTTCGCCAAGCTTCTTGCCTTCGGCGAACGGCGCCGGTGCATCCCAATCGAGGCCGGACAATTCGACGATCTTGCGCACCAGCGAGAAGCCATTGGAATGGACGCCGGAGGAGGCAAGGCCGAGGATCACGTCACCCTCGGCAATATCGCCGGATGGCAGGAGCTTGCCGCGTTCGGCCGCACCGACAGCAAAGCCGGCGAGATCGTAGTCGCCGGAGGAATACATGCCGGGCATCTCGGCCGTCTCGCCGCCGATCAACGCGCAGCCGGCCTCGCGGCAACCGGCGGCAATGCCGCCGACGATGGCCGCGCCCTGGTCGGGGTCGAGCTTGCCGGTCGCGAAATAATCGAGGAAGAACAGCGGCTCGGCGCCCTGTACCACAAGATCGTTGACGCACATGGCGACGAGGTCGATGCCGACGGTGTCGTGATAGTCGGCATCGATCGCGATCTTCAGCTTGGTGCCGACGCCGTCATTGGCGGCGACCAGAACCGGATCGGTAAAGCCTGCCGCCTTGAGGTCGAAAAGCCCGCCGAAGCCGCCGATCTCGCCGTCGGCGCCGGGACGGCGGGTCGAGCGCACCGCCGGCTTGATCTTCTCGACGAGCAGGTTGCCGGCATCGATGTCGACGCCCGCATCGCTATATGTCAGGCCGTTTTTCCCAGACTGGCTCATGCTGGTCTCCGATGGCTATTTCAGGCGGCAAACGTGCCGCGTCATCTGCCGGTCGCAATTGCATGACAGGGGCTTTTATGCAAGCGCTGCATGGCAAAAGCCCCCAATTTCCCGCGTCTTCTTCCGGCCTTTCCGGGATTCGGCGCGACAGGGTTGACCATCTTTGCGCCTGCATCCTATGTGCTGAATGGCCGCTTCGGATCGCATGCGGCGTTCGGCGGCGGCGAGCGATCAGCGGGGAAGGCAATGCCACAGCAAGTCAGTGGGAACATTCTCAAGCGTCAGATCTTCTTCTGGCTGGCGGCGCTCGTCTTTTTCATCGCCTTTCTCTATGTCTTCAGCTCGATCCTGCTGCCCTTCATCGCCGGCATGGCGATCGCCTATTTCCTCGATCCGGTGGCCGACCGGCTGGAGCGGCTGGGTCTGAGCCGCATGATGGCGACCATCGGCATTCTCGTTGCCTTCGTCATCGTCTTCGCGCTGGCGCTGATGATCCTCATTCCGGTGCTGATCAGCCAGTTCAACGATTTCGCTCAACGTCTGCCGGGTTATATCAGCCAATTACAGCAGTTCATCGCGCAGGCGCAGAATTCGCTGCTGCCGGACTGGGTCGAGAACCAGATGGGCACGATCAAGGACAATCTCTCGGGCATCCTGTCGGAGGGCATGGGCTTCCTCACCGGGCTCTTTGCGCAGATCTGGAATTCCGGCAAGGCGATCGTCGACGTCATATCGCTGCTCGTCGTCACCCCCGTCGTCGCCTTCTACATCCTGCTCGATTGGGACCGCATGGTCGCCAAGGTCGACCAATGGATCCCGCGCGATTATGTCAGCGATGTTCGCCAGATCGCCAAGGAGATCGACCAGGCGATTGCCGGCTTCATCCGCGGCCAGGGCTCGCTCTGCCTCATCCTCGGCATCTATTATGCCGTCGGCCTTTCTCTCGTCGGGCTGAATTTCGGCCTGCTGATCGGCCTCTTCGCCGGCATGATCAGCTTCATTCCCTATGTCGGCTCGATGGTTGGCCTCGTGCTGGCGGTCGGCGTCGCGCTTGTGCAGTTCTGGCCCGATTATCCGTGGATCGGCCTGGTGCTCGTTGTCTTCTTCAGCGGTCAGTTCCTGGAAGGCAACATTCTGCAGCCGAAGCTCGTCGGCTCCAGTGTCGGCCTGCATCCGGTCTGGCTGATGTTTGCGCTCTTTGCCTTCGGCGCGCTCTTCGGTTTCGTCGGGCTTCTGGTTGCCGTGCCGGCGGCGGCGGCCGTCGGCGTCCTTGTTCGTTTCGCGCTTTCACGCTACCTTCAGAGTGATCTTTATTTTGGCGGGTCGCCCAGTGGCCGCGCCCGGAAGACGAAATCAGTTCCCAATGAATGACGTGAAAAACGCTGATCCGAAGCGCAAGGCCGGAGAGCAGCTGCCGCTGGTCTTTTCGCACGATGCCGCAAGCGGGCGCGACGACCTCCTGATCTCGGAGCGTCTTGCCGCCGCCGTTTCGATCGTCGATGCCTGGCCGGCATGGCCATCGCCGGTCGTCTTGCTCGCCGGCCCCGTCGGTTCGGGAAAATCGCATCTCGCCCGCATCTGGCGGGAATTGAGCGGCGCCGTCGATATCCATCCCGAGCTTGGCTCGGACGCCGCGGTTGCCGCCGCTGCCGGCCCGGTGCTGTTCGAGGACGCCGACCGCCTCGGATTCGACGACAATGCGCTCTTCCACGTCATCAACAGCGTCCGCGAAAACGGTACCAGCCTGTTGATGACCAGCCGACTCTGGCCGATGTCGTGGCCGGTTTTGCTGCCCGATCTGCGCTCGCGCCTGAAAGCGGCAACCGTCGTCGAGATCGGCGAACCCGATGAGGCGCTGTTGTCGCAGGTGATCGTCAAGCTCTTTGCCGACCGGCAGCTTTATATAGATGACAAACTCGTGCTCTATATCGTTGTCAGGATGGAGCGGTCGCTAAACGCGGCCCAGACAATCGTGGAAAGGCTTGATCGGCTGGCCCTGTCGCGGGGCACGAAAATCACCCGGTCTCTTGCTGCCGAAGTATTGAATGAATTGGGAAATTCGGAACCGGCCGATTGACTGTCACAGTTCCGTCGTCAAACTGATATAATTGCCTTTGGCGATTGAAAACGGGGTAAGCGGACCATGGATAGTGCAGTCGCAGAACATCAGGAACTCACTCCGGAAATCAACGACAACACCCCCCCGCTGGAAGAGCTGCTCAAGAGCCCCGAGCGCTTCATCAACCGAGAATTCTCCTGGCTGCAGTTCAACCGCCGTGTCCTGGAAGAAACTTTGAATACCGAGCATCCGTTGCTCGAGCGTGTCCGCTTCCTGTCGATCTCGGCCGCCAACCTCGATGAATTCTTCATGGTGCGTGTCGCCGGCCTCGAGGGCCAGGTACGCCAGAATATCGCCATCCGCAGCCCGGACGGCAAGACGCCGGCCGAGCAGCTCGACTCGATCCTGCAGGAGATTGACCATCTGCAGATGGAGCAGCAGGCCTCGCTCGCCGTGCTGCAGCAATATCTCGCCAAGGAAGACATCCTGATCGTGCGCCCCGGCGCCTTGAGCGAGGGCGACCGCCAGTGGCTGGCCGCCGAATTCGAACAGGCGATCTTCCCCGTGCTGACGCCGCTGTCGATCGATCCCGCCCATCCGTTCCCCTTCATTCCAAATCTCGGCTTTTCGATCGGTCTGCAGCTCGTCAGCAAGAACGGCCGCGAGCCGATGACGGCGCTGCTGCGCCTGCCGGTGGCGCTCGACCGCTTCGTCCGCCTGCCGGATGATGGAAACACAATCCGCTACATCACGCTGGAAGATGTCGCCAACATCTTCATCCATCGGCTCTACCCGGGTTACGAGGTGCAGGGCTCCGGTACGTTCCGAGTCATCCGCGACAGCGATATCGAAGTCGAGGAAGAGGCCGAGGATCTCGTCCGCTTCTTCGAAACGGCGCTGAAACGCCGCCGCCGCGGTAAGGTCATCCGCATCGAGACCGACTCGGAAATGCCGGCCTCGCTGCGTCAGTTCGTCGTTCAGGCGCTCAATATCCCTGATAATCGCGTCGCCGTTCTGCCTGGTCTTCTGGCGCTGAACACCCTGTCTGAGATCACTAAGGCGCCCCGCGACGATCTGCGCTTTCCCTCCTACAATGCGCGATTTCCCGAGCGCGTCCGCGAACATGCCGGCGACTGCTTCGCCGCCATCCGCGAAAAGGACATGGTCGTCCATCACCCCTACGAATCCTTCGACGTGGTGGTCCAGTTTCTTCTCCAGGCTGCGCGCGATCCTGACGTCCTGGCGATAAAGCAGACGCTTTACCGCACCTCCAACGACAGCCCGATCGTTCGCGCGCTGATCGATGCCGCCGAAGCCGGCAAGTCGGTGACGGCGCTGGTCGAGCTCAAGGCCCGCTTCGACGAAGAGGCGAACATCCGCTGGGCGCGCGACCTCGAGCGTGCCGGCGTCCAGGTCGTCTTCGGCTTCATTGAGCTCAAGACCCACGCCAAGATGTCGCTGGTCGTCCGTCGCGAGGATGGCAAACTGCGTACCTATTGCCATCTCGGCACCGGCAACTATCACCCGATCACCGCGAAGATCTATACCGATCTCTCCTACTTCACCTGCAATCCCGTCATCGCCCACGACATGGCGAACATCTTCAACTTCATCACCGGCTACGGCGAGCCGGAAGAGGGCATGCAGCTCGCCATCTCGCCCTATACGATGCGCTCGCGCATCCTGCGTCACATCGAGGAAGAGGTCCAGCACGCCAGGAACGGTGCACCGGCGGCGATCTGGATGAAGATGAATTCGCTTGTCGATCCCGACATAATCGACGCGCTCTATCGCGCCAGCCATGCCGGCGTCGAGATCGATCTCGTCGTGCGCGGCATCTGCTGCCTGCGTCCGCAGGTGCCTGGCCTTTCGGAAAAGATCCGCGTCAAGTCGATCGTCGGCCGCTTCCTCGAACACAGCCGCATCTTCTGCTTCGGCAACGGCCACGGCCTGCCGTCCGACAAGGCGCTGGTTTACATCGGCTCGGCCGACATGATGCCGAGAAACCTTGATCGCCGCGTCGAAACCATGGTTCCGCTGACGAATCCCACCGTTCACGAGCAGGTCTTGTCACAGATTATGCTTGGCAACGTGATTGACAATCAACAAAGCTACGAGATATTGCCCGACGGTACGTCGCGTCGCATGGAAGTGCGCAGGGGCGAAGAACCGTTCAACGCGCAGCAGTATTTCATGACCAATCCGAGCCTGTCCGGCCGTGGTGAAGCTCTGAAGTCCAGTGCGCCGAAGCTGATCGCCGGCCTGCTCGAAGGCCGCAACAACAAGTAATACTGGACCTAAATGGTTGAATCTGAAGCCCAGGGGCGCCTTCCGGGGATCGCCCCGGTCTCCGTCGTCGATATTGGATCGAATTCCATTCGTCTTGTCGTCTACGAAGGCATGTCCCGTTCGCCGACCGTCCTCTTCAACGAAAAGGTCCTCTGCGGCCTCGGCAAGGGCGTCGCCCTTACCGGCAAGATGGATGAAGACAGCGTCGCGCGGGCTTTGGCGGCGCTGCACCGTTTCAAGGCTCTGTCCGACCAGGCGCGCGCTGCCACCATGTATGTGCTGGCGACGGCGGCCGCGCGCGAGGCGAGCAACGGTCCTGATTTCATCCATCAGGCAGAAACCATCCTTAACCGCAAGGTTCGCGTGCTCTCGGGCGAGGAAGAGGCAAAATTCGCCTCGCTCGGCATCATCAGCGGTTTCTACAATCCTGATGGCATTGCCGGCGACCTCGGTGGCGGCTCGCTGGAACTGATCGATATCAAGGGCAAGGAGTTCGGCAAGGGCATCACGCTGCCGCTCGGCGGCCTGCGCCTGTCGGAATATGCCGGCGGCTCGCTTTCCAAGGCCCAGACCTTTGCCCGAAAGCAGCTGAAGACGGCAAAGCTGCTGTCGAAAGGCGAGGGGCGCACCTTCTACGCCGTCGGCGGCACCTGGAGAAACATTGCCAAGCTGCACATGGAAATCACCCATTATCCGCTGCATATGATGCAGGGCTATGAGGTGTCGCTCGAAGCGATGATGCTGTTCCTCGAACAGGTGACCGCGCGCGATTCCAGGGAGCCGGCGCTGCAGGCCGTTTCCAAGCACCGCCGTTCGCTGCTGCCCTTCGGCGCTATCGCCATGAAGGAAGTCCTGAGCGCGATGAAGCCGTCGGTGATTTCCTTCTCGGCGCAGGGTGTGCGCGAGGGATATCTCTATTCGCTGCTGTCGGAGTCCGAGCGCCGCCTGGATCCGCTGCTTGCCGCCGCCGGCGAACTGGCGATCCTGCGTGCCCGTTCGCCGGAGCATGCCCGCGAGCTGGCGGAATGGACCGGCCGCATGATGCCCCTCTTCGGCATCCAGGAAACCCAAGAGGAAAGCCGCTACCGTCAGGCGGCCTGTCTGCTGGCCGATATCAGCTGGCGCGCCCATCCGGACTATCGCGGCCTGCAGGCGCTGAACGTCATCGCCCACTCCTCTTTCGTCGGCATCAGTCATCCCGGCCGCGCCTTTATCGCGCTTTCCAACTATTACCGTTTCGAAGGCCTGCATGACGACGGCGCCACCGGTCAACTGGCGCAGATCGCCACGCCGCAGCTCATCGAGCGCGCCAAGCTGCTCGGCGGCATGCTGCGCGTCGTCTACCTCTTCTCGGCCTCGATGCCCGGCATCGTCAAGAATCTGACCTTCCGCAAGTCGTCGAGCCCGGACATCGACCTCGAATTTGTCGTGCCGCCCGAGTATCGCGACTTCGCCGGCGAACGCCTGGACGGCCGCCTGCAGCAGTTGTCGAGGCTGACGAACAAGCGGTTGGCGTTTCGGTTCGAGTAGGTCTGATTTGCGGCCGTTGTGCCGTACCAGCCCCCTCTGCCCTGCCGGGCATCTCCCTCACAGGTGGGGAGATCACAAGTGGCATGAACTTCCTGCCCATCTACCGTTTCGCCGTGCTGGACGCTCATTGTTTGGGGAAGCTGGTGCGCCCAGCCAATCTCCCCACCTGTGGGGGAGATGCCCGGCAGGGCAGAGGGGGGGCACACACGGCATGCCGCCAAATATCCAACTGCCATAAACAAAAGGGCGGCGCCTTCGCGCCACCCTCTGCACTTCACACCAGAACGCCGAATTACTTCGCGTTCAGGAACTCGCCGACTTCGAGAAGGCTGAACTCGTCATTGTCGGCCTTGTCGACGGCGCGGCCGGCCGAGAAGGGCAGGTTGTTGTCGTTGCCGATAATGATATGCGTGGCGTCGACGCGGTCGACGTTTTCGATCGTCACGAACGGCATGTCGTAGACGCCGTCCTTGCTGCCGGCCTTCTTCTTGTTGTCGGGGTCCTGGATGTTCAGCAGGTCGATATAGCCGATCTTGCGGACGGCTTTGCCGACATTGGCATCGTTGAACTCGATCTTGTAGACGCGCTTCAGCACGGCCGGAGCTTCGAAGCAATCCGGCTTCGGCTGCTTCGGGTCGGCGCAGGCCTTGTCCGTCGTGCCGGCGCCGTTGTCGCGCTCGATGACGAGAGCGGTCGTTTCGTCGAGCATGTTGAAGTCGCCGATCGACACACCCTTGTCTTCGAACGGATAGAGCCAGCTGCGGCCGGTCCACTTCTTGGAAGCGACATCGAACTCGATGACGCGGATGGCGGTGTGGCCGTCGACCGTTTCCACCGTGCCGTCATCCTTGTAGATGGCGCCTTCGAGCAGGCCGTAGAGCTTGGCGCCGTCCTTCGACATGGCGAGGCCTTCGAAGCCGCCGGAGCGCTTCAGATTGAAGACCGGCATCTTGGCGGCCGGGTTGGCCGGAACCGAGAGAAGCGGATTGTCGGGCGAAAGCACCGGCTTGCCGTCGAGCGTCGTCGGGATGACGTCGGTGAGGCGGCCTGACGTGTCGAACTTCAGGATGTAGGGACCGAATTCGTCGCCGAGCCAGAAGCCGTCGGCAACCGGCTGGATCGACTCGATGTCGAAGTCGGCGCCGGTGAGATAACGCGTGTCGCTGCCTTCGAGAACGATCGGGAACGGGGCGATCTTGTTCGGATCGGAGAGGAAGAGGTTCTTGACGACTTCAGCCTTGTTGCCGGCCCAGTCGAACTTCATCTGGTGCAGGAAGAGCATGGAGTCCGACGAATTGGACTTCGAGCCGAAGCCGTTGTCGGAGAGCGTCCAGAAGGTGCCGTCGGTCATCGTCTTGACGCCGGAGAAGCCCTGGATCGGCTGGCCGTCGAAGGGAAGCTTCAGATCGGTGACGCGGGCGCCGTCCTTACCGGGAACGGTGCCGAACGCTTCGGTGCGCTTGCGGTCCGGCGTCGTAAACTTGCCGGAATGCTTGAGGAATTCGGGGGCATCGGCCGGTGCCGGAACCATGGTGTTGGCAGGCAGGATCGCCTGGCCGGCGAGCTTGGCCGGGAACTGCTGCTGGTCGGCCGAAGCGGCGCCCGCGACCAGGATGAAAAGCGATACGGAAGCAAAAAGGACGTTCTTCATAATATCCCCGTGGAACGGATTGCAAAGGCCTTCCGCTTAGCAGGGCTTTAATGTCAGCGAATTGACGGTTGAGTGAAGCTTTGGTGACGTGAGGTCAGACCGTGCTCAGCCGTGCAGAATGACCGCCGGCGTGTTCAGCACGGTGACCGCGCGCGAGGAAAGCGCCATGACGCCGAGCGCCTGGCCGCGCCCCTTCACGGCATGGGTGCCGAGATCCTCGCAGGATATGTCATCGGGAAATTTCATGCGCCGGGCAAGCTCGCTGGAGATCAGAATCGATCGGTTCAGACTGCGGCAGAGCGTCTCCAGCCGGGCGGTGGTGTTCACCGTATCGCCGAAATAGCTGATCTTGTGATGGTCGACGCCGATTTCGGCGGTGATGATCTCGCCGCCGTGAAGGGCGGCGCGGAGCTTCGGCACCTGCCCGTAATTTTTCCGCCAGCCGGCGGCATTGGCTTCGATATCGGCAAGGATATCGAAGATGCAGCGCACGCAGCGCGCATTCTTGACGCCGCGGGCAAGCGGCCAGGTGATGATCGCTGCATCGCCGACATAGTCGTTGATCATGCCCTTGTGGCGCCTGACGGGCTCGGCGAAGGTCGCAAACAGCGAGCTGAGCAGCTGTTGCGCCCTGAGGTCGCCGTGCTTTTCGGCAAAAGCCGTCGAATCGACGAGGTCGATGAAGAGGAAGACGCGCTCTTCCCGGACCGGATTGCGGTAGCGGCTGATGAGCATGCTGAGGAAAACTTCACGACCAAGCAGTTCTCGCACGCGCAAGACGAAGATCAGCATCGTGCAGACTGCCAACGCATAGACGAAGACTTCGAACGGCATGATGACGAGGTCGAGGAGCGACACCGGCTTCACCATGCCGAGCGACCAGAGCAGCAGGCCGGCGCAGGCAAAGCCGATGCTCATCAGGATTTCGTAGATCAGCAGCTCGGTGATGATGAAGGCGAAGGTCGGCAGCTTCTGGATGCGCCGGTAGAGTGCTCGAAACAGCACCTTGCGCTCGAAGGCGAGGATCGGCATGCCGATGAAGAGCGCGAAGATCGCCCCGACAATCGGCGTCTGATTGGAGTAGAACATCAGATCATAGATGACGCCGCTGGCCGCAAGGACGATCGTGATCAGGATCCAATTCTGTGTCGGAGATATTTCCCGCATGCCGCCTCTGCGCCGTGATGTTTGTTCCCGCCATTGTTTCAGGCCGGAAAAAACCGTCAAGCGAATTCGAAATTACAGCGCTGTAGCACTTTGAATGGCTGCATAATCTATTCTCAAATCGATGCCGATTTAAGGCGTGATGCAGCCGCCTCAGAGGCTGACGGTTTCGACCTTCCGGTCGACGAAGCGCAGAGCGATCGCGCCCTGGATCAGTTGCAGTGCCGGCTCGCCGAAAAGATCGCGCCGCCAGCCGTGCAGGGCAGCGACTTCGGCCTTCTCGCCCTCGGCGGCGATCTTGTCGAGATCTTCGCTGTTGGCGATCACCTTCGGCGCCACGCCGTGTTTCTCCGAAATCAGCTTCAGCAGAACCTTCAACAATTCGACGGCAGCAGCGGCCCCTTCGGGCGCCTGCGCCTGGCGTGGTGCATGCGGCATATCGGCCTTCGGTAGAGCAAGCGCGGTGTTGACGGCCTCGATGACCGCGGCGCCGGAGGTTGAGCGCTCCCAACCCTTCGGAATGGTGCGCAGACGGCCGAGCGCCTCGGTATCCTTGGGCTGTTGCTGGGCGATCTCGTAGATCGCATCATCCTTCAGCACCCGCGAACGCGGCACGTTGCGGGCGCGCGCCTCGCGTTCGCGCCAGGCGGCGACATATTTCAGGATCGCCAGCTCCTGCGGTTTGCGCAGGCGCATCTTCAGCCGCTGCCAGGCATCGTCTGGATGCATGTCGTAGGTTTCGCGCGACTCGAGAATGTCCATTTCCTCGGAGAGCCAGGAGGTGCGGCCTTCGCGATCAAGTTCCGCCTTCAGCGACAGGTAGACGTCGCGCAGGTGGGTGACGTCGGCCAGCGCATAATCCAGCTGTTTGTCCGAAAGCGGCCGGCGGCTCCAGTCGGTGAAGCGCGACGACTTGTCGATATGGACGTTCTTGATGCGGCTGACCAACTGGTCATAGGAGACGCTGTCGCCAAAGCCGCAGACCATGGCGGCGACCTGCGTGTCGAAGATCGGATGCGGAATGAGATTGCCGCGATTGAAGATGATTTCGATGTCCTGGCGGGCCGCATGAAAGACCTTCAGCACCTTCGTATCGGCCATCAGCTCGAAGAAGGGGGCGAGATCGATGCCCTTGGCCAGCGGATCGACGAGAACTTCCGTCGTCGGGCTTGCCATCTGGATCAGGCAGAGCTCCGGCCAGAAGGTCGTTTCGCGCAGGAATTCGGTGTCGATGGTGATGAAGTCGGACTTGGCCAGCTCTTTGCAGGCGGCCGCCAAATCGGCGGTGGTTTCGATCATATCATTTCATTCGCAAGGAAAAGGTCGGTTAAACCTTCCTTCTCCTTTCGGTTCGATATGTCAATACAACAGCATACGCTTCGAGCATTGCTGGCTAAGAATCACGTCCAAACTGAGGCAAGGCACGATGCATGGCCGCAATCGCGGTGAAAGTGCAGGCGGCCTCAGCTGACCCTAAGATAACTTGTCATCCCCGTCTTCTGATGCTCGATGATATGGCAATGCAGCAGCCAGTCGCCGGGATTGTCGGCGACGAAGGCAAGCTGCACCTTCTCGTCCGGCTGGATGAGATAGGTATCGGAGGTGAGCGGCATCACCTCCCGCGTCGAGGAGGAGATCACCGTGAAGCTCATGCCGTGCAGATGGATCGGATGCGCATGCGGCGTGGTATTCTCCAGATTGAAGACATAGCTCTTGCCGAGCTTCAATTCCGCAAGCGGCGCCGTCGGATCAGGCGTGTCGCCCGGCCACGGCACCTTGTTGATGGCCCAGAAACTGTAGCCGAGCGTGCCGCAGATGCTTTCGACGGCGGCATTCTCGGCCGTGGCGCTCAGCACCAGCGGGATCTGCTCGGCAGCGGTTAGATCGGCCTTCGGGACGGGATTGTCGACAAGCGGCCCGAGATCGCCGATGGCGCGCTTCAACGATGATCCGACCGCGCGCAGGCTGGCGATCGTCTTCGGCGTCGTGCCGCGGATATCCTCGAGCGTCGCGACCGCGCCTTCATCATCCGGCATGCGCACGGCAAGATCGAGCCGTTGGCCCGGTCCGATCTGCAGGAGGTCGAGGGGAAAACGCTTCGGCACCGGATTGCCGTCGATCGCGATGACGATGGCCTCGGCGCCTTCCATCTTCAGCGAGAAAATCCGCGTCACATCGGTCACGGCAATGCGCAGCCGCACCAGCCCGCCGGCCGGCGCGTCATATCGCGGCTCTTGGTGCCAGTTGGCGGTGCGCACCGTGCCGTAGGTGCCGGTCTTGGCCGCGTCGCGTGGCCGGAAGGCGGCGATGAACTGCCCGTCACCGCCGAGCCGCCAGTCGCGCAGGTTCAGCACCACCTCGGCATCGAATTCCGGATCGGCCGGATCTTCGACGACGATGACGCCGGTCATCCCATGCCCCATCTGCGTCAGCGTGTTGCAATGTGGATGATACCAGAATGTGCCGGCATCGGGCGGTGTGAAGGCATAGTCGAAGCTGTCGCCGGTATAGACGTAGGGTTGCGTCATGAACGGCACGCCGTCCATGCGGTTGTCGATGCGAAGCCCGTGCCAGTGGATCGTCGTCGGCTCGTCGAGCCCGTTTTTCAGCCGCGCCGCATAGGGTCGCCCCTTCCTCATCCTGAGAATCGGCGGCATGCTGTCATGGCCCCAGCTCATGATATCCCTGGTCGGTCCCGCCTCGGTCAGCATGGCCTCGGTCTTCACCGCCGTCAGCAGCTGCGGCTCGGGAGCCGCCTCGGCAAATCCGAATTTACCGGCAATGCCGATGCCGACGCCATAGGCACCCGCCACAGCGGATGCCTTGAGAAGGTTGCGGCGGCTAAGGAGAGGCATGCGGATGCTCCACGGTGAGAATGCCGATCCTTTTAAAGTTGACCGGCATCTTCATCAATACAGGAAGCGCGGCCAAACTGCCGCAGCATACCGGTCGCAGCCTCGCCATAAACGCGTGTCAAACGCCGGGCTGCGTGCGCCAAGCCTTGACAAATCGGAGCGTCCATGCGCTTTTCCGCCCGATTTTCTTGTCGGCGCTTGAGGGTCTTGGAACCCTTGCTGCCGTCTTAAGCCACATGCCAGGATTTGAGATCATGCATCGCTATCGCAGCCACACATGCGCCGCCCTCCGCAAGTCGGATGTCGGCTCGACCGTCCGTATCTCCGGCTGGGTTCACCGCGTTCGCGACCATGGCGGCGTTCTCTTCATCGATCTTCGCGACCATTACGGCATCACCCAGGTCGTTGCCGATCCCGACAGCCCGGCCTTCAAGATGGCGGAAACCGTGCGCGGCGAATGGGTCATCCGTATTGACGGCCTCGTCAAGGCCCGTACCGAAGACACGGTCAACAAGACCATGGCGACCGGCGAAATCGAGCTCTACGCACAGGAGATCGAAGTCCTCTCCGCCGCCAAGGAATTGCCGCTGCCGGTCTTCGGCGAGCCGGACTATCCCGAAGACGTCCGCCTGAAGTATCGTTTCCTCGATCTTCGCCGCGAAACGCTGCACCGGAACATCGTCAAGCGCACCCAGGTCATCTCGGCCATGCGCCGCGAAATGAGCAATGTCGGCTTCACCGAATATACGACGCCGATCCTGACGGCCTCCTCGCCGGAAGGCGCGCGCGACTTCCTCGTGCCGTCGCGCATCCATCCCGGCACTTTCTACGCGCTGCCGCAGGCGCCGCAGCAGTACAAGCAGCTGCTGATGGTTGCCGGCTTCGACCGTTACTTCCAGATCGCGCCGTGCTTCCGCGATGAAGACCCGCGCGCCGATCGCCTGCCGGGCGAATTCTACCAGCTCGACCTCGAAATGAGCTTCGTCACCCAGGAAGACGTCTGGAACACGATGGGCCCGCTGATGACCTCGATCTTCGAGGAATTCGCCGAAGGCAAGCCGGTCACCAAGGAATGGCCGCGCATCCCCTATGACGAAGCGATTCGCAAATATGGCTCCGACAAGCCCGATCTGCGCAACCCGATCGTCATGCAGGCCGTGACCGAGCATTTTGCCGGCTCGGGCTTCAAGGTTTTCGCGGGCATGATCGCCTCCAACCCGAAGGTCGAGATCTGGGCTATTCCGGCCAAGACCGGCGGTTCAAGAGCGTTCTGCGATCGCATGAATGCCTGGGCGCAGTCGACCGGTCAGCCTGGCCTCGGCTACATCTTCTGGCGCAAGGAAGGTGACAAGCTCGAGGGCGCCGGCCCGCTTGCAAAGAACATCGGCGAGGAGCGCACCGACGCGATCCGTACCCAGCTCGGCCTCGATGACGGTGACGCCTGCTTCTTCGTTGCCGGCGATCCGGCGAAGTTCTACAAGTTTGCCGGTGAAGCCCGCACCAAGGCCGGCGAAGAGCTGAACCTTGTCGATCGCGACCGTTTCGAACTGTGCTGGATCGTCGACTTCCCGTTCTTCGAATGGAGCGAGGAAGAAAAGAAGGTCGATTTCGCCCACAACCCCTTCTCCATGCCGCAGGGCGGCCTCGATGCGCTTCAGAACCAGGATCCGCTGACCATCAAGGCGTTCCAGTATGACGCCGTCTGCAACGGCTTCGAAATCGCCTCGGGCTCGATCCGCAACCAGTCGCCGGAAACCATGGTCGCCGCCTTCGAGAAGGTCGGCCTCAGCCAGCAGGATGTCGAGGATCGTTTCGGTGGCCTCTACCGCGCCTTCCAGTACGGCGCCCCCCCGCATGGTGGCGCCGCCTTCGGCATCGACCGTATCGTCATGCTGCTCGTCGGCGCGAAGAACCTGCGCGAAATCTCGCTGTTCCCGATGAACCAGCAGGCCCAGGACCTGCTGATGGGCGCGCCGAGCCCGGCAGCGCCGACGCAGCTGCGCGAGCTCTCGATCCGACCGATCCCGCCGGTCAAGAAAGACTGAGATCGTCTGATCCCAAATGCAAAAGCCCGGCAAATCGCCGGGCTTTTCTGTTGGTTCGGTCGCTCACAATGCCGCGTAGATCGCCTCGCGAAGATCGACTGTGAACTTGCCCCACATGCCCTCCAGCGTCGTGTTGGTCAGCGCAACGACGGTCAGCCCGTTGACCGGATCGATGAACCAGCTATGGCCGTAGACGCCGCCCCATTTCAGCGTGCCCTCGGGGAAGGGGACGCCTGCCTCGGCCGGATTGGTGATGACTGACCAGCCGAAGCCAAAGCCGGAGCCGGGTTCGTGCTGCTGGCGCTGGCCGTCGGCCTGGTCCGTCATCATCATCCCTACGGTTTCGGTCGAGAGCAGCGGTGCGCCGCCCCTACGGATGGTTTCGAGTATGGCCAGGATATCACCCGCCGTTCCCGCCATGCCGGCGCCGCCGGAATGATAGGAGGTGGGGTCGAAGATGCGGTTCGGCGCGAAGCGGATGGGACCCATCAGCGACATCACCAGCGCAGTCTCGCCCATCAGCGCCGGTTCGGGTGAAGCGTCCATATAGGCCGCTGCCAGCCGGCTGCGGTCGCGAACCGAAAACGCGGTATCGGCAAGTCCAAGCGGTTTCGTCACCAGATCAGCGATGGCCTCGCCCAGCGGCACGCCGGTTTCCGCCTCGATGACGCCGCCCAGAACATCCATGGCAACGGAATATTGCCAGTCGCTGCCCGGCGCGAAGCGCAGTGGCGCGCTGGCGATCCGCCGCAGGTTCTCGGCCAGCGGCAGTCCCGGTTCGTCGAGGCCGTCGGAAACGCCGGCGCGGGCATAAGCATCGTCCCCTTCGAAGAAGCTGTAGCTGAGGCCGGACGTATGGGTCAGCAGGTGGCGGATGCGAATGATCGCTTCGCTGCCGTCAGGCAGCCTCGGTCGGAAGTCCGGCAGCCACCTCGTCACCGTGTCGTCCAGCCCGATTTTTCCCTGCTCGACAAGCCGCATCGCGGCGATGGTGACGATCGGCTTGGTGATGGAGGCAAGCCTGAAAATGGTGTTCTCGCGCATCGCTAGACCATATTCGCGGTCGGCAAGGCCGGCGGCGCGGCGATGGACGATCTCTCCGTCACGGGCGATAAGCACCACCGCTCCCACAAGCCGTTTGTCGTCGAGAGCACTTGTGATGGCCGCATCGACTGCAGCTGCAAGCGATGAATTCCTGTCGGCGTCTGCCATTTCAAGGGGAAGACTCATCAGATTAAACCTTCTATAATCACAATGACCGTTCCTGAATATAGAAAGCCGCTTCAAATTTCTAGAGTGATCATTGTGAAAAATAGCCGAGACGTGGAAAAATCTACCGCCCGCCGCCGCGGCCGTCCGCCGGCCTTCGACCGCGAGACGGTGCTGTCGGCGGCGCGCGAGACATTCTGGGCGCATGGATACGAGGGCGCCTCGATCGCCGATCTCACCGCCGCCATGGGCATCACGCCGCAAAGCCTTTATGCCGCCTTCAACTCAAAGGCCGATCTTTACCGCGCCGCGTTGGAGCAATACCGAGGGCTGGGCTCCGATACGTTTTCCGCGCTCGGCGAGCCGATCGATACCGTCTCCGCCTTCGAGCGCATATTGCGGGGTTCGGCGGCGATTTTCTCGGCTCCGGAGCATCCGAAAGGCTGCATGATCTCGACGGCCGTGCTGAACTGCGCCAGCGAGAACGAGGTGATCGCTGACCATGTCGCAGCGATGCGCCGTCGGTCGCTGGACGCTTTCACGGCGAGGATCGAGCGTGGCATCCGCGAGGGCGACATGAAGCCAGAGACGAACCCCCGCGCGCTGGCACGGTTCCTCGGTGCCATCATCCAGGGCATGTCGGTGCAGGCGAGGGACGGCGCATCTCTAGAGGAATTGCTTGATATCGCAGTCCTCGCCATCGCCGAGGTCGCCCGTCATCGCGCCTGAAAACGAAAAGGCCCGGCAGTTCACTACTGCCGGGCCTTTCGTCGCGAGATCGAAGCGATTAGTCGTTGGCGGTAACCTTGACGCCGAGCACCTGCGGCAGCGTGTTCGGAGCGCCCATGGCGGCGCCCACGATCGTCGGGAACGGTACCGGCTTTTCAGGAGCTGCCTTGACAGTCAGGCTCTTCGGATCGTCGAGGAAGGTGTTGACGGCAGCCGAAACGGCGTTCTGCAGTTCCGGGATATTGAGCTGCGCCAGCATGATCGGCGTCATCGCCTTCAGTGAATCCGCCATCTGCTTGCCCGACATGTTCTGCTGCGAACCGGCATAATCGAGCGCGCGCTTGGTGATCGAGGCATCTTCGAAGCGCACCTGCGCGGCCTCGAAGGACAGCTGCTGCATCAGGCCGAGCATGGCAAGACCGAGCGCCTGCTGCGATTCTTCCTTGTTCGCACTGGTTTCAGATTGCTTCATCGCATCCTGCAGCGACTTCACGAAGGCCATCGTGTAGCCCGAGATCTTGAAGCCAAGGTTCAGCTTGCCGATGTTGGTGAAGTCGAAGGCGAATTCCGAAATGTCGATCGTGCCGGGGGCCAGTTCCCAGGCGCCCTTCATGGTGATGTCGCCCTGGATGTGCTGCAGGGCCAGCTTCTCGATCGCGTCCTTGCTCTGCGGATCCTCAGCCTTGCTGAGATCGGCCTTCATGCTTTTGAAGGCGCCGTCGAAATCGAAGCCGGATTCGTCTTCGCGCAGCGTCAGGTTGACGTCGCTTTCGAGCACCGAGAACAATTCCGCCCCATCCTTGACCACCTTCAGTGGGCCGGTATGGGCAGTTTCGTAGAGCATCATGGTATCGAGCGTGTCGCCGCCCGGCGTTGCCGGGATCGAGATGCCGCCGAGCGTCAGCTCCTGCGCCGTGACCGTGACGCCGTCTTTCGTGGTGTTGATGTCGGGGAAGGCGGCCTCTTCGATGTAATAGCCGCCATCCTCGTCTTCTTCGACGCCGGAAAGGGTGACTTCGCCAACGGCCAGGCTTTCGCCGCCGGCAGATTTGACGCTGACATTCTTCAGCGTCGCGGTCGTGCCGTCGATATCGACGCTGTCAGCCGAAATCGTTCCGCCTTGTGCGGCATAGGCGGCATTGAGCTTCTTCAGCAGATCGGCGCCGTCGAGAGCGAAAGCCGAGCCGGCAAGCGATAAAAAGGCTGCGCTCGATAGCATCAGCCGCGTTGTCCGGTAAAAGTTCATGGGGTGATTCCTCTGGTGGCGTGGTGGCGGTTGGAAATCTGCAGTGATGCTACTACGGATTGGGCCTGCTTTATATTTGCCGACCTCTAAATTTTTGTTGAGAGGAACGGCAAACGAAGTCCAAATTGCGGCGGAGCGTTTGTCTCATCCTTTGATGTCGGTCCCAAGACTTCATCCACAGCTGCAATGGCCCCGATTCCTTGCCCGCCGGCCTCTTCTGAGCTAGTCAGAACCTATGGGACAAGAGATTTTGCCGCCTTCAGGCGGAGACGACGATCACATCCAGCCGGTCGACCTCAAGGCGGCGCTCGAGCAGCGTTACCTTGCCTATGCGTTGTCGACCATCATGCACCGCGCCCTGCCTGACGTGCGCGACGGGCTGAAGCCTGTCCATCGCCGCATCGTCTATGCGATGAACGAGATGGGGCTGAGGCCGAATACAGCCTTCAGGAAATGCGCCAAGATCGTCGGCGAAGTGATGGGTAACTACCATCCGCACGGCGACCAGTCGATCTACGATGCGCTTGCTCGTCTCGCCCAGGATTTTTCGCAGCGCTACACGCTGGTCAACGGCCAGGGCAATTTCGGCAATATCGACGGCGATAGCCCCGCCGCCATGCGTTACACCGAATCGAAGATGACGGCGGTCTCGGAACTGCTGCTCGAAGGCATCGATCAGGATGCCGTCGATTTCCGTGATACTTACGACGAATCGAATACCGAGCCGGTCGTCCTTCCCGGCGCCTTCCCGAACCTGCTCGCCAACGGCTCCTCCGGCATCGCCGTCGGCATGGCAACCTCGATCCCGTCGCACAATGCCCACGAGCTATGCGACGCCGCCCTGCATCTGATCAAACATCCCGATGCGACCGTCGAAAAGCTGGTCGAATTCATTCCCGGCCCGGATTTCCCCACCGGCGGCATCATCATCGACAACCGCGACAGCATCATCGAGAGCTACCGCACCGGGCGCGGCGGTTTCCGCGTGCGGGCGAAATGGCAGACGGAAGATCTCGGCCGCGGCGGTTACCAGATCGTCATTACCGAAATTCCCTTCCAGGTGCAGAAATCGCGGCTGATCGAGAAAATCGCCGAGCTGCTCATCGCCCGCAAGCTGCCGCTGCTGGAGGATATTCGCGACGAATCGGCCGAAGACATTCGTGTCGTGCTGGTGCCGAAGACCCGCAGCGTCGATCCGACGATCCTGATGGAATCGATGTTCAAGCTGACGGAACTCGAAAGCCGTTTCCCGCTCAACATGAACGTGCTCTCCATGGGCCGCATCCCGCGGGTCATGGCGCTGAACGAGGTGTTGAAGGAGTGGCTGGACCACCGCCGTGAAGTTCTGCAGCGCCGTTCGCGCTTCCGTCTGGCGGCGATCGACAGACGCCTCGAAATCCTCAGCGGCCTGTTGGTCGCCTACCTCAACATCGATGAGGTCATCCGCATCATCCGCGAGGAGGACGAGCCGAAGCCGGTGATGATGGCGCGCTGGGATCTCACCGACAATCAGGTCGAGGCGATCCTCAATATGCGGTTGCGCGCCTTGCGCAAGCTGGAAGAGTTCGAGATCCGCAAGGAATTCGACGAACTCACCAAGGAGAAGGGCGAGATCGAGGCGTTGCTTTCCTCCGACGACAAGCAGTGGCAGACGGTCGCCTGGGAAATCGGCGAAGTGAAGAAGAAATTTGCCAAGGCGACCGAGGTCGGCCGGCGCCGCACCCAGTTTGCCGACGCGCCCGAGACCGACGAGGAAGCAATCCAGCAGGCGATGATCGAGAAGGAACCGATCACCGTCGTCATTTCCGAAAAGGGCTGGATCCGCGCGTTGAAGGGCCATATCGCCGATACGGCGGCGCTGACCTTCAAGGAGGGCGACGGCTTGAAGATCGCCTTCCCGGCGCAGACCACGGACAAGATCCTGATCGTCACCACCGGCGGCAAGGCCTTTACGCTCGGCGGTGACAAGCTGCCGGGCGGCCGCGGTCACGGCGAGCCGCTGCGCATCATCGTCGATATGGATAACGACCAGGCGGTGCTGACCGCTTTCGTCCATGATCCCTCGCGCAAGCAGCTGATCGTCTCGACCGCCGGCAACGGCTTCGTCGTTCCCGAAGCCGAGCTGGTCGCCAATACCCGCAAGGGCAAGCAGATCATGAACGTCGGGCTGCCCGAGGAAACACAGCTGCTCGTGCCCGTCAGCGGCGACCATGTCGCCGTCGTCGGCGAAAACCGCAAACTGCTGGTCTTCCCGCTGGCGCAGGTGCCGGAAATGTCGCGCGGCAAGGGCGTGCGTCTCCAGCGTTACAAGGATGGCGGCATTTCCGACGTCCGCTGCTTCGCGATATCAGACGGCCTCATCTGGGAAGACAGCGCCGGCCGCACCTTCACGAAGAACAAGGACGAACTCGCCGAGTGGCTGGCCGATCGCGCCACTGCCGGTCGCACCGTGCCGAAGGGCTTCCCGCGCAGCGGCAAATTCGCCGGCTAAAGCATAACAGCGTCCCGCGTCCTTTCAGACGCGCAAAGACGCTGTAACACTTTGATTTGCTGGATAATTTATCCTTCAATCGATTCTGTTTGAAGGAATTATCCAGTAAATTCCGCGCCCGACTCTTGGCGGGCGCGACAACTCCTCTATCTCTTCCCTGTTACCAAAAATATGAACAGGCCGGCTCCGAGGCGGACGGAATGGCCGCGGCCCGTGTGCTTGGGGAAAGTGCGCGCGCCCTTAACGGAGGAAAATCGATGCCCGCCAGCACCATCAAACTGCATGTCAGCCACACCTATAGGGTGCCGCCCGCTGCCGTGTACGACGCCTGGCTCAACCCCGAAATCGCCCGCCGCTTCCTGTTTGCGACCGATGACGGTCATGTCATTCGCGCCGAAATCGATCCGCATGTCGGCGGCCGTTTCTTCGTCGTCGACCGCCGCCCGACCGGCGACGCTTTTCATCAGGGCGTCTTCCTGGAACTGAAGCGCCCGCAACGTATGGTCTTCAGTTTCTCCGTCGAGGAGCACGATCACAATTGCGACCGCGTCGAGATCAACATCGAGCCTCTCGGCGGCGGCAGCCGTCTGACGCTGACCCATGAAATGTGCGCCGAATGGGCCGAACACGAGGAAAAGACCCGGCAAGGCTGGGCGCATGTGGTCGAAGGTCTTGGCAGGGAATTGGAGCAGCAGCAGTTCAAGGCTACGGGCTGAGGGGTATGCTGAAATCCCGCAGGAAGCGGGTTGCACCTTCTTCGTCGATCTCGCCGGCGGCTACGTCTAGTACAAATGCAATGACCTGCGCGTTGTCGGCATTGATGACGTAGCGGTTGATGTAGAGAAAGGTAAACGCCGCGAGATAGCCGGTACGCTTGTTTTCATCCACGAATGGGTGGTTTCTGACAATGGCATAGAGATAGGCTGCGGCGAGTACGAAGATGTCTGTCTCGCCGTATGCAGCCTTGTTAAGCGGGCGTGCCAAGCTGGTTTCCAATGCATTGGCATCCCGCAGGCCAGCCAGACCGCCATGCTCGGCAATTTGCTCATCGTGCGTATTTTCAATTGCTTGGCGGCTTAGCCACTTAAGCCGTATCATTTGGCGAGTTCGCGGAGCGCCACCCGATATTTTTCCATGCCGATGCGGGCTGCCCGCATTTGCTCGGCAAGATCGGCCGATTCCGGTACAAGCTGAATATTACCCTCGATCTCTCGCAGTTCCAGGCTGTCGCCGCTGCTCAGGCCCAACCGCTGCAGCACCTCTTTAGGGATGATTACACCCTCGGAATTTCCGATCTTGCGGATTGTGACGTTCATCGTTTTGTCCTCTGTGGTAACGGAGTTATAACATGAGGTCGAGCAGGCGACAACGTCCTAGCCTGCCATTTGAACGATGCTTTTCCTCCGCACGATCCAGACGGAATGGGCTGCGATCGCCGCCACCAGGATGCCGCCGCCGACCAGCGTCATCGGCGCCGGTGTTTCCGCAAAGATCAGCCAGACCCAGATCGGTGCGAGCACGGTTTCGAGCAGGTAGAACATGCCCACCTCCGGCGCGGAGAGGTAACGCGGCCCGGTCGCCAGGCACCAGAAGGCAAGTGGCATCATCACCGCGCCGTTGAAGAGGATCCAGGCCGGATGCTCGATCGAAAAACCGCCTGCCGGCATGACCGAGATCAGGCCGACCGCCGCCGGCAGCACCGTCGAAAGCAGCGAGACGAAGCCCATCTCCCGGCGAGAGGCGCGGCTGATGGTGATGGCGGCGGCAATGATGAAGGCGGTAAGCAGCGCCATGGTATCGCCGAAGAGATGGCCGCCCGAAAGCCCGTCCCGGACGATCAGGCCGACGCCGAAGATCATCGCCGCCATGGCGATCAGCGTTGCCAGCGCCGGCCGCTCCTTGAGGAAAATCCAGGAAAGAAGCGCGGCGAACATCGGATTGAAGGCGACGATAAAAACGACATTGGCTGTCGACGTGTTGAAAACGGCGAGAAGGAAGACCACCGTGGTCAGGCCGTAAAGCAGACCGGTGACGAGGCCCGGCCAGCCCGGCACGAGCACTGGCCATCGCCCCTTGGCGATCCTGAGCGCCGTTGCCACCAGCAGCGTCACGCCAAGGGTCGCGATGCTTCTCGCGGCAAGGATCGACCAAAGCTCGCCGTCAGCGAGCCTCATCAGGGGGATATCCACGGAAAGCGCCAGCCCGCCGATCGCCGTCAGCAGCAGGCCCTTCCGATGGTCGGAAAGTGCGGTGGGGAACATTCAGTCGTGGGTGCTCTCGGGCATGGACGAGGGATCGAAGCGTTCCCAGCCGCGCGGGGTCAGATGCTCCTGCGGCTGGAAGCGCGTCTTGTAGTCCATTTTCCGCGACCCTTGAACCCAGTAGCCGAGGTAGACATGCGGCAGTCCCAGAGCTTTCGTGCGTCTGACATGATCGAGAATCATGAAGGTGCCGAGCGAACGCCGTTCAAGCGCCGGATTGAAATAGGAATAGACCATCGACAACCCGTCGCTCATCGTGTCGGTGAGCGCGGCGGCGAGCAGCTCGCCCTTCGGACGCTGCTCCAGTCCTGAGCCTTCCTCACGCCGACGGTATTCGATGATTCTCGTATTCACATGCGTGTCTTCCACCATGATTGCATAGTCGAGCACGGTCATGTCGGACATGCCGCCCTGCTGGTGGCGAAAATCGAGATAGCGTCGGAACAGCGAATATTGCTCGCTGGAAGGCTGGGCTGCGAATTCGGTGGCGATGACGTCGGAATTGGCGGCAAGCACCCGCTTCATTGATTTCGTCGGCTCGAATTCCTGGGCGAGAATTCGCACGGAAACGCAGGCGCGACAGGATTCGCAGGCCGGGCGATAAGCGATGTTCTGCGAGCGGCGGAAACCGCCCTGCGTCAGGATGTCGTTCATCTCGGCGGCGCGCGGGCCGACCAGATGGGTGAACACCTTGCGCTCCATCTCATGCGGCAGGTACGGACACGCAGCCGGGGCCGTCAGATAAAACTGCGGTGATGGCGTCGTCTGCGTATTCATTTGTCGCGGAAATTTCCTTGTCGAGACCGTGCCGTTTCCTGACAGCATGACCTAAGAATAAAAAACGTCAACAGCGGGGCGCTTTTCGCCCTTCATATCGGTCTTCTAATTTTAGATATGGAGCGCTGGCGCCCGCCGGCAAAGAGAAGGCGGAGACTTTATTTCGTCTCCGCCCGGGATCGCAGTTAGGATTTCAGCCAAGGTCTCAGCCAAAGTCTCAGGCCGTGCGCACCGTCGCCGTGCCGACCAGCAGGTCGTGAACGAGACGGCTGCGTTCGATAAACAGGCCGGCAAGCAGAATGAGCGGCGTCAGCACCGAGTTGAGGATCCAGAACAGTGCCAGATGCACGATCGCCGTCATGAAATCCATCGGCCGTCCATCGACGCGCACGATTGCGATCCCCATGGCGCGCATGCCGAGCGAGGCCTGGCTCGGCCCGCCCACCGTCAGGCCGAAGTAAATGCCGGCGACGATGACGAAGAGGGCAGGGTAGAGAAAGAAGCCGAGCCCCAGCGTAACGATCGATAGGAAGAACAGCACGATCGCCGCGGGAATGCAGAGCAGCGCTACGATGACGTAATCGAGGATGAAGGCGAAGACCCGGCGGCTCAACACGCCGCTATAGGCGCGCCAGTCCTCCGGTGCGGCATAAAGCGGATTGGGGTTGTAGCTCATCTCAATCTCCTCAGGAAAAGCGATGCCGCTGATATGGTATCGGCAGGCCAAAATGCAATAATCTGCCCCAGATGCGGATGGTTTTAGGCCGGATCGGCCTAAAACCATCCGCATCTAAATCAAAGAAATGGAGCATGATGTCGTCCGAAAACCGCGGACACTTTTCGGCATCATGCACTACAGCGCCGCGCGTTTTTTGAGATGCGCAAAGGACGCTGTAGCACTTTGAATCGCTGCATAATTTTATCCTTAAATCGATTCCGATTTAAGGAATTATGCAGTCACCGCTTTGCGAGAATTTTCGCCACTTCGACCGCGAAATAGGTGAGGACGCCGTCGCAACCCGCCCGCTTGAACGACAGCAGCGTTTCGAGCATCGCCCGCTCGCCATCGATCCAGCCATTCATCGCCGCCGCCTTGATCTGCGTATATTCGCCGGACACCTGGTAGGCGAAGGTCGGCAGGCCAAAGGCCTCCTTCATCCGCCAGCAGATATCGAGATAGGGCAGGCCGGGCTTGACCATCAGCATGTCGGCACCTTCCTTGACGTCGAGGGCCGCGTCGCGGATCGCCTCTGTGCCGTTGGCGGGGTCGATATAATAGGTCTTCTTGTCGCCTTTCAGCAGACCGCCTGTCGAGATCGCCTCGCGATAGGGACCGTAGAAGGCGGAGGCGAATTTCGTCGCATAGCTCATGATGCCGACGCTCTGGTGGCCGGCCGCATCGAGCGCCATGCGGATCGCGCCGATGCGGCCGTCCATCATCTCCGACGGCGCGATGATATCGGCGCCGGCATCTGCCTGCATCACGGCGGCGCGCGCCACCTGGTCGACCGTCTCGTCATTGACGATCTCGCCGCCTCTGAGAATGCCGTCATGGCCGTGGCTGGTGAAGGGATCGAGCGCGACATCGGTAATGATGCCGATATCAGGCACCGCCTTCTTGATCGCCGCCGTCGCCTGATTGATCAGGTTGTTGGCTTCGAGGCTGTTCGAGCCGGTCTCGTCGCGCAGCTCCATCTCGATATTCGGAAAGGTGGCGAGTGCGGGAATGCCGAGGCCGGCCGCTTCGCGCGCCGCTTCGACAGCCTTGTCGATGCTCAAGCGGTTGACGCCCGGCATGGCCGGGATCGGATCGATGATGCCGGAACCTGGCACGATGAAGATCGGCCAGATCAGGTCGTCGACCGTCAGCCGGTTCTCCTGCACCAGCCGGCGTGTCCAATCCGCCTTGCGGTTGCGCCGCATGCGGCGATGGCCGGTGATCTCGTCGACGAGATGAGTCCTGTCCTGCATGATATCTGTCCCTGGCCCATTCCATTTATCGGAGCGCTCATTATCATGGCGCCTGGAAAATCCAAACCGGACGATTGGCCGCGGCGGAAAACCGGTGGCGCATAATCCCGAATCTGGAATCGATTTTCGAGGTAATGCGCAAACGCAATGTTATAGAGCGTCCTTGGCGCGTCTTGTCCGACGCGCAGCGCTTTTGCGAAGATGCAACCCCAAACCGATGTCTGCGCTATGGAAACCGAATCCCCGACGATACCGAAACGCACACTGGCGGATATCCTCTTCATTCTCTTCTTGAGACTGGTTGCCTTATCCTGCTTCTGGTTCGGCCTGCAATATTGGGCCATGCTCGTCGGCTATTCGCTGGTCGGCGCCGGCCGCTTCGATCTTTTGAGCCTGCCATGGAAAGTGGCGAGCACCAGCCTCGCAGTGCTCTTCCCCGTCGCCTCCCTCGGCCTCTGGCTCACCGTCTCCTGGGGACCGGTCATCTGGGTGCTGGCCGCCGGCGGACAAATCCTCATGTATGGCCTGCTGCCGAATATTTTCGGCCCCAACCAGTTGATCATCCTGCTGCATGTCATTGTCGCCGTGGTCTACTTGATTTTCCGCCTGCTGCTCTGGCTGGAAAAGCGCCGGCATCGCCGCCAGGTAAGTGTTGATTTACCCTGAGACAACGTGGAGTTACCGGTAAGGCTCCGTTAAGCCTGCGGTTTAAGTCGAATTTTATATGTATTCGATAGGGTCTCACTCAAGGCGGGAAGAAAACACACCGCCAAACAAACAGTGAGGCAGTTAACATGAACACGAAAATCAAGCCGCAGGCGGTATCGACCTTCCGTGACCAGCAGGACCACGACATCCGTGATCTTTACATGGAATCCCTTCATCTCGTTGAACGTCTGCACCGTCGTCTTCTCGACGTCATCAAGGACGAATTCGACCGCCAGGGTCGCAGCGATGTCAACGCCATCCAGGCGCTGCTCCTTTTCAACATCGGCAATTCCGAGCTGACCGCCGGCGAGCTGCGCTCGCGTGGCTACTATCTCGGCTCCAACGTCTCCTACAACGTCAAGAAGCTGGTCGATCTCGGCTTCATCAACCACCAGCGCTCGCGCATCGACCGCCGCTCGGTCCGCATCAGCCTGACCGAAACCGGCCAGGACATCGCCGAAACGGTGGCCAAGCTCTACGAACGCCACATCGCCTCGATCGACAAGGTCGGCGGCATCGGCACCGACGAGTTCACGCAGATGAACAAACTGCTCCAGCGCCTGGACCGTTTCTGGAACGACCAGATCCTGTATCGCCTCTGAGACCCCTGACCTCATTTCAGGGTTGATCAAAACCGGATGCGTCCCTGCGCGTCCGGTTTTTGCCGTTTGCTCTCGCGTGGCATCTTTGCAACGCATGGCAGGCAAGCGCAAAGCCCGGTATTCAAGCCGTTTTTTAGCCGTTATTAACCGGCACGCTTTACCCCGTCATATGGTTCGTTGTGTCCTGTTTCCCGCAGTCGGCAAGTCCGTCTTCCGGCCCGGCAACACGAATTGGCCATATTGGTGTGGCAGCGGAAGGCTTAACAACCGGCGCTTTCAATAGACCGATCAGGAATGTTCAGGCTGCCGCATCGCAATCTTGTGATGGGGCAAGCGGAATTTTTTGATGCGCCGGACAACGAATGGACTGGGATCTGCGTTAAAGCGCAGTGATATCGCAAAAGGCCGCAGGTTCTCTTTATAGCGGCATTCAGTGGTTGGGACTATGTCGAAGAAAAACGGAATTGAAGCTCTCTCGCGCCGCGCCTTCCTTGCGTCCGCGGCAACGGTTGGCGCCAGCGCGCTTGCCGCGCCGGCATTCGCGCAATCGGCGCTCGATACGCTGATCAACGCGCCGCGCCGCGGCAACTGGGACGACCAGTTCGACGCCAAGGCGGCGTCGCGCACGGCGACCGCCATGGTTTCCAACACGCCGATCCTTGGGCCCCAATCGGTCGCAAGCGCCCAGCAGGCAATCATGCAGTATCAGCAGATCGCCGCAGCCGGTGGCTGGCCTGAGGTCAATCCCGGTGACCAGCGTCTGCAGCTCGGCGTCAGCTCTCCCGCCGTCCAGGCGCTGCGCCAGCGTCTCGCGATCACCGGCGATCTGCCGCGCGAGGCCGGCCTGTCCAACGCCTTCGATTCCTATGTCGACGGCGCCGTCAAGCGCTTCCAGGCGCGTCACGGCCTGCCGGCCGATGGCGTTCTCGGCGAATTCACGCTGAAGGCGATGAACATCCCCGCCGATGTCCGCCTGCAGCAGCTGAACACCAATGTCGTCCGTCTGCAGACCTTCCCTGAAGACTTGGGCCGCCGTCACCTGATGGTCAACATCCCGGCCGCCTATGTGGAGGCTGTTGAAGACGGCAGTGTCGCGACGCGCCACACCGCGGTTGTCGGCCGTCTCAGCCGCCCGACGCATCTCGTCAATTCGAAGATATACGAGGTCATCCTCAATCCTTATTGGACTGCGCCGCGCTCGATCGTCGAGAAAGACATCATGCCGCTGATGCGCAAGGATCCGACTTATCTCGAAAAGAATGCCATTCGTCTGCTCGACGGCAAGGGCAACGAAGTCGCTCCCGAGACCATCGACTGGAACGGCGAGGCGCCGAACCTGATGTTCCGTCAGGACCCCGGCAAGACCAACGCCATGGCGTCGACGAAGATCAACTTCTACAACAAGAACGGCGAATATATGCACGACACGCCGCAGCAGGGCCTGTTCAACAAGCTCATGCGCTTTGAATCGTCGGGCTGCGTCCGCGTTCAGAACGTGCGCGACTTGTCGAACTGGCTCTTGCGCGAGACACCCGGCTGGAACCGCCAGCAGATGGAGCAGGTGATCGCAACCGGCGTCAACACGCCGGTCAAACTCGCCACGGAAGTTCCGGTCTATTTCGTCTACATCTCTGCCTGGGGCATGCCCGACGGCATCGTCCAGTTCCGCGACGACATCTATCAGATGGACGGCAATGCGGAGCTGGCGCTCGACACCACGGCCGGCATGGAGCAGCCGGTCCAGTAATAAGCGGCGACCTTTGTATCGTGATCGAAAACCGCGCTTTCCGGCGCGGTTTTTTTATATCGGAGATGCGGCTCGGAGCGACCGCAAAAGAGCGTGAGCGCGCGCTTTGCTCAGCAAATGTCGTTCTTCGTATTGCCCTCGCCACGGCGGAAGGCTAATACCTCAGCGCATTCCAGTTGAGGAGCCCGCCCATGACCAATGCTTCCACCGAATCCTTCTTCAATCGCTCGCTTGCGGACGTCGATCCGGACATTTTCGGCGCGATCGGAAAGGAACTCGGTCGCCAACGGCACGAGATCGAACTGATCGCTTCTGAGAATATCGTCTCCCGCGCCGTGCTGGAAGCCCAGGGTTCCATCATGACCAACAAATATGCCGAGGGTTATCCCGGCAAGCGTTATTACGGTGGCTGCCAGTTCGTCGATATCGCCGAGGAGCTGGCGATCGAGCGCGCCAAGAAGCTGTTCGGCGTCAATTTCGCCAACGTCCAGCCGAATTCCGGTTCGCAGATGAACCAGGCCGTGTTCCTGGCGCTGCTGCAGCCCGGCGATACCTTTATGGGGCTCGACCTGAATTCGGGCGGCCACCTCACGCATGGTTCGCCGGTCAACATGTCCGGCAAGTGGTTCAACGTCGTCTCCTACGGCGTGCGCGAAGGCGACAACCTGCTCGACATGGATGAAGTAGCCCGCAAGGCCGAGGAAACCAAGCCGAAGCTCATCATCGCCGGCGGCACTGCCTATTCCCGCATCTGGGACTGGAAGCGCTTCCGCGAGATCGCCGACTCGGTTGGCGCCTACCTCATGGTCGACATGGCCCACATCGCCGGCCTAGTCGCCGGTGGCGTTCATCCGTCGCCGTTCCCGCATTGCCATGTCGCGACGACGACGACCCACAAGTCGCTGCGCGGCCCGCGCGGCGGCGTCATCCTCACCAATGACGAGGATCTGGCGAAGAAGTTCAATTCGGCTGTCTTCCCTGGTCTGCAGGGTGGCCCGCTGATGCACATCATCGCCGCCAAGGCCGTTGCCTTCGGCGAGGCGCTGCAGCCGGAATTCAAGGAATACGCCGCACAGGTCGTCAAGAATGCCAAGGCACTGGCTGAAACGCTTGTCGCCGGCGGCCTCGATGTCGTCTCCGGCGGCACCGACAACCACCTGATGCTGGTCGACCTGCGCAAGAAGAATGCCACCGGCAAGCGCGCCGAGGCAGCCCTCGGCCGCGCCTACGTCACCTGCAACAAGAACGGCATTCCCTTCGATCCGGAAAAGCCCTTCGTCACCTCGGGTGTGCGCCTCGGCGCGCCGGCCGGCACGACCCGCGGCTTCAAGGAAGCGGAATTCCGCGAGATCGGCAATCTGATCGTCGAGGTCCTCGACGGTCTGAAGGTCGCCAATTCCGATGAAGGCAACGCCGCCGTCGAAGCCGCTGTGCGCGGCAAGGTGGTCAGCCTCACCGACCGCTTCCCCATGTACGGCTACATGGGATAAGGAGTAGGGATGCGCTGCCCCTATTGCGGTTCGGAAGATACTCAGGTCAAGGATTCGCGCCCGGCGGAGGACAACACGTCCATCCGCCGGCGGCGCATCTGCCCGGATTGCGGCGGCCGCTTCACCACGTTCGAGCGTGTGCAACTGCGCGAGCTGATGGTCATCAAGAAGACCGGCCGCAAGGTGCCCTTCGACCGCGACAAGCTGGTGCGCTCTTTCGAGGTGGCGCTGCGTAAACGCCCGGTCGAGCGCGATCGCATCGAGCGCGCCGTCTCCGGTATCGTCCGCCGGCTTGAAAGTTCCGGCGAGACCGAGATCTCCTCCGAACAGATCGGCCTGCAGGTGCTGGAAGCCATGAAGAGCCTCGATGATGTCGGCTTCGTGCGCTACGCCTCGGTCTATCGGGATTTCTCGCTTGCCGAGGATTTCGAGAAGGTCATTTCCGAAATCAACGCCAAGATCGCCCGCGACCCGCTGGACAGGTGAGCCATGAGCATCACGCCGCATGACGAACGTTTCATGGCGGCGGCGATCCGCCTGTCGCGCTGGCATCTTGGCCGCACCGCCACCAACCCCTCCGTCGGCTGCCTGATCGTCAGGGACGGCGTTATCGTCGGCCGTGCCGTGACCGCCCTTGGCGGCCGCCCGCATGCCGAGACGCAGGCACTCGCTGAAGCCGGCGCGCTCGCCCGCGGCGCCACCGCCTATGTGACACTCGAACCCTGCTCGCACCACGGCAGGACGCCGCCCTGTTCCGAGGCGCTGATCGCCTATGGCGTCGCCCGCGTCGTGATCAGCGTCACCGATCCCGATCCGCGGGTTTCGGGCCGCGGCATCGCCATGCTGCGCGAAGCCGGCATAGCGGTGGATACCGGCGTGCTGGAGGCTGAAGGCAGGCACTCGCTTGCCGCCTATCTCACCCGCCAGACGAAGAACCGGCCCTATGTGACTCTCAAGCTTGCCGTTTCCGCCGACGGCATGATCGGCCGTCAAGGGGAGGGGCAGGTGGCAATCACCGGCCCGCTCGCCCGCGCCCAGGTGCAGGCGCTGCGTGCCGAAACCGATGCGATCCTTGTCGGCATCGGTACCGCGATTGCGGATGATCCGCTGCTGACGGTACGGACATCTGGTCTCGAAGCCCAGTCGCCGATCCGCATCGTGCTCGATCCCTTTCTGGCATTGCCGCTGACCAGCAAGCTCGTCGAGACGGCGCGGGAGGTGCCGGTCATCGTGGTGGCGGGTGAGGAAGCATCGTTGTTGGAGGCGGAGGGTTTACCCCCCTCTGCCCTGCCGGGCATCTCCCCCACAAGGGGGGAGATCGGCAGGAGGCGCGATCCGAATTCCCCAGCTTCCGATCAAGATGGTTTCGCCTCGAGGCAAGACGTAGGGCAAGGGGCTAACCCCGATCCGATCTCCCCCCTTGTGGGGGAGATACCCGGCAGGGCAGAGGGGGGTAACCTACCCGCCGACGCCACCGACATGGACTCCCGCCGCGCAGCCCTCGAAGCCGCCGGCGTCGAGGTCGTCCATTGCAATCCCTATCATCCGGAAGTCCTGTTGCCGGCACTCGCGACGCGCGGTATTTCCTCGCTCCTGGTCGAGGGCGGTGCAAAGACGGCACGGCTTTTCCTCGAAGCTGGCCTCGTCGACCGCATCCAGCTTTATCAGGCGCCTGTTGTCATCGGCGAGCGTGGTATTGAATCCCCGCTTGATGCAACCGACATACCATCGGGTTTTGCCAATACGGGCACGCTGATGTTCGGCGAAGATCGCCTGGACGAATACGAAAGGGGGCTTTGATGTTCACCGGAATAGTCACCGATATCGGTACGATCGAATCCGTTTCGCCGCTGAAGGAGGGCATCAAGCTCCGCGTTGCGACGAGTTACGACCCGGCGACCATCGATATGGGCGCATCCATCTCTCACTCCGGCATCTGCCTCACCGTCACCGGCCTGCCGCAGGAGGGCAGCAATGGGCGCTGGTTCGAGGTCGAGGCCTGGGAAGAGGCGTTGCGGCTGACGACGATCGGTGCCTGGCAGGAGGGCAGCCGCATCAATCTCGAACGGTCGCTGAAGATCGGCGATGAACTCGGCGGCCACATCGTTTCCGGCCATGTCGACGGCAAAGCGGAAATCCTCTCGGTGACAGCAGAGGGCGACGCCACGCGCTATCGCCTGCGCGCGCCCGAACATCTGGCGAAATTCGTCGCCCCCAAGGGTTCGATCGCACTCGACGGCACCTCGCTGACGGTCAATGCCGTCGATGGCACGGATTTCGACGTGCTGCTCATCCGCCACACGCTCGAGGTCACTACCTGGGGCAATCGCAAGACCGGCGATTTCGTCAATTTCGAAGTCGACACCATGGCGCGTTACGCCGCTCGGCTGGCGGAATTCCCGAGCACCTGAACCAAAAACCTGTAACGGTTTCCACGGTCACACCACGACTGGCATGCTGGGCGCGAAACATCCTCAGGCGCTCGTCGATGCATCCAACTGTACGTCTGTGACGCGGCGCGGCCCAATAGCTCACCAATCCGGGGACAGCTTCGTCAGATACTGGCCGTAGGCGCTCTTGCCGAGCTTCTCCGCGAGCTTGGCGAGGTCGTCCTGCGAGATGTAACCCATGCGCCAGGCGACCTCTTCGGGGCAGGCGATCTTGAAGCCCTGGCGTTTCTCCAGCGTGCTGACGAAACCTGCGGCATCGAGCAGGCTGTCCGGCGTGCCGGTGTCGAGCCAGGCATAGCCCCGGCCCATCAGCTCCACGAAAAGCTGGCCGCGCTCGAGATAGGTGCGGTTGACATCGGTGATTTCCAATTCGCCGCGCGGTGACGGCTTCAGGTTGGCGGCGATATCGACCACCTGCTGGTCGTAGAAATAGAGGCCGGTCACCGCCCAGTTCGATTTTGGCTTCTTCGGCTTCTCCTCGATCGACAGCGCATTCATCTTTTTGTCAAAGCCGACAACGCCATAGCGTTCCGGATCGGTGACGTGATAGGCGAATACTGTCGCGCCTTCCCGCCGGCTCGTGCCGGATTTCATGATTTCCGGCAGCCCGTGCCCGTAGAAGATGTTGTCGCCGAGAACGAGTGCCGAGCTGTCGCCATGCAGGAAGTCGGCGCCGATGATGAAGGCCTGGGCGAGGCCGTCCGGGCTCGGCTGTGCGGCATAGGTCAGCGAAATTCCCCATTGCGAGCCGTCGCCGAGAAGGCGCTTGAAGGCTTCGACGTCGTGAGGCGTAGTGATGATCAACAACTCCCTGATGCCGGCGAGCATGAGCGTCGTCAGCGGATAGTAGATCATCGGCTTGTCGTAGACCGGCATCAACTGTTTCGAAACGGCCTGCGTGATCGGATGCAGACGCGTGCCCGTGCCGCCGGCGAGAATAATCCCCTTCATGCCCATCTCCCTAGAGACCTTTATTCAAAAGTCTCGCATGACAATCTTCATAGACTGCTTCCAGTCCGGCAGCCGGATTCCATATGTTCTGGCGAGCTTGTCGCCGTTGAGACGTGAATTGGCGGGACGCTTCGCCGGTGTCGGATAGTCCGCTGTCGGGATGCGCTCGACGCCGACGGTTCTGCCGCCGGATTTAGCAAGCTCCGCGAATATCTCTTCGGCGAAATCAGCCCAACTTGCTTCGCCGCTGCCGGTCAGGTGAAAGGTGCCGCGGAGCGATGGCGCAGGGTCCGTTACAACACGGGTTGCGATCGCAAGAATCGCGTCGGCGATGTCGAGTGCCGAGGTCGGGCATCCTGTCTGATCGGCGACAACGCTGAGATGATCGCGCGTCTCGGAGAGCCGCAGCATCGTTTTCAGGAAATTGGCGCCAAAGGGCGAATAGACCCAGCAGGTGCGCAAGATGACGTGGTTCGGGTTCGCCGCCGCGACGGCCTTCTCGCCCGCGAGCTTCGAACGCCCGTAGACGGAGATCGGCGCCGTCGCATCCTCTTCGGAATAGGCGGAGGCCTTGTCGCCGCTGAAGACGTAGTCGGTCGAAATGTGGATAACCGGGACCCCGATCCGCGCGGCAGCCTCGGCAACCGCCCCGGCGCCTGCTGCGTTGACGGAAAAAGCAAGCTCAGGTTCGCTCTCGGCCTTGTCGACCGCCGTATAGGCGGCGGCCGAGACGATCACATCCGGGCGCAGAGCCGAGAAGGCGGCTGCGATACTCGCGGGATCCGCAAGGTCCATTTCCGGGCGCCCGACCGCGCTGATTTCGACGCCCGTTTCGGCGCCACGTCTGAGCAGCGACTGAACGACCTGGCCCTGTTTGCCGGTGACGGCAATGCGCATCGATTATCGTCCCTTGAAAACGCCGAGGCGTTCGCCGGAGTAGACGTTTTCGCGCAGCGGCCTCCACCACCATTCGTTTTCCAAGTACCAGTGCACGGTCTTTTCGATGCCAGTCTCGAAGGTTTCCTGTGCCTTCCAGCCGAGCTCGCTTTCGAGTTTCGAGGCGTCGATCGCATAGCGTGCGTCGTGTCCGGGGCGATCCGTGACGTTGGTGATCAGACGCGCATACGGTCCGTTGTCTTGGTAGACGCCGTCGAGAATGGCGCAGATGCGATGAACGACATCGATGTTCCTGCGCTCGTTGCGGCCGCCGACGTTGTATTTCTCGCCGAGCCGGCCCCGGGAAGCGATCGTGAAGAGCGCGCGGGCGTGGTCTTCGACATAGAGCCAGTCGCGGATATTCGCGCCATTGCCGTAAACCGGAAGAGGCTTGCCCTCCAGTGCGTTCAGGATCATTAGCGGAATGAGCTTTTCGGGGAAATGGAACGGGCCGTAGTTGTTGGAGCAATTGGAGACGACGACGGGCAGGCCGTAGGTTCGGTGCCAGGCGATCGCCAGATGGTCGCTGGCGGCCTTGGAGGCAGAGTAGGGCGAGGACGGATCGTAAGGCGTCGTCTCCTCGAAGAGGCCCTCGTCGCCGAGCGAGCCGTAGACCTCGTCTGTCGAGACATGCAGAAAGCGGAAGGCACTCTTGCGGCGAGCGTCAAGCTCATCCCAATAGTGCCGTGCGGTATCCAGCAGCCTGAATGTGCCGACGATGTTGGTCTGAATGAAATCGGCTGCGCCCGAGATCGAGCGGTCGACATGGCTCTCGGCCGCGAGATGCATGACGATATCAGGGCGGAAGGACGCGAATGCTTCCTGCATCCCGGCGCGGTCGCAGATGTCGGCCTGCAGGAATTGATAGTTCGGCGCCGCTTCGACGGATTTCAGTGACGCCAGATTGCCGGCATAGGTCAGCGTGTCGACATTCAGCACCTCGGCGCCGATCTTGCTGACGAGATGGCGCACCAATGCCGATCCGATGAAGCCCGCTCCGCCCGTGACCAGTATGCGCATCGTCGATCAATCCCTGGGTTGCTGTGCTGAACAGGAAAAATGGCCTGGCAGATCGGCGAGCCGCGGCAGCGTCTTGTCCTTGTCGGACAATACCATGTCTCTCTCATAGAAGGGCCAGCGGATACCGATCGCCGGATCGTTCCACGCGATGCCCCGATCATGCTGCGGGCTGTAGGGTGCGGTTACCTTGTAGCTGATGACGCTGTTCGGCTCGAGCGTTGCGAATCCGTGTGCGAAACCGGCCGGTACCCAGAGCTGCATGCCATTTTCCGACGAGAGCTCCTGAGAGAGCCATTTGCCGAAGCTCGGTGATTCCTCGCGGATATCGACGACGACATCCATGATCCGGCCGGCAAGGCAGCGCACCAGCTTGCCCTGTGCAAAGGGTGGTATCTGGAAATGCAGCCCCCGGACGGTGCCGGTCTGCGCCGAAAGCGATTCATTGTCCTGGATGAACGTGACGTCGGCCACATTTTCCCGGAACCAGGCATCCTTGAATACCTCGGAGAAGTAGCCGCGGTGATCGCCGAAGCGTGGCGGCGTGATCGCAACGATGCCCTCGATGGCCGTGGTCTCAATACGCATGACTTACCTTTTTGCGGCTTTTATCAAGCGCCCGCCCTCATGACGCTCATCAGCATGTCCGCCTGCGAGCGGCTCTGCATGGCCGCGAGGCCCTTCGCGGCAATGGCATCGCGCTCGTCGGCATCTGCGATCAGCTTGTAGCAGCGCTCGATCATGTCGTCATAGGGCTCAATTGCCAAGCCGCCGATGAAGGGCTGGAGGTCCGGATCGCGGATGTCGCCTTCCGTCAGCACGCAAACGCGATTGGCAAGCAGATAGGAAATGCGGACGATCTCGAAGACGCCGCTCGCATAATGATGGATGTTTATGACGATCTTGGCGCGGGCAATCGCCGCATCGCGTTCCGCACCATAGATGTTGAAGAGATGCGCGACCTTGAGCCCGCCCTGTTCGAGCGTCTTCAGGATGTGGTGGCGGCGCTCGTTCATCGAGCCATAGAAGAGCACGTCTATATCCTTGACGATGGCGTGCTGGATCTGGCTCAGGCAACTGTTGTAACCGATTTCGAGCACACCGGCGTGATCGATACCCTTGGCGGCAAGGTTTTCGCGGTTGCGCGGGCTGTAGTCGAGCACCGGCATCGCCCTCAGGATCGACATATAGCGCGAATTGATCCAGATGCTTTCTTCGGACACCTGCTCGAGATTGATGATGACGCTGTCCTTCGGCAGATGGCCGACGATTTCGGCCGGAAGCAGGTTGCCGCCATAAATGATCGGCGCACGGTCCGCGAACTCGGTCATGTCTCTGACGATCGGCGCAGAACCGCCCAGCTCATGGAAGGCGCCCTGCAGACCGAGCGCAACCTCGTCGAAGGCGTGGCTGTGGTTGTAGTTGGGAGGCGTCACGATCCAGATACAATGGCGATCCTTGTGGGCCTGCCATCCACCGGCAAAGGGCTGCAATGTGTCGCGAGGCGGCTGCTCGATCTTCTGGGCGGCGGGGATCTCGGTACGCACAGCCGGCTGCGGCGCCGGGGAGGCGCCGGAAGCCTGCGGAGCATAGGCACGCATCAGTTCGCGGCCACCCGTGAACTGGCCGCGCGGCATCCAGGCCGGCGGATCATCGGCGAACCAGATAAGGTGCGGCTGCTTGATCAGTGGTTGGCGGCCATCCTGCCAAGAGGCCAAGTGGGCCTCGTCGGGGCTCTGAAGAAAAGCTTCCTTGGCGGTGAAGAGACCATGCAGCATCCGGCCGAGGCGGACACCGAACTTCCACTCGAAATCGGCAGGCGCCGGCACGAAGGCGGCGATCTTCAATCCGGAGGCGGCAGCCTGCTGGACATAGAGCCCGAGCAGACGCTCGATCACGAAGGGGCGCATCGTCGCGTTGGCGTCGCGTGAATACTGCGCCGAACCGGCATAGGCAATGCCCGCTGGCGTGCCGCGGCGCCCTTCATTTTCCAGCGATTCCAGAATGCGTTCGCAAAAGGCGAAATATCCGGACCAGAACTTCCTGTTGCCGCAGAAATAGTTGCAGAACATGAAGGCGGTTTTGTCTTGCGGCGGCGCGATCGGATAGCCGAGCTGCTGGATATGGAGGAAGATCGGCTCCATGCCTGGACGGCCGCCAAGCAGCGAATGCTCCCAGACGTTGCTGTAGATCGCGGCGTGGCCGATCAGCGGATTGTAGAGATAGGCGTCCGCACCTTCCGCCCTGGCCTTTTCCGCCTCGGTAACGAAGGATGGGAAGCTCGTCACCGACTTCACCTCGAATTTGCTGGACAGCAGTCCCCAGAACACGTCCTCGCCGAGGCCGATCGCCTCGTGATGCGCATGCAGGATGCGGAAGAGCTCGTATTCGCGGGTCGCAGCCTGCGTGTTGAATGAGATGTCGAGCGGTACGGCAGCCGCGTCGAGCTGGCTGCGCTCCGAAGGGCCGAGATAAGGCTGGTAGATAATGACGGACCCCGTGCCGGCAGCTTTTTCCGTGAGAAGCGCCAGATCAGGAAGACCGGCCGGCAGAGCGGGAATGGGCTGATTGATCGTCAAGGCATCGTCCTTCGTGCATGGCCGCCGTCTCCG